>JBAZTZ010000005.1:0-133190 GCA_041661705.1 Sulfuricurvum sp.
AAATCAAGTTGTTCTGCATCTGAAATTAAATAAGAAGTGGATTGATCTACTTTAGTCGCACCCGAGGTTTGAAGAAATTTCAATGATCCTTTAAATGTGTTCACAGCTGAACCCGTAATTAATGCACCAGCCCTAGTGAGCACATCAAAATCAAAGTTTAGATTTGGATTGATACCAATTTCACGAAGCTTATTAAGGTTAGTATCAAAGATAGTGATTTTAAGGGTGACTTGATCTTTTTTGACATCAATCGTCTTGATCTCTTCAATAAGTTTATGAATAAGTTTTTTGTTGAGTTTATTTTCTTTGAAAGTGATTGTTTTTGAAACAGTTGAGAATGAGTAAGGAACGCCTGAGAACTCCAAGAGAGGTTTTACATCATCGAATTGTAAAAAGTCGAGTTTATGGGAAATGAAAGAGATTTTATAATCCATTTCAGGGGTTGAACTTAGACCTGGTGAAGATTGTGGAAGTTGGAGTAATTGATTAGAATTAGATGGCATCAAGGGGGGTGGAGGTTGGAGAATGCCCGATTGGGAGCCTGTGGGTGTTAAGTTGGATTGTCCATTTGTGGCATCCGAAGCGGTTACAAGAAAAATACCATCTTTTTCACGAATGAAAAGATTATTAGCTTCAAGGGTAGAACGAAAAAATGGCATATACGTAGACTTTGAATAATCAGTTGGAAAATCGACCATCAAGGTTTTGGGAACGTCAGAAGCAAAAATAAGATTAACCTTATCTTTCTTTTGAACGATAAACGCTAAATCAGAAAGGCTGATAGATTGAGCGAAGAGTGAAACACTAATTACCAGTGGAAGAATCAGACGAAACATTTAGAACCTCCTTTAGGAATTTGTCATTACGGGCGAATGAATAAATAAAAACACCATCACCAACAACAGTCGTTTCAATAGATTGAAGATTGTATTTAGACTTATAATTATTTAACTGTGGTAACGAAAAAGATTGACCTAAACACGAACAATCAAAACCAATACAAACAACTGAAAAAGCAACAGTACGATCAATGAAAGCACTAGGAACATTTTGAAATTTCCCTTGAGTGGTATTTGAATCCGTCGATGAACCACCACCTAAGAATGAACCCACAACATTAAAAAAGATAGCGACGATAACGAAAAGCACCACCGCTATAGCAATGAATTTATAGATTACTTTTTTGCTTTGTGTATTTGCGCCTGAACCATAGAGCGCATAAACTTTTTGATCAAATTTAACTTTGATAGTATCCGTATGAGAAGTTTTATAAAGTTGATATTTAATGAACTGATGATAGGTAAAAACACCACTACGAATACGAAGAGAGGAGGGAACAGCACGGTAAAAGAACTCACCGAATGTTAAATATTTACGATAGATCAAAGAGAGGTTTTGAGTGATAAGGATAATATCTTGATGGAGGTGTCGATGATAGGAAAGCCACCAAACATAGACATCATTTTTAACATCAAAGAAATTATGTGCTTCATCTATGACGAAAAGAGTATTTGAAAGATTAAGCTTATCAGCAAGCTCCATTAATTCCGAATCAGTAGCCTTTGAAAGATAGCGTTCACGAAGTTCAGTAAGAGAGATTAGGAGGGCATCCATATCGAGTTGATAAGCTATTTGTGGTTTAGGTTGTGAGGGAATTGATTCGGTTTCGTCATCTTCCTCAATTTCAATCTCTTTTTTTGGAAGTTTTGACAATTCATTGGCTTTTTTTAGAATGCTAAAAACCGTTTTTTTTATCTCTTTTTTTGGCTCAATATCGGTGATTATATCTTCATTGAATGCTTCAAAATGAAACTCATTGATATTGGTAAAGAAACGGGAATACTTACCGAAACTTTTGGATTTTTGATCGAGAAAACAATTATAGACATGATCGACAGCGCGGTAAGTTTTTCCTGAACCGGGAACACCTGTGTAATATTCAAGCATCTTAAGCCGCCGTCACAAGTGCTATGATTTCGCCGAAACGTACTACAAAGAACTCATAAAGTTTTAGAATGGCGCGGTAGAGAACAACCATTAATCTAAACGTGAGAGCCGAAGCTATAAAAGGAAATGCGGAAGATATGCCTTGAGCAATTCCCGAAGCATTAATAAGCATCATAGCCCCTTGAAGCATAGGGGATGGTGTACCACCTCCAATACCTGAAGGAGATTGAATCATTATGATTAAATGAGATATTAAATTGTAGACAGTCGTAATCACGGAGATCATATAGTAAAAGAAAGAGAATGCAAGGGCAACAAATGCGAGGATCAAAGCAACAAGGATAACTAAAAACGCTTTACGAGAGGTGAAACGAAGCATATCAAAGATAGTTCTAGCATTCGAAGAACCAACATACTTACCAAAAAAAGCAAAAAAACGGATGAAACCCGCAACGATCATTTCAAATAATGCAACCATTTAAAAACCTCCTAAAAAAATACTAATTGCCAAGCCTGTGCCTGCAATCGAAGTAACCGACGAAAAAAGCGGTGAATACTGTGAAGTGAAATTCATTACAGGAGGACAGAAATCTACATTACGACCATGAAAGTTAAACGACATGGAATCACCACACGAACCCTCTTCAAATACAGGAGCTTTCCAAGAGCCATCCAACATAGCTTTCGTGGTATCAAATGTGGTTTTTGCACTATCTAATTGAGTTTTAATATTTCCAAACATTAACGTAGTGCTATCAACCATATCACGAATAGGAGCAACATCATAAAGCGAAAAATCGACAATATCGGAAAACGAAAAATTAGGCATCTTTGCATTGATTAAATCAGTTGCACACGTTTCACCACCACCCGAAGAACAAGAATTACTACCAGTGGTAGGAGATGTTTGAGGTAGTGGAGAAGTTGTTTGACCAGTTGGAGTAGTATATTTTGTTGTACCATCAGGAGCCGTTGTTTTAATTGTACCCTCTGGAAACGTTGTTTGAGTAGAACCATCAGGTTTAGTCGTTGTTGTTGTTCCATCAGGTTTGGTTGTTGTAGTGGTACCATCGGGTTTAGATATTGTTGTAGTTCCATCAGGAAATGTTGTTTGAGTAGTGCCATCAGTGGCGGTTGTAGTTGTTGAATTTGTTGTTGTAGTAGTACCGTCAGGATGAGATGTTGATGTACTACCATCAGGATAAACCGTTGTAGTCGTGCCATCAGGTTGATGTGTTGTAGATGATCCATCAGGTTTAGATGTTGTAGTCGTACCATCAGGTTTAGTTGTGGTGGTTGTTCCATTAGAATTAGCGGTTGTAGTAGTGCCATTTGGATTAGTTGTTGTAGACGTACCATTTGGATTAATGGTAGTTGTACCGCCATCAGCATTATGAATTGTAGTGGTGCCATCAGCGTTAGAAGGAGTTTGTGGGATTATGGTGTTTGTTTGACCTGTAGGAGTTGCATATTGAACAGAACCATTTGGCATAATAATTTTAGTTGAACCATCAGGATAGGTAGTTTGAATGCTACCATCAGGCAATGATTTTGTAGTTGAAGTAGTAGAGGAAGTCGTACCATTAAAATTAGTTGTTGTTGTACTACCATCAGGATTAACAACAATTGTACTACCATCAGGTTTATTAGCTGTAATAACACTACCATTTGAATTAATTGTTGAAGTACTTCCATCAATATTCATTAAAGCCGTACCTGTAGTGCTTGAAGTTGGTTGTGTCACTTGAAAAGAGGGCTTATACAATGTTTGCGGAGCAGTTGAGGATATTTGACCTGTTGGGGAAGCATATTGTGTAGTTCCGTTAGAAGCAACCGTTTTTATTGTACCATCAGGAAAAGTTGTTTGAGAAGTTCCGTCATATTGAAAGGTAGTTGTTGAAGCGGTAGTTGAAGTCGTACCATCAGAAAGAGTTGTTTGAGTACTGCCGTTTGAGTTGACAGTATATGTAGTCCCATTAGTCGTATGCATAACCGTACTACCATCAGGATTTAAAATATTTGAAATATTGTTTTGAGGATCAGGAATAGTAACTGGAGATGAAGAAGTCATTGGAGAAGTAAAGGTAATTGGATTGGATGGAATAGTGTTTGAAGATGAATTTGGTGCATAATTCGAAACAATAAAAGGACGGGTTATAGTGTTTGATTCACCCGTTGAAGCAAGATTAGTAACAGTCAAATCACCACTTTGAGTAGCAGAATTTATTCTAACCGTTTGCAATGATGAAGAGCCATCAGGGTAATTTGTTATAGTTCGATAAGCATCAATTGGATCAGCACCGCTATAAAAAGAAGTTTTAGTTGTAGTAGTTGGAACATTGGCAATGATAGGCGGTTGCACTTGATCGGGCATAACTTGAGAAAAATCAAACGTTTCTCGTACAGGTATATAAGAAGTACCAACAGTTGGAACAACAGAAGATAAACTCATTGGTAAATCAGTAGGAATAAAAGTATTTGCACGATTAACAACAGCATAATCTAAAACAGGGTCGCCCGAAGATTTTACAGGGATATAAATATCTTTAACAGCAGAATAAGCGGTGTCCACCGTAATTTGTGGAGCACGAGAGGGAGTGGTTTCACCAGATTTGAAAGGAACAGGAGTATTCTTTAAAGCAATAGTCGGCTCCATCGAGGGAGATTTAGGAGCAGGTAAACGAGGCAAAGGAACAAATGTATCAGGCATATTATTAGAACCCTTAAAAAGTGGCAATTGTTTAAATGAATCTAAAACAATTGTATTCGTCAACTTTTTAAGAGCAGGAGATCCGAACAATTTAGAAAGCATAGGAATCAACCCACCTGCAATAGAAACAACAGATTGAACAACCTCCATAGGCGTAGCGCATTTAGTGACAGCTTTAATATCACCACCTAAAACAATACCAGAACCCCCAAAAAATGAAGCACCGTAAGAAGTTCCACCAACTTGTTCAGTTCCCGTTGAAATGAAAGTACCGCCTGCTTTTGAGCATCCAACGGAATCTTTATCAAAATCGCTTAAAACAGGAGCTTCACAAACTTGTGATTTATTTAATATAGTTCCAAGAGGACAAGATAACGAATTATGTGAATACACATCTCGATAAACATTTCCACCCGATGGATGATAATATAAAAGATGATAATCAGAATCACCATCGCAATAAAGAGCACCCCAATTTCCTGCACCAAAAAGAACGTTAGTAGACACGGGTTTCCAAGATTGATTTGCAGGAATAGGACAAGAAGCTGTAAAGTCAACAGAAAAACCATCAACAGATAAAATTGATAAAAAAGCCAAAAGTGATAATTTAATCTTCATAATCAAGCCCTAAAAAGCGTTAAAACTGCAAAAAATGAAGCCATCATAAAACCCCAATAAACGCCGATAGAAAAGAAATAATTAAACACTTGATCGGAGGAAACGGCGAGGACTTCCATTATTTACCCTTTGCGATGTTTTGGATTGAAAAAATGAGAGCGAATGCGAAAATGAAGCCTATTAGGAGACCACACAAAGCCATCAAGTAGTTAAAATCAGATACTTTGACACCAAGAGCATTGTATGCAGTCATGGTAGTGTTTTGGTCAGGGATAGAGACGATATGAGAGATTTCGCGAAGTCGCTCCATATCGGTACCTGTTACAGTAGAAATATTTGAAACATTAAGAAGAGATGAAATAGGACGAAGATTAAGTATATTTGTTGCATCATTAGAAGCCAACCCAGTGGCTACGATATCGGAAGAAGTATAATAGTTACAGAAAAAGAGAGCGTATTTTTCTTCTGTATCAGTAAAACTGTAAGTATCATAAACACCTGCACCGTGAGAAAGGGCAAATAAGGAAAATAACGAAATGATAGTTTTTTTCATAATTAGACCTTTAGAAGTTGAATAGCTTTCATTGTTGACCAAATGACAGCAAAAGCGGTAAGGGCAGAACCAAAGAGCAAAGAGACGTTTGAGAGATCGATTGTAGGAAGTGGCATAGTTTAACCTTTGATAAGAAGAAGAGCTTTTTTGATAGCCCACATGGACGCTAACGCAAGAAGAACAACACCTGCTACAATTAAAAAATCGGATAAATCAAAATCGGGAACGTTTAAAAATACATTATTGCTAAACTGATCGGCAGACGGAAGACCAAGACCCATGATAAACCCTTTGAAGAGTGGGGCGTCCCCCGATTAACTTATACGCGGATAAGTCCAAGAGCTTTTTTAATAGCCCACATTGCACCGAGAGCAACGATAACAGCACCTGCAACAGTTGTAAAGTCAGACGTGTCCAAAGTTGGAGCAGTCAAAGCAGCAGAAGCATTTGAAGCCATAACAGCCGCACCAGTAGCAACAACACCGATTTTGGTGTAGAATGATTTAACGTTTTGCATTGGGAATCCTTTTGGATTTAAAGATGTTTTTGGGCTTACGTGAAAGGACATCTTAATAAATGACTCAGTGACCGCCAACAACATCAATTAACCTTTTGGACTGTTCTAGCTTGAAGAGCTGATTCAACAGATTTAAGGAAAGCCACACCGTGATCGAAACTATCGACCATAAAGACGTCACCGCCTTGATATTTACGGGGAAGATCACCGCTGATATAGAAAGGGGTTTTAATAACACGCAATTTACGAATAGCTTCGGAAACGAGTTTTACTTCTTCTTCATTTTCACAAATGATTTTGAATTCAATTGTAGTTTCAACTTCTTGAACCCCTACACGTTCATCCATACGTTCAACAACATTACGAGAGCGGAATTTTACGGAAGCATTATATGGGCGACCTTCCATTGTTCCTGATCCACCCGGTTTGATGGAACCTACTTCTATGATTTCGTACTTAGTATCAAAACCTCGGCTAATAACTTGACTCATGGTATCACTCCTGATTAGGCAAAATTTTTTTCTATCTTTTCCATTTTTTAACGTCCCCGGAGTGATAGCAAGGGGGACGGATTGGGCTTACATCCTCAAATTAATAAATGTGAGAAATGCCAATGAGTTAACATTCAATTAAATCTTTAGGCATAAGAATCTCATCAATGTATCCACAGACAATAAAAGAGACCAAATGAGAAGGTGAAATACATGAACGCTTACAATAGCAATCGAATTGTTTTTTCTGTTCTACAGTTAAAGATATTTCATAATTCGATATAATTGACGTTGGGAGTGATAGACCTGCGTATTCTGCTTTTGTCGATCTACCGAGAGGTAAGGTTTGGCGGTTATTTTGTTTCATGGCTATCACTCCGTATGTCTTAAATAATTAGATATTAAATCTTAATTATTTTGATTTAGGAAAGATTATCTTAAATAGTATAAAATATAGCTTAATGGAGTGTAATTATTATGACTAAAAAAGAAATATCGGAAATATTAGGAATAGATCAGAACACAATCAAGAATTGGGAAAGGAATAGACCCGAACTACATAAAATAGTTATGAGTCATTTTGAAAACGAACAAGTAATGCCAGATCTAAATGACAAAGAATTTTTAAAAAAAGAAATCAACAAAGCAATAGATAAATTACCACAATCAAGAGCAAAAAAGTTTTACCATATTATCATGGCAGAGCTGTCAGATTTTGAATAATAAAAACTTTAAACCTGTAAGTAATTGGATTTTTGCAGGTCCTATCATTGTATTATTCTCTTCAATAATCATTCAAGATAAATTCTTTAAATCAGAAGAGCCAATTCAAAAAAATCAAGTCATCAATGTAGAAAATAACCAAGAGAAGGGAATCATTAAATTAGGAGATAAATATCACATCTATAACGTTGAAGAGCATGGAGAAGTAAAATATATAACAGACATAATATCAAGAGACTGTAAAGGAAAAGAAGTTTGTGAAATTGATCAAGCTTTCAAATACGTAACAAATAAACCCTATACCGTATCTATAAAAGACAGAACACCACAAGAGGTTATAAAGGTAGGAGGAGATTGTGACGAAAAATCCTTTTTATTCGCATCCATACTTGTTGAACGAAAACATAAATGTGTAATCGTTTACACAAAAGATCATGCCTTTGTAGCAGTGTATCTCAAAGATAGAGCAAATTTATATTCACATACAGCAAGCTTGGAAATAGATGGAAAATATTATTTTTACGCAGAGACAACAGCAAAAAATACACATATAGGATGGTTTAATGGAGTTAAGAAAGAATCAATTTTAGGAGTATATGATGTTAATGAAAAGAAAGAGATAGGATTAGATAGAATCGCTTTGAATATAAATTGAAATGATAGCACTGGGGTGGTAAGACCCAGTTTTTGACTAATGCAATACCGGTACAAATACCAATAAGATTAGAAATGCTATCAAAATAAAATGTGTCAAGAAACAAATCTCCTTTCAAGAGATACTGCCCACATCCACCCTACCTGCCAAATAAATTGACAAAAAAAAAGCGTAAGCCCGAAAGCCTACGCCTTTGTATCTTTCTATCCACTTACCAGGTGGAAAGAGATTAGTTCTTGTACACATTGAAATGATAGCAGAAATTTAGAAAAAAAGAAAATCAGTTAAAAATTACCCTTTCGTAAAATGTCTGTAAAGTTTTGATAAGTTGACAAGGGCGCACGCGCCATCCCCGCTCCTTCGTCGCGGGTCCCCCCAGAACAGGCGCGTGGGATAGGTGATATTAAGATAATTTTGAAAATGAGAAAGAGAAATGGAGAGTTAATTTTCTGTAGATCAGGCAGAGAGCTTGGCTCCACTATTCGCGTCGGTAGAGTTAGAATCCTGCTATATCCATTTTTAAGAGAGCTTTGAATCGAGAGGTTAGTTTGCCTTATGGTTGGCGAATGTCTAGCCTCCGAGAAAACTGTTTGCAGTTGGAAAGTGGGAACGGAGCTAAGAGCGGTCACGTCCCGTGATGGTCAGGGCAAGCCCCAACACCCCGAAGGCAAAAAACGTTATATTATAACTATAAGATTAATAAATAATTGATTAAGCTTTGCTGAAATACTTAAATTATTATATTAATAATAAATATTAAGATAATAATTATATATAAATTGTTTTTAAATATTTATATAATTATGAGGAATTATGAAATATAATATAACTAAATAGGTATAAATAACAACTATTAATATTAAAAATAAGTAAATAATCAAATAACAACTTATTTAAACTTATGTATTATTAATTTAGCAATATATTAAATTACTATTAAATATATTAATGTTAATTAGGTTTATAAATGATATATTATATCATATTAATCATAATTAACGTAAACAATATTAATTATAAATTTAATCCTATATTTACTAATTAATATAATACATTAAGTGATCAAATAAAGCTTAATCCATTTTGAGATAATTTTGAGAATTATAGCACAACTATAAAAATAGCCCAAAAACGCCCAAGAATAGAGACTAAGAATGGTAGGATTTTTTCGAATCTCTCCTCGTCCGCCACACATAAAATCTCATTTTTTACGGCATTTAAAGCCACTTTTACTACAACTTAATCTTTATTACCTCTTTCGTAAAATGTCTGTAACGTTTTGATAAGTTGATAAAAACCTTCTTTTAGTTTTCCCAATGTATAATTTAGCAACTATGATACCAAAAGGAAAAAAATGAGCATTTATCGTGAATATGATATCCGAGGAATTTTTGAAGAAGAGTTGAATGAAGAGACGGTTACCCGTTTGGGGTATGCGTTGGCGGATGAGATGCGTCAATATGGCGAATATGTAGCGGTGGGATATGATGCCCGTTCTCACTCTCCGATTTTATTTGAATATTTGAGTGCTGGTTTGAACGCTGGAGGGATGAAAGTATTGGGGATGGGGATGGTTCCTACTCCTGTGAACTATTTTTGTAATTACCAAGAGTTTGATGGGGTTACGGCGTGTGCTTCGGTTATGATTACCGGTTCTCATAACCCTAGTGAATACAATGGATTTAAAATCACGATCAATAAACTTCCTTTTTTCGGTGAATCAATTTACAGTATCGGTCGCCATATCGATCTTCTCCCTTTTCCTCTTAAAGTACCACGCGATGTGACGGATATTGATGCGTTGAGTCGTTATAAAGCCTTTATGATAAAAGAATTTTCCCATCTCAAAGGGATGAAAGAACGTATTGTTTACGATTGTGGTAATGGTGTTGCTGGTCTTGGATTGGTGGATATTTTTAGTGCGTTGGAATTGGATGCTTTTGGTATTTATGTTGATCCTGATGGAACATTCCCCAATCACCACCCTGATCCAAGTGAAGAAGAGAATCTTCATGACATCAAAAAAGTGCTCACACAAAAAGGGGATATTGCCTTTGCTTACGATGGAGACAGCGACCGTATTGCCGTATTGACCCACAAGAATAATATCAAGGGGGATATGATGGCATTGCTGTTTGCCCTTAAGATGAAAAATCCTATTGTCATCGGTGAGGTCAAATGTTCACAAGTAATGTACGATACTCTTCGTGAGCGTGGGGCAACCGCTATTATGTACAAAACAGGACACTCGAATCTCAAAGTCAAGATGAAAGAGATGCACGCTGATTTGGCGTGTGAAGTGAGTGGACACGTCTTTTTTGCGGATCGTTATTTCGGGTATGATGATGCGATTTACGCAACGTTTCGGATGTTAGAACTTATTCACGATGGAATTGATTTGGATGCAGAGATTGCTAAATTGCCAAAAGTATTCTCAACGGAAGAGATCAAAGTGAAAACGACGGAGCACGAAAAATTCCCTCTTATTGATAAACTCAAAGAGCTACTCAAAACTCCCCCTGCCGATTTTCCTGCAATCGTAGAAATTATCGAAGTAGACGGTGTGCGGGTGATTTTTGATAAGGGATGGGGATTGGTACGTGCTAGTAATACGACTCCTGTTCTTGTCACCCGTTTTGAATCAACAGAAGAATCAGAAGCTGCTCATTATGAAGAAGCTCTGAATGCACTAATTGCTGAAGCGCAAAAACAATTAAAGGTCTAATGTGAAGAGTGTAACGCTAACGATGCCACTGGATATGCACGTTCACCTGCGCGATGGGGAGATGCTTCATACTGTAGCTCCATTGACCTCGTATAGCTTTAGCGGTGCGTTGGTGATGCCCAATCTTGTCCCTCCTGTGAAAACAGTGGAGGATGTACGAGGCTATCGTCATCGTATTAAAGCAGCGATGGAATCGGATGACTTTGAACCTTATATGAGCCTCTTTTATCAAAACTACAGCCGAGATTTTTTGATTAGTGTTCAAGATGAAATTACAGCGATTAAGCTCTATCCTAGCGGTGTGACCACCAACTCTGAAGGGGGCGTTGAGAGTTTTGATATTGAGTCGATGCGTGAGACACTGGATGCGATGACGGAACTGGGGATTGTTTTGTGTGTTCATGGTGAGACCAATGGGTTTGTAATGGATCGGGAAGCGGAGTTTATGTCTGTTTATGAGATGCTTGCCCTTAATTTTCCGAAACTGAAAATCGTTATGGAACATATTACAACTCGTGAAGCGGTGGAGATGTTGGATAAATATGAGAACCTCTATGCCACGATTACAGTGCACCATTTGATGATTACCCTTGATGATGTGGCGGGGGGGATGATGCGTCCTCATCTCTTTTGCAAACCGATTGCCAAACGACCGCATGATCGTGAAGCTCTTTTGAAAATCGCCCTCGAAGCTCATCCCAAAGTGATGTTCGGTTCTGACTCTGCTCCTCACCCACGCCATGCGAAAGAATCCTGCGGATGTGGTGCAGGGGTATTCACGGCTCCCATAGCGTTGCAGCTTTTGTGTGCAATCTTCGACGAACATGATAAGCTGGAGAACTTGCAAGCGTTTGTGAGTGATAACGCTCAACGTATTTATGGCATTTGTGCCGAATACAAAGAAGTTGTTCTGGTTGAGCATGATTTTGTTGTCCCTGAGATGTACGGTTCGATTGTGCCGATGATGGCAGGGGAAACCTTGAAATGGTCGATTGAGCGTGTCGATTAAAATTCTCCTCCTTGAGGATGATCGACTTTTTGGGGAGTCGATTCAAGACTTTCTCGAAGAAGAGGGATTTGAAGTAACATTGTGTCCCAACGGTCAAGAGGCATTGGATGCGACGTTTGAATCACAGTTTGCTCTTTATCTTTTTGATATTAATGTCCCTTTGATTGACGGGCTTTCACTTCTTGCTGAACTGCGCAGTGCAAACGATCAAACACCTGCCATTTATCTTACCTCTCATCAAGATATTTCTGTATTGACGAAAGCCTTTAAAAACGGTGCGGCCGATTATATGAAAAAACCATTTGATATAGAAGAGTTACTTATTCGTATCAATGCCCTTTTACGCCGATATAAACCGTTGATTTCACATCGTCATTGCGTCGGAGCGTTATGTCTGGATACCCAGCATAAATGTCTTTTTTTGGAAGGGCATGAGATTTCTCTCTCCCCAAAAGAGTACCAATTAATGGCGTTGTTGGTTCATAATGCAGGAGAGATTGTCACCAAAGATATGATGATGGATGAGCTATGGAGTGCCTCAGAACTGGTGAGCGAGGGAGCCATTCGGGTCTATATCAATCGCTTGAAACAAGAGATAGGAAATGACCGTATCGTGAATGTTCGAGGTTTAGGGTATCGGCTTGTTTCGTAGCGTAGAAATCGCTCTTATTTCCCTTTTCGTTATGGGATCGGCGGTGATTGTTGGGGCTATTTATTTGTTGCGTGAGGTATTGCAGATTCAGCAATGGGGGATTATTGCCTTTGGGATACTCATTGCGTCGATTGGATTGGGAAAAATTCTTTCTCATATTGCTATCGAACCGCTCAAAGAGCATTTTTATCATCTCGACCGTTTCTCCAAAGAGACACTCCATGAACTCAATCTTCCTGTCAATACGATTACCGCTAATGTGACGATGTTGCGTAAAACCCACACGGACGAGAAGAGTCAAAAACGGCTGGAACGGATCGAATTGGCAGCAACGATGTTAAAGCAGCGATACAATGAACTTGATTATATGATTCAAAAGCAGATGGAGCGGGAGGTGGTGACTTCCTTCGATTTGGCACGTTTGGTGGAAGAGAGAGTTACTTTTTTGAGCGCTTTGTATCCGAGTGTTCAGTGGTCTCTTGATCTCCAACCTCGTGAAGTCAAGCTTGATGCTATCGGAATGGCAAAAGTGATTGATAATCTCATTGATAACGGGGTGAAATACTCCTCTTCATCTCCTCAAATCACTCTCACCCTTGACCAAAATGCCCTTATTATTTGCGATCAAGGGATTGGGATGAATGAGGTGACGTTGATGAAAATATTTGACCGTTATTATCAAAGTGACAAAACAATGGCGGGGTACGGTATCGGTCTAAGTCTCGTAAAACGGTATTGTGATCGTTATTCCATCGGATTGAATGTTCAATCGCATAGTGGCGAGGGGACGTGTATACAATTGAAATTTAGAGCGTAAATGAGATAGTGTGAATTTCGCTCAAACCTCCCCTAAAGCCCAAATCCTCTAAAATACGTTTAAATATTACGAGGATACCCCACCCATGCCATTTTCCACACTCGGACTCTCATCGCAACTCCTTCGTTCACTTGATAAAAGTGGCTATAGCCTTCCAACTCCCATCCAAGAAAAAGTAATCCCCCTCATTTTCGCACGTCATGATGTGATGGCACGGGCTCAGACGGGGAGTGGTAAAAGTGCCAGTTTTGTCTTGCCAATTTTACAGCTTTGGTCGAAAAATGTTGGAGAGGGAAAAGCGAAAATAAAAGCACTGGTCCTCACCCCAACACGAGAACTGACCTTGCAAGTGGCCCAAGCGTTTGAGACATTTGGTGAATTTTTACCTAAAAGACCAAAAGTGGTGAGCGTTATAGGGGGGGAGAGTATCGGCGATCAGCTCTATGCGATTCAGCAGGGGTGTGATATTCTCGTGGCAACCTCGGGACGACTTCTCGATGTCGTGAAGAAAAAGCAGATGAATCTCTCTCATTTGGAGTTTTTCGTCCTAGATGAAGCGGACAAAATGCTTGATCTTGGGTTTGCCGAAGAATTGGAACTCATCTTAAAAGAGATTCCAAAACAGCGTCAAAACCTCCTTTTTTCAGCGACCTATCCAGCAAAAATGGTTACTATTGCCTCCAAAATCACTCAAAACCCTATCGAAATCACGATAGAATCCGAAGAGCCTACGGTTGAGACCATTGCCCAACGCCTCATCGAAGTGAATCTTGAGAATCGCGGTCCATTGTTGCGCCATCTGCTCAATAGTGAAAAATGGGAACAAGTCCTTGTCTTTATGGCGAACAAACGCGCGGCTGATAATATCGCGGCGAAATTCAAAAAATACGGCTTTTTGGCGGAATCATTTCACGGTGATCTCCTCCAAGAGGAGCGTAATTTCACCCTCAAAGAGTTCAAAGCCAAAAAAATCCGTATCCTCTTTGCAACGGATATTGCTGCACGGGGTCTTGATATTGAGGGGATTAGCTGTGTCGTCAATTTCGACCTCCCACGTTCACCAGCGGACTATATTCATCGCATCGGGCGCACGGGAAGAGCAGGAAAATCAGGTTTTGCCGTCTCTTTTATCGGATATGAGGAGCAAGATCATTTTAAACTGATCGAAAAACGCTCCAATATTAAACTTGTACGGGAACAAATAGAGGGGTTTGAGCTACGAGGTAATGCACCGATAAAAGAAAAAGGTCCAGAACCCGTCAAAGGCAAGGGAAAAAGTAAAAAAGATAAACTAAGAGAGCAAGCTGCCCAAAAATGAGTGAGATGAGAACAACGTGTTACCACTGCTATCGACCTACGGAACTTTGTTTGTGTGCAACGATTCAACCAATCCAGACAGAGACGAAATTTGTCATCCTCATGCACCCCAAAGAGTTTAAAAAGACGAAAAACGGGACGGGGCATCTCACCCATCTCTCCCTGCCCAACTCGGAGCTTTTTGTCGATGTTGATTTCACGCACCACAATCGTGTTAATGCCATCCTCAACGATGAGCGCAATCTTTGCTATGTCCTCTATCCCGGTAAAGAGAGTTTACCGCTCAATGCTCAAAAAATCGAAATACAGGAAAAACAACTCGTTATCTTCATTATTGACGGGACATGGCCTTGTTCGGTGAAGATGTTGCGTTTGAGTCACAACCTCCAACGGTTACCGAAACTCAGTTTTACCCATACCAAAATCTCTCAATTTCAGATCAAAGAGCAACCGAAAGATTTTTGTCTCTCTACCATCGAATCGACCCTGACGATTTTAGAGTTACTTAATTTTCATGGGCTAGAGAGGATAGAAGAAGTTGCTTTTGAAGCATTCTTGAATCCCTTTTTGGCAATGGTAGACTATCAGATCAAATGTATCTCCCGTACGGATCAAAATGCTCTTCGATTTAGAACTTACAACTAAGGATTATTCAAATGAAATTTTTCAATGCGTTTATTGGCTCAGTTATTGTCACAACTGCCCTTTTTTCTTCTTCGACGCAATGTCAAGGGATTTATTACGGTAATGAAGCCCCTGATATTCTCAACGCCAAACTCCAAACGAAAACCAAAGAGCTTTGCTATACCTCTTTTGCCCTAATGCACTCAGGTGTCTCTCGTACGGCTTTGTGGAGTGCGGAACATCTCACTCGTGAGGGATTACAATCCAAGTCCAAACGCAGTAACGACTTCCATACCGAAGATCAGCTCCCAAGCAGTGAGCGTTCAGAGCTGAGTGATTATGCACGTTCGGGCTATGATCGAGGACATCTCTCCCCCTCTGCCGATATGTCCACGAAAGCAGCGCAACATGAGTGCTTTACGTTAGCCAATATGGTTCCCCAAAACGGTGATAACAATCGTGGTATTTGGGCGGACATAGAGGGTGCTACTCGTGAGCTTGCCAAAAGTAAAAATGAACTTTATGTCATTACGGGACCTCTCTTTATCGGTTCAAATGTTCAACGTCTCAAGGGGAGAGTGTTCATCCCTACCAAAATGTATAAAGCCATTTATGACCCCTCTTCGGGTCAAGGGGCGGCGTATCTCGTCAATAACAGTGCTGGGCGTGACTATACCGTTATTAGTATCAGTGAGCTTGAAAAGACGGCAGGGATACGATTCTTCCCGAAAATGTCGGCTTCTAGTAAAAAAACAGCTATGGATTTACCCGTTCCACAAGAGAGAGGCAATCACTCAAATCATTCCAATAGTTCCAACAACAATGATGATGATTTGCTCCGTACCATCGAAAAACTTTTAAAATGGATGATCCACTAATGAAAGCAAAATTATTGAACCCCTATCAAAACGAAACGACCAGTTTGCTCATCGGTGATCTGACCGTTGAAAATCGGCTGGATCGAATCTCCCTTTATGGTTCGTTGGATATCACCAAAGATCAGATTGGACTTACAGATGCTTTACAACTCAAAGATATTATTGATTCAATCGTTGACACATTACAAAAGGAGAATAATCTCCCTGAACGTATTGTGATTGAAAAAGCGGATAGTGTGGTAAATCCGTTTTTATGAATATCAATGATTAATAAATAGAAATAGTTGAAGGTTTAATTCAGCTATAATTTAAACTATCAAAAGGATATTTCTTGAGCATTTTTCAAAAATCTATTTTAAATTCTATCAAACACGATGAAGCTCTAATCGCTTCACGCTGGAATAATTTTCAAAACTATTTAGCCAAAATCGACTTTATAAAAACGGTCAAAGAAGAAAAATATCAAGATGGATTTCTCAAAGATGTTTTTGAGTCGTGTTTGGGCTACACACTTGACAGTACCAACCCCGCAAGCTTTAATCTCGAACGTGAAAAGAAAAACGAAACTGACGGCAAGAAAGCCGATGGGGTAATCTATGTTGATGGTAAGATTATCGGGATCGTGGAACTAAAAGATCAAAAGACAAAAAATCTTGATGCGGTAGAATCACAAGCTTTTAACTATCACGCATCTCACTCCAACTCTAAATACATTATTATTTCCAACTTTGACGAATTACGTTTTTATATCGACAAAAAAACCGCATACGAGAAATTCAACCTCTTTCGTCTCTCCTATGAAGATTTCAAAACGCTTCATCTGCTCTTGAGTTATGAGAGTATCCGAGATGATATTCCCCTCAAACTCAAAGAGAAATCGGCAAATTTTGAAGCAACGATTTCCAAACAACTGTACAAAGATTTTAGTCAATTTAGAACCCATTTATTTGAGAATATTGTTAAGAATAACTATCTTCAAGACCCTCCTGTTCGTGGTGAGCTTGTCGAACCACAACACCCTTCGACAAGCTCAGGGCGAACGGAACTGGACAAACAAACCCTCCTGCGCCTCACCCAAAAACTTTGTGACCGTATCATCTTCATCCTTTTCGCCGAAGATAGAGGGCTGCTTGAAGCTAACACTGTAAAAGAGATACGCGCACGCCACGCTAGTGACGGTTTTGGTGATCGCAGTATGTACGATTATTACAAACTCTATTTCAACGCTATCAACACGGGAAATGATAAACTCGGCATTCCCAAATACAATGGCGGACTGTTTGCCACCGATGAGATACTAGACTCTTTGAAGATTGATGATACAGCTCTTGATGTGGAAGCGCAGAAACTTTCTGATTATGATTTTGAGAGCGATATTAGCGTCAATATTTTGGGGCATATTTTCGAGCAATCCTTGACCGATTTGGAGGAGTTAAACGCCTCTATCGAAAATACTGATTTTGACAAAAAGAAATCCAAACGCAAAAAAGACGGTGTATTTTATACTCCCGAATACATCACCCGATATATTGTCGAAAATACATTAGGCAAGCTCTGTACGGATAAAAAAGAAGCATTAGCCATTGAACACGAAACAGTAGTACTCAATCCTCGTAAACTTACCAAACAAGAGCAAAGCACCAAAGAGACACTGATACATTACAGAGAGTGGCTAACCCATCTAAAAATCCTCGACCCTGCCTGCGGAAGCGGTGCATTTCTCAACCAAGCGTTAGAGTTTCTCATCCGTGAACATACCCTCATACGGGATTTACTTTTACCTTACGAAGATTTGATGATCGGATATGAAGTCGAAAAAAGTATCCTTGAACACAATCTTTACGGTGTAGACATCAATGAGGATGCGGTGGAGATAGCACGGCTCTCTTTATGGCTACGAACAGCGCATAAGGGGCGAGAGCTTATTAACTTAGGTGCTAAAATCAAATGCGGTAACAGTTTGATAGCAGATAAAAGCATCGCTGAAAATGCTTTTGTATGGGAAGATGAATTTCCCGAAGTTTTTGCACAAGGTGGTTTCGATGTTGTGATTGGGAATCCTCCGTATGTATTTTCTCGTGAAAACATGAATCAACTTGAAAAAGACTATTATGTCAAAAATTATAAATCAGCTAATTATAAAATTAATACTTATCTTTTATTTGTAGAAAAAGCTGTTGAATTAATCAAGAATAACGCCTATTACGGTTTAATTGTCCCTAATGCTTGGCTGATGGTCTATTCAGGACAAGGTTTGAGACAATATATTTTAGATAATTGTAAATTGTATCAAATCATTAATTTGTCAGGATATTCTTTTGAGAATGTTAGTGTAGAAACGATTATATTGATTGCCGAGAAAGAAAAAATAGCAATCAATGAGTTTGATATACTTTTGAGCAATGATGCAGAATTTATTATTTCTCATCAAAAAAATCAATATGATTTTTCTAAAAATGAGGGATATGAATTTAGAGTATTTTCAGATGACAATGGTTCATCTTTAATAAAAAAACTGCAAAATAATTCAGTTATTCTTAATTCTATTGTTCAAATAAAAGCAGGACTTCAAGCTTATGAAAAAGGAAAAGGAAGTCCGAAACAAACTGCCGAGGATGTAAAAAATCATATTTATGATTACAGTTATAAATTTGATGAGACTACGCATAAATATCTTAATGGAAAAGATGTTGGAAGATATTTCATTTCTTGGAGTGGAATGTATTTGAAATATGGTGAAAATTTATCTGCCCCAAGGACGTTCAACCTATTTGATAATAAGAAAATTATTATACGAGAAATAGCAGGAAAATATCCAAATAGTATAATAGCAACTTACTGTGAAGAAATATTTTTATACAATTTAAGTAATATTTGTATAATCGAAAAAGAAGATAAGAGCATTTCATTAAAATATATTATATCTATTTTAAACAGCTCTATAATGTCTTATTATTTTATGAAAAATACTGCAAAGTCAGTTCGCCAAATGTTTCCAAAGCTTATTTTAAATGATTTACGACAATTTCCATTTAAAGAGATAAATTTACAAGACCAACAGCCATTTATCGAAAAAGCCGATGTAATGCTCAATCTAACCAAACAACTCCAAACCGCAAAACAAAACTTCCTAAACGAACTACACTTAGAAAAAATCCCTCAGAAACTGCAAAAATTTGAAGAGTTGGCGTTTGATGATTTTGTCAGAGAATGCACAAAAGCCAAAAAACTCAAATTTGCCGACAAGCTCGAAGAACGCAATTTTAAAAACGATTGGTCGGCACTTTTCGAGAATGATAAAAAAGCGGTGTTGGAGCTAAAAGCAGAGATTGCCAAAACCGATAAAGAGATCGATGCGATGGTGTATGCGCTTTATGGGTTGAGTGAGGATGAGATTGGGATTGTGGAGGGGAATATTTAATGGGACAATATTTATCCCCTCGTTCCCAACGTCCTCGTTGGGAATGCAGACTGATGGTATACACTCCCAAGCTGGAGCTTGGGAGCGAGAGAAAATTACAGGATAACTTAACCGACAGTCAAAGAAAGACTAAGATTAATAATTTAATCAATGAACTCTCAAATAAATTAAAGAAGATATGTAATCAAGGTAGCAATACAAAGCCAAAATGGGTACTTTGCGAGGATTTTAAGCTTTAATAAATTGGCGATAGAAGAGATAAATTATTAAAGGTATGTATCATACGAATAATCGAAACAGGCTAAATTAAAATTTGATAAGTAGAATAAAACAAAAATACAAAGGATTCTAATCATGGCAAAATATATTTTACTTGATACCGAAACAACGGGTGCAGGGGAGGGTGATCGTATTATTCAATTGGGATATATGGTTTTAGACGGTAAGAAAGTGGATGTTTATAACGATATGTGTTCGTCGGATGTTCCTATTGGGTATGGGGCGATGGAGGTTCATGGTATTACTCCCGAAGAGATTATTGGTAAGCCCAAATGTACTGAGACCGAGGCGTTTAAAGTTTTGGAGGGGTTAAATACTCCTGAGAATGTTATGATTATTCATAATGCTCCGTTTGATCTAGGGATGTTGGCGAAAGAAAATTTTACCTCTCAAATGCGCCTTATTGATACCCTTCGTTGTGCCAAACATCTTTTTGACGATGAAGAGGCGCACCGATTGCAGTATTTTCGTTATCGTTTGGGTCTTTATAAAATAGAGCAAGCAGAAGCGGATGCGTTGGGGATTGTGGTCAAGGCGCACGATGCCATCGGCGATGTTTTGGTGCTGAAACTTTTTCTCACCGAGTTGCGAAAAAGACTCACTGAGCGTTTCGGTAGCGTCAATCCGATTGACAAAATGATCGAACTCACTCAAACCCCTGTTTTTATTACCAAGCCGCTAAAGTTTGGGAAGCATAAGGGGAAGACGCTTGTTGAAATTGCCCATGAGGATAAAAAGTATCTCTCGTGGATGGTTGCCAATATGGAAATCTCGATGAGGATATGAGGTACAGTATCGCTAGAGTGTTAGAAGCTTAAATTTCCCCCGTTCGCCCTGAGCTTGTCGAAGGGTATATTCATGGTTCGACAGGCTCACCACGAACGGAAATTCAATCAGGAAGGCGAACAGAATCCAAACTAGCGCAACACGTAGCTCAGCGGAACCGTAATCCGAACCGATTTAGAAGGTTTGGGAAACGTGGAAGCTGTTTTTTCGATCAGTGCCATCGCATCCTCATCCAAAATATCAAATCCTGAACTCTCACTGACTTTTATATTATCAACTTTCCCCTCACTGCTCAATGAAAAAGAGACCTTGACTTCCCCTTGCATTTTTAATTTTTGTGCCATTTTTGGATATTTGAAATTTTGAAGCAATT
The DNA here is from genome assembly GCA_041661705.1 of Sulfuricurvum sp. Taxonomy (GTDB): domain Bacteria; phylum Campylobacterota; class Campylobacteria; order Campylobacterales; family Sulfurimonadaceae; genus Sulfuricurvum. Next base: position 21,096 of record JBAZTZ010000005.1, read on the forward strand.
GCCCTCGAATCTCTCCCAAATGAGCATTCAAAAACTCTTTTTCGACATTGACAGGTGGCGGAGGCGGTGGTGGAGCTTTTGGGGCTTCAATTACCTTGGGTGCAGGTGCTTGTGTGAGCGGTTGTATTGGCTGGGGCACTGGCGGTGTAGGACGTGAGGTCACTGGTACGGGTACAACAGTTGACGGAATCGGTTTTGCAACTGCTACAGGAGGAGGTGGCGTGTTTTTTTGTATAGGGGGAGGTGTCTGTTTGGGTGGGACAATTGGCATTGGAGTTGGGGGAGTAGGAGTCGGAGCTTGTACGGTTGTGGGAGGTATAAAAGCGGCAATATGAATTTTTAGAGGCTCAGGTGGTTTTTTGAATGTGTTGTGCGTCAATAAAAAAAGAAAAATGCCAAACGCTAAGAGATGAATGAGGAGGGAAATTCCAAGTGGGCGAATCGTCATTATACGAGTTGGTCGTTTCGGATTGGTTTGGAAGAATCGATTACGATATTGTTCATATTGTGAATAAGTGCATATTCGATAAGATCAAAAAGATCGTGCACCATTTGAAATGAGTCTCTGTAATTACTCGCAGTTACAACCGCCATATAGAGATGTTTCGTGAAAAATTTGGCCTGTACCTTATTCAAAATATTAGTAGATGTTTTAATTCCTTGATCATCATTAGTAGCATCAAGAAAAATAATATACAAATGGTCATTAAGCTTAACAAATCCATCGCTTTGACGTAAATCCAATGCAATATGGGATAAGTCCGTAGGCTCAGTGACGTAACTAGTCGCAATCGAGTAGTTAATGCTATAACGAACGTAACGATAGTCGTAGAGTGAAACCTTTGCAACTAATTCTTCTTGAAAACTTTTACGATGTTTATTAAATAGGTCAATCATCAATAGTCTTTTTGTTTATTTTAATATTTTTAAAGCGGTAACCATATTATACACACTCACTATTTTTTTAGCCTTTAGGATTATAATACGCGAATGAATTATAAAGAACTTTCTGGAAAATCGATATTGCTATTGGGAAAAACGCGCTCGTTGAGTGGGGATGAATTTGAAACCCTATTGAAGCTTCACTCGATAACACTTCAAAGAAGTTTTACGCAAGAAGTTACGCTGATCGTCGAGGGGAAGTTTATGAACCCTTTGGAACAAAACGAAAGTGAGCGATTGTATGAACTTTGTGCGGCTCCCATCGTGGATATTACAGTAATCGAAAAATGGCTGTGCGCCTCTATCGAACCCAATCGACTTTTAATGAGTCTCAAACTCTCCCGAGATGCCGTGCGTTTGGTCGATTTTATCAAAAATCCTCATATTACCGATGAACTTTTTTTTAAGCTGTTGAAATTGTACGACTGGAGTGGGGAAGGGTTGTTTGACAATGACCGCAATCGTGACGTAACGGCAGCAATTATTGGGCGGTTTTATGTGGATATTGCGCGTAACCATAACGTCCAATATGCAATGAGCGGGTTGGCGCATTTGGTAGAAAAATATGGCAATGCAGAACTCATAACGGCTATTTCACAGCTTTCACCCATAGCCAAAGAGTTAAAAAATCCCAATGATACAACCTTGAACGGGGTATTGGATGCGATGGCGTTGCATAGCGATACACCTGAGCCACTTCTACAACAACTATTAAAAGAGCGTGCGAAACTTTTAGCGTATCGAGAGCCGTTGGCATTGGAAAAAGAGCTTCTTGCGTTGGAGGATGAGAGTATTCATCAAATTTTGGCTCAAAATAGGAGCTTGTCGCTTAGTGGAGCTGATAATCTGGAGAAAATGTATCCTGAGTTCATTGCCCAGTTTACTCCTCTTGATGAAGTTCGGTTTGGACGGTTGATCCCTGAGTATGGAGTCTATTTAGCTTCAAATTTCAGTTTGAATGCACTAATGCAACAGAACCTTATGGAAATCAAAAATAAGATTGTTTTTTCAGCACTTGCCCGAAACCCTGCGCTTCTTTCACAACATTTAGAGCAGCTTTTTACGTTAAATGAATTTGATGAAGAGCTTGCCTCTAATCCTTCTCTTTCTACGGAGTATTTGAAAAAGCTTTATGAGAGAGGAGAGGACAAAACGCTCAAAGCCCTGAGTGCAAATGTTTCCACCCCTGTGAATATTTTGCATCAGCTCTCTTTGGATTTGCGGTATGCACGGTATGTCAAAACCAATGCAGCCTTCGGGAAACATATTCAAATGACCAATATAGGATGGAATGTATGAGAAGTTCACAGACAATCACGACAATGCGCGCAATGATTGAATCGAAAATCCCAACGTTTTTGTGGGGTGCTCCTGGAATCGGTAAATCGTCGATTATCAAACAAATCGCTTATGATATGGATATTGAGTGCATCGACTTGCGCCTCTCTCTCATGGATCCGACGGACTTAAAAGGGATACCGTTTTATGACAAGGAGCACCATCAGGCACTTTGGGCTCCGCCGTCGTTTTTGCCCAGTGAAGGTCGCGGAATACTATTCCTCGATGAGCTCAATTCCGCCGCCCCTGCGGTACAAGCTTCGGCATATCAGCTGATTTTGGATCGTAAAGTGGGAGAATATACGCTCCCTGATGGATGGGCGATTGTGGCAGCTGGGAATCGTGAGGGGGATCGCGGAGTGGTGTATCGTCTCCCCTCACCGCTTGCGAATCGGTTCGTTCATATCGAGATGGAAGTGAGTGTGGAGGATTGGCGCGAATGGGCGATAAAGCGGGGGGTAGATTCACGAATCGTGGCGTATATCGGATTCAAAAATGATGCCCTCTTTACCTTTAACCCCACGGCGAATGAACGAAGTTTCGCGACACCGCGAAGCTGGGAAGCGGTTCATAATGTGTTGCAAAGTACGTTACCCAATGCGCTCCTTTTGGAAGCCATTGCGGGTGCTGTCGGAAAAGAAAATGGAGTTGATTTTCTCGGATTTTGTAAAGTAATGCTTTTACTTCCTGATATAGAGGCGATTTTACGAGGGGAAATCTCGGAATGTCCTCGTGATATTTCAGCGCTTTATGCCCTCTCATCTGCTCTCGTCGGACGGATTTTGAGTGATCCTGATGAGGAGAAGATTAACCATCTCCTTGGCTATACCTTGAAATTGCAAAGTGAGTTTGCGGTGATGATCGTCCAAGATTTACAGCGTCAAGGAATCGAGATGGATCATTTGAGCGGTTATGGCGAATGGGTCAATGCGTACGCGTATCTGTTATGTTAGATTGGTTACAATAACGGTTAATTTAGGATGAGGTGTTTGGATGGAGTTGGAAAGTAGAGATGTGTTAGCGCAAAAACTGGAAGAACTCAAAAATATTTTTCCCGAAATTTTTGATGATGGCGTGATTAACATCGACAAATTCAAAAACATTGTTGCTCTCGAATCCGATGGGAAAAGCGAACACTACAGCTTTAACTGGAGTGGCAAAAAAGAGTGCTACCAAACTATCCGCCAAAAATCCAATGCAACCTTAAAGCTCGATACCGACTCATCCATCCCAGATGGTGATAATGTCTTTATCGAAGGTGATAATCTCGAAGTCCTCAAACTCCTCCAAACTTCGTACCATAAAAAAATCAAGATGATCACCATCGATCCCCCCTACAACAAAGACAAAGATTTCGTCTACAAAGACACCTGGGGTGACACGATCACCAACTATCTCATTCAAACCGATCAGCTACGAGATGAGGGGTATACCAGTACGAAAACAAGCAGCACAGGACGACGACACACCAACTGGCTTAACATGATCTATCCGCGATTGTGGCTGAGTCGAAATTTGCTCCGCGATGATGGGGTGATATTTGTCTCTATCGATGATGATGAGGTTCATAATCTTCGTAAAGTGATGGATGAGATTTATGGGGAAGAGAATTTCTTGACTACCATTATTTGGAATCATACAAAGCAAAGTAAAAATGATGAAAAATATTTTTCAAGACAGCATAATCAAATTTTAGTTTATCGTTGTGGAGATGCTTTAGAAACACTAAAATTTGATCGTACGGAAGAGAATAATATAAATTATTCTAATTTAGATAATGACCCTAAAGGAAAATGGCGTTCAGGTGATGTACGAAGTCCAAGTTTTCGAGCAACGCTTAAATATACCATAGTAACACCTTCGGGAAAAGTAATTAATCCACCTGATAATGGATGGCGTTGGAGTGAAGATACGGTTAAAGCCAAAATTGCTTCAGGAGAGATTATTTTTTCATCTGATGAAACTCGTATAATTCGAAAAATATATCTTTGTAATCAGGACGGGCGAACACCGGAGAATCTTTGGTTGGCTGAATTTGCGGGTACAACACGACAAGCAAATAATGAATTAAAAGAATTATTTGATAATCCACCTTTTGATACACCAAAACCTACACAGTTAATTCGTAGAATGTTAGAAATTGGAACAAATACTGATGAAGAAGATATTATCCTTGATTTTTTTGCTGGAAGTGGAACAACAGCTCATGCAGTGATGGCACAAAACCTCGAAGATGGCGGAAATCGCAAATACATTTTAGTACAACTTCCCGAAGCGACCGACGAAAACAGCGAAGCGTATAAAGCAGGCTATAAAAAAATCAGTGATATTACCAAAGAGCGTATCAAACGGGTTATTCAAAAACTAAACTATCCAGACGGATTTAAATCCTATCGGTTGGATGCCTCCAATTTTCAAGTATTTAAAGAACTGAAAAAACGCCCCGGTGAGAGTGTTGAATCCATCGAAAAGATGCTCAAAATGTCGATTTTCCATGAAAATATCCTCACCCAAGGGGCAAAAAAGCTCGATATCGTCTATGAAATCGGACTCAAAAACGGGTTTACTTTGAGTGCGAAACATGAAGAGTTCAAAAAAGAAAAATACAGTTTTATCCGTCTGTTTGAAGAGAACCGTGAGTTTTTCTTTACCTTTGATCACAAAATTGGGAATGATATACGGGAATGTTTACCGCAGGGGAGCAAACTCATCTGCTACGATAAATCGCTCGATGACAGTATCAAACTGAACTTGCGTGAGTATTTTGCGTTAGAGACGCTGTAGGGGTTGATATGTCAAATATAATGTTGGAAAGTTTATATCTGCATAATTTTAAAAGCTTTTATAACAGCAAATTTGAGTTTGGAAAGCTAAATTGTTTAATAGCTCCAAACAATACTGGGAAAAGTAATCTCATTGATGCGCTTAAATTTTTGAATACGTTACTATATCAAGATATGGTGCAGGCCTTTGCAAAGCTCGGTTTCAGCAATATCCAAAACTATCATCATCTAGATGACAATAATTTAAAATTACAAGCACGTTTTCGTATTCAAAATCAGGTACTTGTCGGTAAAGAATTGTTTGAATACGATGTCAGTCTTCGTTTTTTGTTCTCTTATGATTTTAAAGATAAAAAGCCAAATACAGATGTCTTGATCGAGGGTAAGATGAAAAGCGTCATTGTTGATGCGGCTGATCTTAAAAGAGGATTTGAATTACGTGTATTCGGGGATTTTGGTCATTACATCGATAGTTTCGATAGTTATAATCGTCTATTAGAACAGAAGCATTTTCAAAAATTCTCTCTCCAGTACAATCATAATACATTTCGTTATGCGATCGATCATATCGCCTCTCAAAAAGGGATAGACTCTATCGCCAATTTGTTTGGTCTTGCTATTCAGAAGCGACAAGTAACACTTCTCAAGCCTATGGATTTTCGCTTGATCTTTAACAAAAGTTCGCTGTTCTCATCGCATTATTTTCATGCACATGATATTAAAAAAACTCAAAGTTTTGGTGAAACTCCTGATTTACTAGAAGATGGAAGAAACTTGGCTCAATTTTTGAGTAGTTTGGATCAAAATGTTTTTGAAGATATTGCGACATCATTGATCGGTGAAGTAGAATTGATTAATGGACTTGAGCTAAATGATGGCTTTATGATGATGAAGAATGTTGTCTTCACCGAAGAGATTAACGGTGTTCACCATCCGATTGAGATTCAAAATGTATCGGATGGAACACTCCATTTTATTATGATTATGAGTGCTATATTAGGTAATCGTAGCTCTATCGGGCTATTAATCGAAGAACCTGAGCGACATATGCACATGAAAGTTTTGTCGTATATTCTCAATACAATGCGAGATGATGACAAGCAGATATTTTTCACAACACATAGCACAGAACTTTTGAGCCAGTTAAATTTAGACGAGATCTTATTTATGTTCCGTGACTATGAGGGTGATACAAAAGGTCAAAGAGCCGAAGATATACCGAATATCAAAAGATTTATGAAGCGGTACAAAAATGATTTGGTCGAGATGATTAAGTTCGGTGTTGTGGGTGAGTATGATGAGTAAAATAGGTTTGGTTGTCGAGGGCGAATCGGATAAAGAGTTTTTTATACAATGTTTTAAAAATAAATATCCTCAATTTAGAAATATGCAGATACAGCACGCCAAAAAAATGAAACATAAAAATACTATTCATAATAGAATCAATGACTTGAGAGATAAAGGGTGTGATCGTATTTTTGTTTTACCAGATTTAGATGATGAATCATGTGTTGTCAATTTCAAACATTCGTACATTCAGCAAATCGGATTAGGGGTGATGAGTGATGTTACTGTCGTTGTTATTGGTAAAGAAGTTGAATCATGGGTTATGAGTGCCTTTGGTGAAAGTAATTCAAAGACTAAAGAAGATGCAAAAAAACATTTTGATTTAAGTGGTAAAAAAGATAGTTTGGAGCTTACTATTGTAAAAAAATTTATTGCCTCAAAACAAAATCTTAAATGTAAGAATAATGATTCACTTCGTTATTTTATAGAAAAATTGGGGTTAGAATGCAAATAAAATACCTAAAACAACCCCATCAAGAAAAAGCGATACACTCGATTGTAGAACTTTTTTTTGGGCAACCCAAACAAGATAATAGTTTTGATATATTTGATGGTGAGGCGGTTTGTGCTAATGAACTTCTTCTATCGCAAGAAGAGGTTTTAAGTAATCTTCACACAATACAAAAGCGCAACACGATAGAAGAGTCTTTGATGCTTCAAACGCTTGATTTTTCGGTGGAGATGGAGACGGGGACGGGGAAAACATTTGTTTATATCAAAACCATTTTAGAGTTATTTTCACAATATGGCTGGACAAAATATATCATTATCGTACCCTCTATAGCGATCAAAGAGGGTGTTTTAAATGCACTTGCCAGTATGGGTAAACACTTTCAAAATGAGTATAAATTTATTTACGATTATTTTGAATATGACTCCTCGCGATTGGGGATGCTCAAACATTTTATCCGAGATGATAATCTTCAAATTATGATTATGACGATAGATAGTTTTAAAAGAGTCAATACCGTTTTAAATATGCCACGAGAGGGATTTATAGGAAGTCCAAAGATGAGCTTACAAAAAACAAATCCTATTTTAATTCTCGATGAGCCACAAAATATGGAGAGCGATTTAAGCAAAACGGCTTTAAATGAACTCAATCCCCTTTTTACTCTTCGCTATTCGGCAACGCACAAAAATTATTACAATTTGACGTATAGTTTAGGGGCAAAAGAGGCATTGGATTGTGGACTTGTGAAACAAATTGATGTTTTGGCACTCAGTGAAAATCAAACTATTAATGATGTTTATATTCGTGTTGTGAAACTTGAGATTGATAAATCGTCTAAAAGACCAGTTGCATCTTTAGAACTTATTGTAAAAAACAAAGATGAATTTACAACAAAACTAGTCAAAATAAAAGGGGATGACAGCCTCAAGGAGAAAACTAAAAATCCTATCTATAGTGGATTTATCGTCGATGAAATATCGTTTAAAGAGATGTTCATAAAGTTTGAAAACGGTGTTAAACTAGGACTTAATGAGATAAACGGGCAAGTGAAAAAAGAGATTCAAAAAGAGCAAATAAGTGAAGCCCTCAAGCTGCATATGATGAAATTTGAAGAACTAAAACAAAAAGATATAAAAGTGTTAAGTCTCTTTTTTGTGGATAAAGTAGCAAATTTTTTGAGTGCTGAAAATGGCTGGATGGAAGATCATTTTATAAGCGAATTCGATAGATTAAAAGTAAATTTTGAAAGCTTTAAAGATATTGAGGCAAAAGATGTTTATGCCTACTATTTCGCAAAAAGAAAAGCCGAATTTATTGATGAGCTTAAAAACAACGATAGTGATCGAAAACTCCAAAAAGAGACGTATGATTTGATTATGAAAGATAAAGAAAAACTTCTTAGCTTTGATGAAAATAGAAGTTTTATCTTTTCTCATAGTGCGCTAAAAGAGGGTTGGGATAATCCTAATGTATTTTTTATCACCACGCTCAATGAGACAAAATCCCAAATGAAGAAAAGGCAGATTATTGGTCGTGGGGTGAGACTAGCCGTGAATTCAAGCGGACAAAGAATCGAGGATAAAGAGATAAATAGACTGACGGTTATAGCCAATGAGAGTTTTGATGAGTTTGCAAAAAGTTTACAGCTTGAATATGAAATAAACGGCAATGAAAAAAGCTACCAACAACCTAATAATTTGGCTAAAAAGAAAACGTCAAAAAGAAAATATGATTTAGAAAGCCAAGAGCTAAAAGAGTTTAGGGAACTTTGGGAAAAACTTAAACAAAAAACGGTGTATGAAATATCACTTAACAGTTCAAAATACAAAGAGTTAGTAGCTAAAGAGCTTCAAAACATAGAAGTGAGAGAGAAAAAAATTGTCAAACAGTTTGGAAATATTCAGAGTAATTTTGATGGATATGTGAGTGATGTAAAAAGCAGTAAGCTTGATTTTGAAGAGGAATTGCCCAATATTGTAGCAATTATTGAAAAACAGTTAGGGTTAACCAAATCAACCATAATCGATATTTTTGAAATGGTAGGGATAGAGAAATTTACCAAAGAGTTTATCAAAAATAGTGATGAATATTTGAAAAAAGCAATGGAAATTTTTGAAGATACGATGCTTCAAATGCTTAGCGTTGATGGGCTGACCTATAAAAAAATAGATGATTATTATGAGTTTACGAATATCTTTTTGGATGAAATCCATGGGTATGATTTGGAAGAGTGTAAAAAAGGGCTGTATGAATCGGAACAATTTGACAGCACAATAGAGCAAGATTTTATCAAATGCGCCGACATACACTTCAAATTTTTTGCAAAACTACCGAAACGATTTAAAATAAAAACGCCGCTAGGTTCGTATTCTCCTGATTTCGCGATTATCAAACATGATGAAAGTGAAGGAAGTTTTATTATAGAAACCAAAGGAAGTGATAAGAAAAGAGATAGTAGGGCGCGAGAAGATTGGCAAATGGCGTATGCAAAAAAACATTTTGACCTAATTGGCTTGAAATATAAAGATAGAGTAACAAATTGTAAAGATGTGTAAAATCAATGTTAGACTTTAGCCGCGTCAAATCCAAGCTCCTCGTAGAGCATCCCTATTTTGGAACCTTAGCGAGCGGTCTGGAAATCGTAGTCAATGACAACATCGAAAGTTTCACCCTTCACGGCAACCGTTTTGAATATCGCGAGGATTTTTTCAACACCCTAGACGATGAACAAGTTGCGTTTTCACTCTCCAATGCCGCGCTTCACACCGTCCTCTCTCACCCATCGCGCATCGGTAACCGCTCTCCGTGGTTGTGGTATACGGCGTGCGAACACGCGATTAATACTATGCTTATCGACAATGATTTCACGCCTCCCAGTAAGATCACTTATGACCCCCGTTTTGCGGGACAATACGCCGAAGAGATTTATGAAGAACTTTTGGACACCATTACCCGTGAAGATCTCAATGATAAAGACCAAGATTTACGCCGAAATGATGAGCGTGATAACCTTGAAACGGCACAAACCGAGATACGTGCTCAAAATGCCCTTCAAAAAGCGCAAGAGATGGGAAGTCTCCCCGATGGGTTGGAGCGATTGATCCCCATAGCCCTTAAAGGGGTGGTAGATTGGCGTAGTGAGTTGCGTGATCGTATCGGCGGATATTATGTCAGCGATTACGCGATGATGCCGCCTTCCAAAAAACTCCTCTATGCAGGAATTTATCTCCCCAGTGCTACTTCACGCCATTTGGAACTTGCCATTGCCATTGATAGTTCAAGATCGGTGGATGAGGTTTTACTTTCACAGTTTATCGGTGAGATTGAATCCATTACAGAGCTGTTTGGTTCGTATACGATTGACGTGATTGTGTGTGATGATCGCGTGAGAAGCCATCAGAGGTTTAGCAATGGGGAGAGTATAGAGTATAGGATTGAAGGGGGAGGGGGAACTGATTTTATCCCTGTTTTTGAATTTATTGATACCCAAATGACCCCTCCACGGGTATTACTTTATTTTACCGATTTGGAGGGGACATTTCCGATGAGTGAGCCGTATTATGAGACCCTTTGGATTACGCCGTATGAGGGAGACGTTCCGTTTGGGCGGGTGATTGTTATGAAGGATGAAAATGCGCTATAATACTATCAAAGGTAAGTATAAGGAGATACAATGCAAACAATAGGTATTAAAGATTTACAACTCAATCCCGCCATACTCACAAACTCTTTGCAAAACGATGAATACACTATGATAACCAAACACTCCAAGCCTATTGGAATGGCACTCTCTTTTAACAATGCTATAATATCCGATGGGCTTAAAACAGCTTTGATGGTTGATGCGTACAAAAAAGGGTACATTAGCTTGGGACAACTCGCAAAATCACTTGATATACCGCACAAAAAAGCGATGAAAATACTCTCTTTGATGAAAATAGATGTTATTGATTACGATTTTAAAGACGATGTGAAATTTTTGGATAGTTTTTAATGATTATCAGCGACAGCACGACACTCATTGTCTTGTTTGACTTGGATAGAACTGATTTACTTTCCAATCTTTTTTCGACTATTATCATACCAACCTCAGTTTTTAAAGAGATTTCTACGAAAAACGAGCTTGTTTTACCCAACTTTATGAGTGTTATAGCCGTTCAAAACAGTGAACTTCTCGAAAGTCTCAAAATGATTTTAGACGATGGAGAAAGTGAAGCGATTGCTTTGGCAGTCGAAACAAAAAGCAAGCTTATTATTGATGAAAAAAAGGGACGAAAAATAGCTATCAATCAAGGGGTAGAAATTATTGGACTCCTGGGTATCGTCTATCTGAATGTCAAAAGAGAATTTTTACTCAAGCAGCAAGCGATAAAGCTCTTAGACGATATTCAAACCCACGGATACAGGATCAGTCAACGTATTATTGATGATATGCTTGAAATGCTGGATAGTTGACATAAAAAAATGGGAGGTACCCCGTATGATTGCTAGGTTAAGCCTCGCGCACCACTCAAATTATTAAGGTAATAGTCAATGACAATTAATTATATCTATGAAAAGTTAATGAAGTGAATGAAATAATCATGATAGACGAACAAAATATCCAAACTAAAATTTACACCCTTCGTGGCATATCAGTTATGTTAGATAGAGATTTAGCGGAGCTGTATGGAGTAGAACCCAAGCGATTAAACGAGCAGGTAAAAAGAAATCTCAACAGATTTCCCGAACATTTTCGATTTCAACTGACTCAAATAGAAAAAGATGAACTGGTCGCAAATTGCGACCGGTTCAATGTACTCAAACACTCGACATCATTCCCCTATGCTTTTACAGAGCAAGGGGTATCGATGCTAAGTGCCGTTTTGAAGAGTGATTTAGCTGTAGAGGTTAGCATCAAGATTATAGACTCATTTGTCAATATGCGAAAGTTCATCTCTCAAAATACTTTGCTTTTTCAAAAAATTGATACTATGGAACAAAAGCTTTTAAAGCATGATGAAAAACTTAATCAACTGTTCAATGCCATAGAATCCAAAGAGATTAAACCCAAAGAGGGTATTTTTTATGAGAATCAAATTTTTGATGCGTATGTATTTGCAAGTGATCTGATAAAAAGTGCTAAAAGCTCCATTGTTCTCATAGATAACTATATCGATGAAAGCGTATTGCTCTTGTTATCCAAAAGAGCAGATGGGTGCAAAGCTTTCATCTATACTAAAACAATCACCGCACAACTCTCCCTTGACCTAAAAAAACATAATGCTCAATATCCATCTATAGAGATAAAAGAGTTTGCCAGTTCTCACGATCGATTTTTGATACTTGATGATAATGAAATTTATCATATCGGAGCAAGTTTAAAAGATTTAGGCAAGAAATGGTTTGCATTCTCTAAGTTTGAAAAAGGGGCGATAGAGATGTTAGGACGGTTGAAACAATGATTAAAAACGCACTAAAGATCTTAGAAACAGCGAACCTCTTCATTACAGGCGGTGCTGGATCGGGAAAAACAACCCTGACCCGTGCCATTATTGAGGATGCTGTTCAACAAGGCAAATCCGTCGCCCGTCTTGCCTCTACAGGGATGGCGGCGACGCTGATCGGTGGTCAAACGCTTCACAGTTTTTTGGATTTAGGGATTTGTAACTCTCAAGAGGAGTTGGAAGTGGGTGGTAAACTTGAACTTTCCAAAAAAAATGCCAAATTGATTAAAAGTATGGCAATGATTATCATTGATGAGATTTCAATGGTGAGTGCCCCCTTGCTGGATATGATACGGCTACGATTGTTGCAAGCGGAGTTTAATGGACGGCTGATTGTCGTAGGAGATTTTTTACAACTTCCCCCTGTCGTACGTGGTGGCGAGAATATCTATTTCGCCTTTGAGTCGCCCAGTTGGGAGCGGTTTGAGTTTCAGACGCTTCATTTAGAAGGGTCGTACCGTACAGAAGAGACGGAATTTTTGAGTCTGTTGGAAAGTGTCCGTCACGCTTCTCTTGATGAAAGTGCGAAGCTGGCATTGGATACTCTTGTGCGTGTTTTACCCGAAGATAAATCAGAAATTACAGTGTTATACGGTAAAAATATCAGTGCTCAAAATCATAACCGCTTACAGTTGGAACATCTCAATGGTGAGATCATCGACCTCGCTACTCACGTCACGATTCACGATAAAAAGATGCAAGAGCGTGATATAGAACGTTTTCTAAGCGAAAGCCGTTTGGAGAGGATAATGGCGTTTAAAATCGGAGCACCAATCCTCTTTACCCGTAATGCGTGGAATTATTATAACGGTGAACGAGGAAGGATACTTTCTATCGAAGAAGATACCGTCTGGGTCAAAAAAGCCGATGGTAAAAGTGTCAAAGTGGAGCGAGTAGAGACGACGAAAACGAAATGGGTTGAAAAAGGTAAAGTGACAATCGAAGAGAAGCTCATAACGCTCAGTCAGTTTCCCCTCACGTTGGCATTTGCGATTACGATTCATAAATCGCAAGGGATGTCATTGGCGGATTATGTTATCGAAACAAACGAGATTTTTGCCCCCTCACAGTTTTATGTGGCTCTTTCACGCTCGGTTTCGGCGCATCGCGTTACGTTGACAAAACCCAATCGTTCATGGGAGAAACTTTGTTTTGTTCATCCGAAGGCTAGGGGGTTTGTAAAAATAAAGGCGAATTTGCCAACCGCACTGTTTTCGAAGTGAGATATTACTATAATCATAAAAATTTCTACTAAAGAGTCTATAGTGAGTGACACAACTGAATCTATTTCCAAAATGATTCCCACTTGGGAACGTAAAATCGAAGCATTTATGCAAGTAGGTATTCAGGTTCTCCGTCTCTTTTTTATTGCTATTATGATTGTCTATCTGTTCTCCTGTCTCATCGGTCTTTCAAGTAAGCTCATCGAGTTAACGGTACAACATGGTGCTCTCGATTTTACGAATATGAAAATTATTTTGACCGATGCACTGTTTACTCTCATTGTATTGGCAATCGTCCGAACCCTTTTCATACGTAATGGGTACCTCTATGCGCTTACCCTGCTCGAAATCGGGTTTGTCGTTATCATCCGAAAACTCATTTTGTTGGAAGTCGATCCAAGTGAGACATGGCTTCTCCTTATTTTAGGGGGTATTTCCGCACTCTTTTTCGGGCTAATCATCTTTGCCCATTCTTCTAAATTTCGTAGTAGCAAGGCGATATAAAGTGACCGCTTCAACTACAGCGGTAAAACTCCTCCCTCTCAGTGAATCCGATACCCGCTCAAAGCTCATTGACCCAAAAATCAAAGAGAGTCAATGGAATGAATCCCATATTGTTAGGGAGTATTACTTCACAGACGGACGTAAACTTATCGGTAACAAACGAGGCAAACGCTATTTCGTCGATTATCTCCTCACCTATAAAAACACCAATTTAGCGATTATCGAAGCAAAAGCCCAAAACAAAGATCCTTTAGATGGATTACAACAATCCATCAACTATGCCCAAAAACTTCGTATTGATTTTGTCTATGCCACCAACGGAGATAAAATTTATGAACACTCTCTTATTGATGGAAAGGGACGATGGGTAGAGAATTATCCGACACCTACGGAATTATTTGCGCGAAAATACGGTCAAACCGAATCCAAAAAAGAATCCATTATCACCCAACCTTTCCATTTTGAAGGGGCGATGAAACCTCGTTTTTATCAGCAAATCGCTGTCCAAAAATCCATCGAAGCAATCGCAGAGGGGAAAGAGCGTGTGCTACTCACATTGGCAACGGGTACTGGGAAAACCTATATCTCCTTTCAAATCGTCTATCGCCTTTTTGAATCAAAGTGGAACAGAGATGGACGTGATCGACGACCCAAAATACTCTTTTTAGCCGATAGAAACGTCTTAGCCGACCAATCGATGAATACCTTCAACCCATTGGAAAAAGAGTGTATCAGAATCAACGGGAAAGAGATCAAAAAAAGAGGTGGCAAAGTCCCCACCAACGCCAATGTATTTTTTGCTATTTATCAATCCATTGCCGAAAATAAAAATAGAAGTTTAGAAGCGAATGAAGAAGATTTAGACGATGACGTAACGGCGTACTACAAACAATACCCGTCAAACTTTTTTGATTTGATAATCATCGACGAGTGCCACCGAGGAAGCGCGAATGATGAGAGCAGCTGGAGAGCGATACTCAATCATTTTCAAAGTGCCGTTCATTTGGGATTAACCGCAACACCCAAAAGGGACGATAACGGCGATACGTACAAATACTTCGGAGAGCCACTTTATGAATATTCTCTCAAAGACGGTATCAATGACGGATTTTTAACCCCCTACAAAGTGAAGCGAATCCAAACCAATATCGACGAGTACCGCTTTGACCCTAACGATATTATTACGGGCGAATTAGAAAGCCAAATTGTTACACTAGAGCAGTTTGAAAAACAAATCGTCATCCCAAAACGGACTGAATTGGTTGCGAAAACAATTTTAGAGAATATGAATCCAATGGATAAAACCATCATCTTTTGTGTCAATCAATCCCACGCCTCCGATATGAAAATCGCCATTGATAAATTCAAAACCATCAAGGACAATAACTACTGCGTAAGGGTCACCTCCGATGAAGGGCAAATCGGGCGAGACTTCTTAGAGATGTTTCAAAACAACGACAGAGACATTCCAACAATCCTCACATCATCCAAAATGCTCACAACGGGTGTCGATGCCAAAAATGTGAGAAATGTTGTCCTAACGGCACCGATAAAATCAATGACCGAGTTCAAACAAATCATAGGGCGAGGAACCCGTATTTTTGACGGGAAAGATTTCTTTACGATTATGGATTTTGTGGGGGCGACGAATTTGTTTTATGACAGCGGTTGGGACGATGCGCCCTTTGAAGTCATAGATATTCAAACAACTACCGAGACAAAGAGGGAGGAACAAACTGATGCAGATGATACTGTTGACATATCTACCGTTCGCCCTGAGCTAGTCGTTGGGATAGATGATGGAACGACTGGCTCACCACAAACGGATGACAAAAAAACCAATGAGAAAGTAACCATCGACATACGAGGCAAAACACTCAAAGTCATCAATATCGAAACCACCTACGTCGGCGAAAATGGCATTCCTCTCAAAACAGAAGATTATCTGGAATTACTCATCGGCGTATTGGGGTTATTTTACAACGATGAAAATACCTTAAGAGAGATATGGAGTCATCCCAAAAACCGTAAAGAAATGCTTCAAAAATTATCGGATATGCAAATAGATGAATCCCAACTCAACGATCTAAAACAGATTTTTGAAGCCCCAGAATGCGACATTTATGACGTTTTAGCGCATCTATCATTCAATATGGAGATCAAAAGCAGAAATGAGCGTGTCATCGCCGTTGAAAACTCCGCATTTGTCGAAAAATATCACAATGAAAAAGCGAAACAGTTTATTGAATTTATTTTGGAGCGATACCGCAAAGACGGCGTAAAAGAGTTAGATGAAGATAAATTGGGTAAATTGGTAGATTTGAGCGGATTGGGAACTATTCGAGAAGTGGCTACCAATTTCGGTGGGATACCGCAAATGGGGAATGAGTATTTGGAGTTGCAGAGGGAGATTTATAGATGAAACGTTTACATTTTAGTGTAATCGAAGATTTTTTTGATTATAATTTCTGCAACACACCTTCTCCACCTCTTAACAATGTGCCAACGAGAGGGTTTTCTTCATGAATAACTTCCGAGAAAAATTTCAATCACTAAAAAATCAACAAAATGGTTACGATAAAGAGCATAAAAGTTTTGATGAACAGTTGGCGATTTTAAATACAAGAGGTTTGATTATATCAAACAACGAGTATGTATTGACAAAGCTACAGCATATAAATTATTATAGATTGAGTGCCTATTTTTTGCCACTTCAATATAAAAAAAACTCTGCAAATAAAAATCAATTTTTACCAAACACAACTTTTGAAAATGTTATCAAGCTTTACTATTTTGATACTGAACTTAGAAAGATTGTCTTTGAAGCTATCGAAGGTATAGAGATATATTTTAGAACACAAATAGCATATTGCCATGCACAACAGTATAAACCTTACGGGTATTTAGATAAAGAAAACTTTAAAACAAACCAAGAGTTTTATAACAAAATCATCGATACGCTCAAAGATGAGACAGGCAGATCAAAGGAAGAGTTTATACCCCATTTTGAAGCTAAATACAAAACTACAGATTTGCCAATCTGGACTTTAGTAGAAGTGATTTCGTTTGGAACTTTGTCAAAAATATATACTATTTTAAAAACAGAAGAACAAAAAAATGTCACACATAAACTAAAAGGGATAAATAATACCGTATTTAAAAACTGGCTTCACTCTTTGTCTGTTGTCCGAAATATTTGTGCTCACCACAGCAGACTGTGGAATAAGACATTGGGTGTAAAGTTTGAAGTACCCAATAAAATAGAAAGCTTCAAAAAAATCAAAGATGAAAACAACAAATATCTAAATGATAAAGTTTTTTTTACACTGAGTGTTATCCAGTATCTGTTGTCATGTATCGGAGAAGATGAAATAGATTTTAAATCAAAGATCAAGAGGCTTTTGGGCACGTATCCTGATATTGACATCAAGGCGATGGGATTTGTGGATGATTGGGAAGAATTGGAGGTTTGGAGATGAGTATAAACTTGTTTGTGTTGAAATATCAGCTCTATTTACCGACAGAAGAGGAATTGAGGGCGGAGATAGAGAAGGATGTCTTTGAACTTGGGTTGATGAGGGGTAATGATGAATGATTTGAGTGGATTGGGAACCATTCGAGAAGTTGCCGCCAACGTTGGGGGAATAGCTCAAATGGGGGATGGGTATTTTGAGTTGCAGAGGGAGATTTATAGATGAATGATAGTGTACAAAATAATGATTTATATCTCAACATCAAAAATATACTTCAAAATGCAAGAGATAATGCTTATAGACAAGTAAACTTCATCATGGTTGAGGCGTATTGGAATATCGGTCAGCAAATTGTAGAGGATGAACAGCGCGGCAAAGATAGAGCCGAGTATGGCTCATACCTGATTAAAGAGCTTTCATCGAAGCTAACGAAAGATTTTGGTAAAGGATTTACACAACAAAATCTTAGAAATATGAGACAATTTTATAACTGTTTTCCAATTCGCTCCACACTGTGTAGCGAATTGAGTTGGAGTCATTATCGACTGATTATGAGGATAGATAATCCACAAGCACGCCTTTGGTATACAGAAGAATCCGCCAAATCAAACTGGAGCGTAAGAGCATTGGAGAGACAAATCGGAACGTTTTATTATGAGCGGATTATCTCTAGCAAAGAAAAACAATCCGTAATAATAGAAGCGACAAACAACACCAAAAATTTACAACTCACCCCCAAAGACATCATCAAAGACCCTTATGTATTAGAATTTTTAGACCTCAAACAAAATAACGCCTTTTATGAAAGCGATTTAGAATCCGCCCTCATCGAAAAAATCCAAGAATTTTTACTGGAACTAGGACGCGGTTTTGCATTTGTGGCACGACAAAAAAGGATCAAAACAGAGCTAAGTGATTTTTACATCGACTTAGTTTTTTATAACTACCTCTTGAAATGTTTTGTTATCATAGACCTAAAAAAAGGAAAACTGACCCATCAAGACGTAGGGCAGATGGATATGTATGTCCGAATGTATAATGATTTGGAAAAAGCCGAAAATGATAATCCAACTATCGGGATCATCCTCTGCACGGATAAAGATAACACCGTCGTAAAATACTCAGTTTTAAACGAGAATGAAAACTTGTTTGTGTCGAAATATCAGCTCTATTTACCGACGGAAGAAGAGTTGAGGGCGGAGATAGAGAGGGATGTTTTTGAGTTGGGGTTGATGAAAGGATAATGGATGAATAGTATAAAAAACAATACAAGTGCAGATGACAAACTTATAGGATTTGAATATCAATTTTATTATTTTTTACTGTCACTATTAAAAATGCAAAAAGGTGATACCGTTGGGTTTGAAGTCAAAGAAGATGTTCATAGTGAAAATGATGCGGAAATCACTTTGTGTCAATTAAAGCATACTATCCAAACTACTTCACAAAATAAACCAATCAATTTAACAACTTCAGATATTGATTTATGGAAAACATTGTCTTTATGGGTAGGTATTATTAACAAAAAAAATGATAAAGGTGAATTTTTACAAAACACAAAATTTATTTTTGTTTCAAATAAAAGCGATAATTCTAAAAATGAATTTTTGATTCATTTTAAATCTTTTCAAAGTGATAAAAATATAAATAATATGAAATTTTTTTTGATTACTTATACAGGAAAACTTCAAGATAAAGATGCAAAAATTGATTATATCTCTAATATTTTAACGCTTGATGATGAATTATTAAAAAGTTTTTTTTCAAAAATAGAATTTTTATTAAATTTAAATAATATAAGACAAGAAATTAAAGATGTAATTAAAAATGAAAAATATATTAAAAGTGATTTTAAAATTGAACAAACTTATAATCAACTCATAGGACTACTAAAAGACGATTTTTTTGACAAAGTAAGTAATAGAATAAGTGTTCAATATTCACAAGAAGAATTCGCACAGAAAGTGAGTCCGATTTTTGAACGAATGAGAAGTGAGCAAATTTCTTTTAGTTCAGAGATAGAATATTCAAAAGATGTAAAAATTTTGGATAAAGTATTCGCAAAACAATTAATAGATATTGGAATAGTAGAAGATGAAATCTACGAGTATGATTACAATAAACTTTTGACAGAAACAAATTTAAAAAAACTTCAGCATGATAATATAATAACACAAAAAAATATAGATGAGTTCGATAAAAATACCATTGACAGTTGGAAGCCAATCCATGAAGAAATTTATTTAGATGAGGACTATAGTCTTAAAAATGCAAAAAAAGTTTTACTAAAAATAAAACAAATAGATTTACGTTTATTGGATCAACAAATATCATTCAGGGCTATTTCAAATGGGCAATTTATACGATTGTCAGATATTCCAAAAATAGGTTGGAAATATAGTTGGAAAGAGGATTGAAAAGATGAATGATACCTACAATAATATTGGAATTTCTTTCGTCTCTTTTTTATCAATAATTAGATTTTTCGATGAGATGGAATATTCGACATCTCTTTTGATAAACCCAATATTACTTCATAA
This sequence comes from Sulfuricurvum sp., assembly GCA_041661705.1. GTDB lineage: Bacteria > Campylobacterota > Campylobacteria > Campylobacterales > Sulfurimonadaceae > Sulfuricurvum. The sequence continues at coordinate 41,186 of JBAZTZ010000005.1, forward strand.
TCAAACTGTTGCCTATCTAAAAAATCAAAAAACAAAACCAAAAGGGATAGAAGATTTGATCACTTCTAAAATAGAGTTTTTTTTAGATTTTAATACAAGATATTATGCTTTTTTAGAGCTTTCTATCAATACCATCATTTTTGCAGAAAAAATGAATTTTATAGCATTGAAAAATAATAAAATCATCCCAATCAAAGAACAAATAGATAAATTTGATTTTACTAACATAGGATTAGGTGACAGGGCAATCAATATTATTCATGCTTCTGAAAAATTATCAACTTTACTTAAACAAGAAAGTACAGATAGCTTATATTTTAAATTAAGGATAGAGGTATGAAATTTTATATAAAGCATATTGTCTTATGGCTCAAAAATGGTAAAAAAAGAACTTTGAATTTTGAAAAGAATAAAGTTAATATCATTACGGGTAAGCAATCTACAGGCAAATCTACGATTGTGGAAATTATTGATTATTGCTTTTTTGCCAGCACAAAAAATATGCCAGAAGGTGAAATTATTGATGAGAATGTTGAATGGTATGGTATCAATTTTAATATCAATGAAAAAATTTATACAATAGCAAGACATGAAAATATTAAATTGAAAAAATATTATTTTGATGAAAAAGGTGCGATTCCTACTCAAAAGCCTTCAGCAAACTATCCTGAAGAGAATTTGAAAAATATTATTGATAAAGAGTTTTCCATCGATGCGAATTTTATATTATCAAAAGAAGAAAAGAAACGCATATCAGTTAAACATTTTATGATCTTTAACACACAAAAAAGAGATATTCTTTCTAATAAAGATGATTTATTTGATAATACTTATGAAAAAAAAGATTTACTTGTCAAAGAATTCAATAAAGTTTTTTATCTAGCTTTAGGTATTGCTACTATAGAAAATCTTATTAAAAAAGATTTTAATGAGGAAAACAAGACGAAATTAAAAAAGTTAAAAACAAAATTAGAAAATTCTAATCATTCAACATTAAATATTGATGAAAATTTAACAAAATTTTGTGAAGAGGCTAAGCAACTTGAATTAATCAATCTAATCAATAGTGATAATGAGTGCATCCATCAATTAGAGCAATTAATTGAAGGGTTAGATAAAGTTTGGAAAGAAGATGAAGTTTTATTTAAACAACAAGCTTCTTTAAATTTGAAAATTCGTCAATTTGAAAATTATGAAAATCAATATAAAAAGTATAAAAAATTGTTAGAAAAAGATTTAGATAGCTTAAAGCCAATAAACTATTTAAAAGAAAATTTTAGTGAATTACTAGATGACGAAACTATTGATGAAATTATCAACAATTTGCAAAATGAATTAAAGCTTATTAAAAATTATATTCAAGAAGAAGATATTAGCGCACCTATTGATCTGAAAGAGAAAATAACAATTTTTAAAAAACAACTGCAAGATGTAAATAAAGAAATAACTAAATCAACACTTAAATTTAAAGTCGATGGTCTCACTCAGGCACAAACCTTTTTTTTGGGAAAATTAAAAGAAAAATTTAATTTATATACTTCCAAAGAGAAAGAAGAAATTCAATCCAATATTGATGAATTGCAACCATCTAGTGATATAGAAAGTGATGAGATTGATGAAAATCAAAAAATTTCTATCTTAAATGACTTAATGGTTCAAATATATAAAAAAGAAAATATTGAATTTGAAGGCTATAAAGATTATCAACCTTCATTTGATTTTAAGAAAAAAGCAGTCCTATTAGAAAAGAATCAAAAAATTGTTACTAATATTGGAAGTTCTTCTAACCATCTCTTTTTACATTTGATTTTTTTTAATGCATTACATAGATTTTTTTTAAAACAAAATCTTCCTCATGTTCCATCATTTTTGATTATAGATCAATTAGATAGTCCTTATTATTCCAATGAAGATACAAATGAAAAGGGAGTATTTTTTAAAGCATTAAGGATTTTAGATAATCAAATAGAATACTGTACAAATGAATTGAAGGAAGATTTTCAAATTATTCTTTTAGAACATATTGAGTGGAAAGAGTTACAAAAAGGTCAATTTAAACATTATCATTTAGTTGAAGAATGGAGAAAAGAAGGTGATGGATTAATACCAAAAGAATTAATAGAAGATGTTGCTATTACACAAAAATATAGTCTGTTTGATTAATAAAAAATGACAAAAATTTATCCTACAGACCATCATTGAGTTATTTGATATGTAAAAAAAAATGTAAAATCTTTACATGTAATACCACTCGTGTCAAAAAAACCATAAAATCTTTACACATTAAAAAAGGCAACCCTTGGAATCAAAAATAAACCGAATAACCGACATCCTAAGACGGGATGACGGTATCAGCGGTGCGATGCACTATACGGAACAAATCAGCTGGATACTCTTCTTGAAATTTCTCAATGATTTGGAAGACTCAAAAGCTGATGAAGCGTTATTGATTGGCAAAGAGTACATCTGTATTTTGGATGAGAAATTCAAATGGAGCAATTGGGCGGTTCCGAAGGTCAATGGGAAAATTGATCTCATTAATGCTGCAAGCGGAAGCGATCTTTTGGATTTTGTTAACAAAGAGCTATTCCCGTATCTCAAAGGGTTCAAGAATATCACCGAAGACCCCAAGTCGATCAAATACAAAATCGGGGCGATATTTGAGTTTTTAGATAACCGTATCGCCAATGGTCACACGTTGCGCGAGGTTTTAGATGTTATCGACGAATTGGATTTTCATAATCAGTCGGATTTGTTTCAACTCTCATTGATTTATGAAAAACTGCTCAAAGATATGGGGAGCGATGGGGGAAACAGTGGGGAATTTTATACACCGCGTCCCCTTATCAAAGTGATGGCAGATGTAGTCAATCCACAAATCGGACAAACGATTTATGACCCTGCCGTTGGTAGTTGTGGATTTCTCATCGAAGCGTATAATCATATTCGATACATTGATCTCAAAGCGAATAAGCAACGCGATATTTCCGTCGATCAGTTGAAATTTTTGAGTGAAGAGTCTTTTTTCGGAAATGAGAAAACACCGTTATCCTACGTGATGGGGGTGATGAATATGATTTTGCACGGCATCGAATCCCCCAATATTGCCAAGACCAATACCCTCACAAAAGACATCCGAGGATTAGAGGAAAAAGATCGTTATGATATTATTTTAGCCAATCCCCCTTTTGGCGGCAAAGAGAAAGAACAAATACAACAAAATTTCCCCATCAAGTCCAATGCGACCGAGTTACTCTTTCTCCAACATATGATGAACAGTTTGAAGTTAAACGGGCGATGCGGAGTCGTTATCCCTGAGGGTGTTTTGTTTCAAACCAATAATGCGTTCCAAGCGGTCAAAAAAGAGCTATTAGAGCGTTTTAATGTTCATACAATACTTAGTTTGCCATCAGGGGTATTTTTGCCGTACAGTGGCGTTAAAACGAATGTTATCTTTTTCGATAGAAACGGCTCAACTTCGGAAATATTTTATTACGAACTCAATCCCTCATCCAAGCTAACGAAGAACAAACCCATCAACAACGGACATTTTGAGGAGTTCCTATCCGTATGGAAAGAGAGAACCGTAACTGAGAATAGTTGGTTAGTCAATATCGCTGACATAAAAGATTTTGATATATCCGCCAAAAATCCCAATAAGAATGAAGCCATCGACCATAAATCACCGATAGAGTTGGTGGAAAATATCAAACTCAATACGGCTGAGATTAATGATTTGATGAATGAGATTGAAGAGATTTTGATGGGGGAAAGAGATGTGTAATGTTCTCCCCGAAAAATCGGGGATAGTCCTGACAAGCAGGGAATTAGACCAAAATTATACAACAAATAAAATAAATAATGCAAGTAGCGATAATGAGTGAATTATACGACCTTCCAAATGGGTGGGAATGGAAACCATTAGGTGAAGTATCAATTATTGTTGGGGGTGGGACTCCTAAAACAAATATAGATGAATATTGGGATGACGGAAATATTGTTTGGTTATCGCCAACCGATTTAGGAAAAATTGGAGAAATAATTGAAATTTCAGACTCTAAAGATAAGATAACTCAATTAGGGTTGAATAATAGTTCTGCAAAACTTTTACCAATTGGTACGGTTTTATATAGCACCAGAGCAACAATCGGAAAAATTGCCATTAGCACAATTGAAGTATCTACAAATCAAGGATTTTCAAACTTTATATGTAATACTAATTTATCTAATAAATATTTATCATTTTGTCTTATTAGATTTAATGACCATATTAGTGATTTATCTAATTCAACAACATTCAAAGAAGTAAGTAAAACAAATTTGAAAGAATTTAAAATCCCTTTTCCCCCACTCCCAGAACAACAACGCCTCGTTAAAAAAATAGATTCCCTCTTCGAAAAAATTGATAAATCCATCGCACTCCATCAAAAAAACATCGATGAAGCCAATGCGTTTATGGGGAGTGTTTTGAATGAGGTTTTTGGGGAGATGGGGGAGAAGTATGGAGTAACCCTATTAGAAAATTTGGCTACGTTTCAAAATGGATTTGCATTTAAAAGTAACGAATTCAATAATACAGAAGGATTACAAGTCATAAGAATTGGGAATGTAGTCAATATCCATAAAAATCCAGTATACATCAACGAAAGAAAAGAATTTGAAAAGTACAGATTAAGAGAAAACGATATTGTCATTTCAATGACAGGTACTAGAAAAAAGATGGATTATCTTTTTGTAAGAATTGTAGATACAAACAATACTTATTTAAACCAACGGGTTGGAAAAATATCTAATAAAAACAATTCACATTATAAATATTTATATTTCTTTTTTAAATCCAATTCTTTCAGAGACAAAATTTTTGAATTTGAAACTGGTACAGTTAATCAAGGAAACATAAGTAGTAAAGATATTATGAACAGAGAAATTGCTAATACACCTCTCCCAATCCAACAAAAAACCGTCAACTATTTGGATTCTGTTTCCCAAAAAATGGAAAAATTAAAATCGATCCAAAAAGACAAAATGGCAAATCTCAAAGCATTAAAAGCGTCACTTCTGGATAGAGCGTTTCGGGGAGAGCTGTAAATGTCTATTCACAGTATAATTTCAAAACCAATAACTAGGAGCAATAAATGAACGAACCTAAAACAATTTATTTAAAAGACTATACCCTCAGTGATTATACGATTCCAAAGTGTACCCTCGAATTTATCATTGATAACGGTTCGACGCGCGTGGATAACGTGATGGAGATTCGCCGTCAGAATTCGGGTGCCAAAGTGTTGCGTCTTAATGGTGAGATGATGGATTTGGAGCTTTTGTGGGTGGATGATGTTCTCTATGATGAGACAATGTACACATTGGAAGAGGATGCTCTACTCATTCCATTGGACGTAGACAGTGCTCGTATTCGCGTTATTACAAGGCTTTATCCCGATGAGAATACGGCATTAGAGGGGCTTTATCGCTCAGGCGGTATTTGGTGTACCCAAAACGAGCCAGAGGGGTTTCGTCGTATCACCTATTTTATTGACCGTTCGGATGTCATGACGAAATTTACGACCAAAATCATTGCCAATAAAGAGATGTGCCCTGTTATTCTCAGTAACGGCAATCTTCGTGGTACGGCAACGCTGGAGAATGGAAAACATCTGGCGATTTGGGAAGATCCGATCCCAAAACCCTCCTATTTGTTTGCGTTGGTCGCGGGTGATTTGGGAAGCATTCACGATACGTTTACCACGATGAGTGGCAAGAAAGTCGATTTGGCGATCTATTGCGATAAGGGGAATGAGGAAAAATGTCACCATGCGATGCGCTCATTGAAAAAGTCGATGGAGTGGGATGAGGTGACGTATGGTCGCGAATACGATCTTGAAGTCTATAATATTGTTGCCGTCGATAGTTTCAATATGGGAGCAATGGAGAACAAAGGGCTGAATGTCTTCAACTCCCATTATGTCTTAGCTGATGAGACGAGTGCGACGGATGGTGATTTTATGGGGATTGAGAGTGTTATCGCTCATGAGTATTTTCACAACTGGACGGGGAACCGTATCACGTGCCGCAGCTGGTTTGAACTCACTCTTAAAGAGGGATTGACGGTTTTTCGAGATCAACGGTTCAGTGCTGATATGAATTCCCAATTGTTACAGCGCATTGATGATGTCAAATCATTGCGTGAACGGCAGTTCGTCGAAGATGCAGGCCCGACCGCTCATCCGATCAAGCCTAGTGAGTACATCGAGATCAATAATTTCTATACGGCAACGGTCTATGAGAAGGGGGCGGAAGTTATTCGGATGCTTCATACTTTGTTGGGGGCTGATAAGTTTCGTCTAGCAATGGATGCCTATTTTGAAAACTTTGATGGTCAAGCGGTGGGGACAGAAGAGTTTTTGTGGGCGATGCAAACGCAAAGCCCGATTGATCTGACCCAATTTAAACGGTGGTATAGCCAAGAGCGCACCCCGACATTGAAGATTAGCAGTCAGTATGATGAGAATGCGCAAACGTTGAGCGTCACCATTGCGCAACATATCCCCAAAGATACACACGGTCGTGAACAATTGCCGTACGCATTTCCTTTGGCTATGGGACTCTTGGATTCGAATGGAGATGAATACCCACTTAAAAGCTCCAATGTGACGATGATTCATGAGGGGATTATGTGGATTGATGAAGCGACGACCACCATTACCTTTGATGAGGTGCTTGAGGCTCCAAAACTCTCTTTGAACCGCAACTTTAGCGCACCTGTGAAAATCGAGTGTGGTGAGATCGATTACCCCTTTTTGATGGCGCATGACATGGATGGGTTTAATCGTTACGAAGCGTCACAGCTTTTTGGGATGGAGACACTCGAAAGAATGATACAGGGGGGTGAAATTGATCCTCGATTTATAAAGGCGTATGGCGTTGTGTTACAAGACGATACCCTCGAACCGATGTTTAAAGCCGAACTTTTAGGACTTCCCTCTATTAGTACGATGATGCAACGTCAAGAGATTCTCGATGTGGAGGCGATTCATAACGCCCTTGAAACACTGAAAAAACGGTTGGCAGATGAATTTAAAGAGGTATTGCTCAACGGGTTGGAATCGCTTTATGAGCCTAAAAATAGTGAGATTGATCCCCTCAGTATGGCAAATCGTGCACTCAATAATCGTTATCTTGGGCTATTAATGGTTCGTGAAGAGGAGACAATTTCGCACGTTGCCCGTAATCATTACGACGAATCGATTAATATGACAAACCGTTTGGCAGCATTGGACGTTTTGGAAAATTATGCTCCGAATCAAGCACATGAGGCATTGGCAGATTTTTATCACCAACACGCACATGAGACGCTTATTATGAATAAATATTTTGCATTACGGGCATCATCACGTCGTGAGGGGACATTGGAGCGGGTAAAAGCGCTTCAAAATGACCCTGCGTTTGATTCCAAAGTTCCGAATCTTGTGCGGGCATTGTATGGTTCTTTTTCTCGAAATATGGTAGCGTTTCATGCGGTTTCAGGGGAGGGGTATCAATTTATCGCCGATAAAGTGATCGAGATAGACGCACTCAACCCACAAATCGCATCAGGACTCGTGGGAGCGTTTAAAAGTTACGGGAAACTCTCTCCGATAGCCAAAGCCAAAATGGGATTGGAGTTAGAACGGATTAAAAATCATCCGAATATTTCCAATAATGTATTTGAAATTGTAAATAAAATTATACGTATTTAAAGCAGTAAGAAGAGTAGGTATTACCCAATCATAACGCGGTTTCTTCCACTTGTTTTCGCGTTATATAAAAGTGTATCAACACGCCCAAGTACACTATTGGAATTTTCATTTTTATGTATTGCCGTCACTCCAAAAGAGCAGGTTATATGACCTGCAACGGGAAAGAATTCATTTTCAATTATTTCGCGGATATTTTCAGTTATCCCAGCTGCTGAACTTAACGAAGTATTTGGCAGCAAAATAACAAATTCTTCACCGCCCCAGCGAGCAAGGGCATCACTTTTGCGTAGAGATCCCTTTACCTTGTTGGCAATATGACGCAATACAGCATCTCCCACTAGATGCCCGTATGTATCGTTAACATTTTTAAAATGGTCGATATCGAAGAACGCCAAGCTTAGAGGGCTTCTTTCTCTAAGGGCATTGTTAATTGCATGTTCAAACAAGAGATTAAAATGGAGACGGTTAGCCAAACCCGTGAGAGTATCGGTTGTGGACTGGTTGATAATCGATGAAATGTCTGTAAATACTGCAATGGTACGATATTCTTTGTAAAATTGGATAGTAGAGACATTAACCTTGAAAAAAGTCACTTTTCCATCGATAATCATTTTGGCTTTATGTTCACGGTTTGGGTATTTTTGTGCATATTCAATCCATGTTAGGTTTTCCATCGTAGACAATAAATACTCATTTGTATCCCCCTTTTGGAAAAAATCACACACGCAATTATGCTCTTTTTTGAACGCATCGAGAGAGACATATCCTAGAATATCAAATAAAGCTTGGTTGGCTTCTATAAGATCATTTCCATTACTGACGGCCATTGGATTGGGGGAGGCATTGAGAACCGAATGGGTGTAGGCTTTTTGAAAACGCATTTTTCGAACCATCCAGCTTTGAACCATCATAAAGAGTGCGATGAGTGCCGATACGATAAGAATAGTTGTGCTGTATTTATTCCAAATATCGTTGAGGGTAAAAATGGGAGCTTGATTGTAGGGAGGAATACGAAGCGTTCGTGCCAATTGATCAACCTGAGCATAATCTCCCGAAATAGTAAATCCAGAAATGACATCGTACCCATAGCTAGAATTATGATATCCGTATAATGCAACCGCTATTTTTGCAACGGTATCAGCTGAAAGCTTTTGTGAGGCAACAATCGACCATTCGGGATAAAGGTGTGTTGAGATTTTGAGCGGAAAATGAGAAAAATGATGTTCGTTGAGAATAAAGAGTTCATTTGGATTTAGATGTTTGTCTCTCTCCATCTCTTCGAGAATTCCACTACGGACAAATCCTGCATCGGCTTTGCCAAAGAGGACAGCTTTAATAACGGCTTCATGATTTTTGTAATTTTTGATCTTCATATCGTCTTGGACATCTATCCCATTTTTCAAAAGTTCATAGCTTTGGGTTTGATACCCGCCTAAAAATTTTTTACCGGGAATGGCGATAGTTTTACCTCGCAGATCCTCTAGGTCTCGTATCTCTTTACGACTTACTTTTGTGATAATGACTCCACCTAAATAGGGAGTTTCAACAGTGCCATAACGCTTGATAAGTGTGGCAATGGAACCGGTTGTTTTGTCTTGTGTACGTAAGGAGAGATAATGTGTTGGATTGGTCGCAATAATGTCAATTTTACCCTCATGCACCTCCTGCTCAAGGAGCTCTTGGGAGAGAGGTTTTACGATAATCGTTACATTAAGCTCTCGTGAGAGGTGATCGGCGATAGGCTGATACTCTTTGAGGATTTTTTCAGGAGAACGATAGGTGAACACTCCAAATGTGAGTGTTTGTGCAGTGAGAGTACTAATGGTTAAAAAGATAAAAAAAATAATTTTTATCGACATAATACCTCTTAGTTATTTTAAGTTTTAGTTTAGCATTATTAAGCTTAATTACATTTAATCATTACTAAAGAAAATCTGACGAATAATCTAGTATACTTATGATTATTATAATATAAAGGATTAGTATGATTAAAATATTACCAACGATTGGGATACTTTTTGCCACATCGCTTTCGTTGTGGGGCAACTCATCAAAAGAGTGTACGCAATGCCACGCTTCCATCGTAAAAGAGTGGGAAACGTCAGCGCATGCAATGGCGCACAGTAGTAAAAACGAACTGTATGCCAAAATGGTTGTGGGTGCTGCAAAAACCAATGGAGTTGAGCCTGCCAAAATAATGGAAAACTGTAATCTTTGTCATGCACCTGCTGAGGATATAGCAGTAAAAGAAGAGGGTGTGACCTGCGTTGCGTGTCATAAAATCGATGCGATAGAACATCAAAACAAAAGCAAACCTCCTATAGGGATGAACACCATTCGCTGGATGAAAGAAAATGTCATGGCAGGTCCTAGCGGAAAAGGGAATTCTCCGTATCATGGGATTGTAAAACGTCCTTTCATGGAAGCAACCAGTGATACATTGTGTCTGGCATGTCATAATGTGATGAAAAACAAGCAAGACGTTACTGTGTGCAATACGGGGGATGAACATCGCCGCGGCACTACTCAAAAAACCTGTATCGAATGCCACATGGGTGAAGCAAAAATAGGACTCGTCTCTTCACTTTCTACCTCCAAAAAGATGATGCGCTCCCATGGGTTTCACGGTGCACGTAACAGTGATATTCTGATCAAAGCGGTTGATTTGAAGCTTGCCAAAACAAAAGGAGAACTAAGTGTTAAGCTTACCAATCTCTCAAGCCACAATTTTCCGACGGGGACAGGGGTGCGTATCGCCACTGTTGTCAGTGAGTTTTACAAAGGGGATACAAAAATCTTCACGCAAACCGAAAAACTGGAAGTTATTTTTGCAGCAGCTGATGGCAACATAACCCTTCCTCCAATGGCAAGCAAGGAGATGAGTGATACCCGTCTAAAATCAAACGAGACGCGGGTGATCAGTACAGCAATCCCTAAAGGCGCCACCAAAGCAATTGTGACTGTGAACTATCGTTTGGCAAAAGAACAGATTGTTGAGAAATTCCAACTGCGTGACGAGAGGTTCAAAAAAGTTCATCTCGTTGTATCCAAAAGCATTAAGCTGTAAGGCAAAGAATAATCATGATGAGATTAGAAATTCCAGGAAATAATACGTTAGAAATAGAACATTTGGTTCTGGATTATAACGGGACGATTGCGTTTAAAGGTGAAATTATTCAAGGGGTGCTAGAGCGATTATCGTTGCTTTCCTCTTCAGTAAAAGTTCACGTTATCACGGCTGATACTTACGGATCCGTTCATCAACAGTGCGAGGGGCATGATGTTTTTGTTTCTGTTATTGGATTAGAAAATCAAGATCGTGAAAAGTTGATGTTTATCGAATCATTGGGCGCGTCACATTGTATTTCAATCGGAAACGGAAAAAACGATGCACTGATGCTTGCGCATTCAGCACTGGGGTTTAGTGTGATACAAGAAGAGGGAACCAGCACCCAAACGCTCATAGCGTCCGATGTGGTGTTCAAATCGATTAATGACGTCCTAGATGCGTTGATATATCCTAAGCGACTTATTGCAACGCTTAGAAACTAAATGGGACTCGAAGGGTAAAGGAAACATCACGTCCCATGGCTAGGGCGTATCCTTTGTAAGTATCTAAAAAATCGCGATATTTGGTATTAAGCACATTCGTGACTTTTATCCCAAGTTGTGCTTTTTGTGCTCCAATGCCGATGTCAGCGTTGTAGCCAAGTCCCCATACCGTATACCCTGCTGTGTCGGCTGTTCCAAAGGGCATGGTGTTGTATTGAGCGAAGGGTTCTTGCGTACCTGCTACACTTTGAGATGCTGCACTTTTCATGGTGATCGAGAACGTCGATTTCTCAAATGCGCCCAATCTCCCCACGTTTTCATGAATGGCAAATCGAAGATTGTTGGCAGGCATCATGGTGAGTTTACGGTCATTGGTCGTATCTCGTCCACGGATAAGTTCAAAACCACCCTCAATATTGGTCGAATCACTCACAAAAGTATTGAGAGAAAACTCAAGACCTTGCATTGTGGCATCGGTTTGTTCGTTTTTCATATTCGGCAATGCGCCGGTATAAGTTCCTGTGTTAGCGAGATAGATATAATCGTTGATGATGGTGTGATAAACACTCAGTGAGGCTTTGGTTTTATCGTCTTTGTAGCGAAATGCCATATCTGCCCCCCATGTCGTTTCAGCATTGAGGTCAGGGTTTCCCAGCTGATACGCTTGCACCCCTCCATGATTTCCCCCTGCATACAGTTCAAAAATACTCGGCGATCTAAATCCACGTGCGATATTTCCGGCAATATTCCAATGAGAGGTGAGTCGATAGGTGCTTCCCAAAGAACCGCTGAAGCCTGAAAAATTCTGTGTATTGTTGGTGGCATCAAAAATTCCTGAGGTGACAAACGGCGCATTCGTTCCATCGGTAGGGGCAGTTATTTTTTTGGTGTCGTAACGCAATCCTGTTTGGAAAATCCACTTTTCATAGTCAGCTTCTTCAAATATATAGAGTGCACTTCCTTTTTCGCTAGCGGTTGGGGCAAGTTTTCCTTCAATGAGTGTTTGATCTTTTTTAAATCCCTCAATCCCTATCTCCCCTTCAAAATTTCCAATTTTCGGATGTTCAAGAGCTAGCCGCCCATCCAAACGATCCGCTTCGATATTCAGATAATCTTTTGTCCCTTGTTTTGTTTCCATCATTTCGTAAGGGGTGTTTGTAGCAGCCTCACGTTGGTTGAGGGTTCGAGAGAGAGTAGGTTTGAGAACCCAATCCTTAAGTAAAAACTCTCCCTTAAGCTGTGTTTCATTGTTGGTGAGTTTTTGCCCAGCAGAAGCTACGGCGGTGAAATCAGGTGCTGCCGTATGTCCTAGATAGTTTTGAAAACTTTGCCAGTAGAGGTGTTGTAGGGATATTTTTCCCCAGTTGTCAGTGTAACCGATGGCGGCAAGTGCAGAGGTGGTGTCAAAATTGGTGTACGGCAGTTCTCCCGCAAAACGGGGGTTACTTCCTGAAGGTTCCCCTTTTTCCCAAGTCTCGGCATCGGGAGTACTGAAATTACCTGCTTTTCGTTTGGTTATGGCGGCATTTACCCCTAATTTACCTGAGGCTGCTTGGATTTTGGCACCACCCATACGCTCTTTGTTATTGGTGTGATATTCTCCTGCAACTTCGCCATTGACGACACTTTTCCCCTCAGGTGCTGTGAGTATTTCGGGTGAGAGGATATTGACAACACCTCCCAGTGCATCCGAGCCATAGAGTACCCCTTGCGCTCCACGGATTACTTCGATACGATCAGCGATAAAAGGATCGGTATTGAGGACATGGCGGATACCATAAGTTTGTGAATCAGTGGCACTACTGTTGGAGAGGACTTTGACCCGCTCTCCTGTCATGCCGCGAATAACGGGTTTTCCTGCTTGCGTACCGGTCGAAATGTTATTAACACCGGTAAAATCTTCGAGAATTCCCCCCAATGAAGCAGTAGCTTTTAGGGCTTTTTCTTTTTTTTCTATTACATCGATTTGATTGGGGACATCAAAGGTACTGTGTTCATGAATAGGAGATGCTGAGACGCTAATGACATCCATTTGGTACATTGTTGCATCGTTGGCCAACAATGCGGCAGCGGCTAGGGCAGAGAGGAGTAGTGATTTTTGCATAGATATATCCTAATTATTTATATTTTACGCCAAAGGAGGCAGAATTGCTAAAGTAAAAATGAAAAAATAATTAGGCGATAGGAGGAGAGCGACTTTTGAGAGAAATTTTCGGTGAAACGCCGTGAGCGACAACAAAGGGGTTGAATCGTTCGGCTATTTGCGTGATAGAGGTTGGTTCACTCACATCGGCAAAAAGGGCAGGGGCATGAGCAAACACACATATTTCACATACTTCACCGTTATGATGGGCGTGACTGAGTTCATGCGCAACCCCCATAAAAAGGGAGAAGACGAATAAAAACGCAAAAATCCGTTTAAATCGTTTCACCCATTCCCTTTCTGTCGTGATGAGAAACTTGGGCTTCGAGTTCTTCAAGCCGTTCCATTTTTTGGTAATGGCGCAGGTTTAAGGTGGTAAATTTATAGCCTAAAAAGATGATTAGAGGCCAAAGCCCCAACCATAAAAATGCTTCGATGTATTCCATACTCTTCTCCTAATAACTAAATGGATCGTTTTTGATCTCGTCATGGGTGATGGGACGTGCCATGGCGCGCCAAACGATAACAATATATCCTAATACGACCGGAACGAATAAAGAGACATATCCCATAACGGTCAAGGTGTATCGGCTGCCTGAACTGTTTGCCGTGGTCAATGAACTTTGGATATCGACGTACGAGGGATAAAACGGTACGCCTCCTACTCCTGTTGAAAAAAGAAGGGCAAAAACCATCAATACCGTTCCGGCAGCGGCACACCAGAAACCTGATTTTTTAGCTCTTATTCCTCCGAGAAGAAAAAGTCCCAATCCGATGACAAAAGGGGCTAGAACGCTTATAGGATAGGTCATAAAGGTATGAAAATAGCGATTCATTTCGATTAGCACTCGATTATTGTCTACCGTAAGTCCCGGAATGATAAAAATCCATGTAGCATACGCTGCTAAAGCTGCAACCGTGATGAGCATTTCAATGTGGAGTTTTTTGAGTGTTGAGTGTGTGATTTTATCCTCTTCGACGCTGTTTAGGATATACAACATTCCCAAAATACGGGAGAGCATCATCACACTCAGTCCACCCAAAAGATTAAAAGGGATGAGTAATGCTTCAAGACCTCGTGTTGCAACCATCCAGTGTGACAAGTTTGCATCGTCCACGACAAATGCTCCGCCAGAAAACATCGTAGAGATAATGACACCGATCAAAAAGGGAGCAAGATAGCCGTTGATACTCAAAAAAGTTTCGTACAAGCGTGAACCGTAGACATTCCCTTTTTTAGTTCGGTATTCATACGAAACGGCTTGGATGATATAAGAGAACAATAGCGTCATCCATGCGAAATACGCGCCTCCGAAACTCACGGCATAAAAGAGTGGGAACGCCGCGAAAACAGCACCTCCGAAAAGAACAAGTGTCGTAAAGCCAAGTTCCCATTTTCGTCCGAAAACATTGTAAAGCAAGGTTTTATCCGTCTCATTTTTGGCAATTGCGGGGATCAATGCCTGACCGCCTTGGACAAATAGCATCATGGCTAAAAATCCGCCCAAGAGGGAGACAATCCCCCACCAATAATTTTGAAGCCATAGTAGTTCCCATGTCTCAAACATGATCGTCTCCTTTTTCGGCAATGTGCGGTCCATTGGCTATCGCCGACATCATAATCTTTATTTCCGCAATTAGTAGCGTCGTAAAGAGGACGGCAAATGCCCAAAAGGTGATTTGTACCGTCGTGGTATTGAGAGCACTTACCCCTTTCATCGTGGGGAGGAGATCTTGAATAACCCACGGTTGACGTCCCACTTCTGCAACAATCCATCCCGCTTCGCATGCGACAAATCCAAGCGGAATCGACATAAAGGCAATCCACAGCGCCCAGCGGGTATTAATCAGTTCATTGGTCATAGAAAGATACAAAAGAACCATAAATAAGACGATAAAAAAGGAACCCAATCCCACCATTACGTGAAAACTGTAAAAGGTCAATGCGATAGGGGGGATCGTTTGGAGAGGATCGGTAAAGTGACCGTAGCCCATATACGATTGGTTCGCATCAAACGCTTTTAGACTCAGCTGTGCGGCAACGGTGTCGCCCGCTTTTTTTGCATCATGATAGTTTTCCAAATCACTCAGTGCGGCGCGACCGCGTTGGATCTTCTCCCCTGCGCTCATAATGTCGAATTTTTCATTTCCATTAATCAGATCATTGATCCCCGGAACAAAAGCGTTGATGTCGTGGTAGCCAAGAAGTGAGAGGGCATAAGGGATTTGGATATCACCGTAAAATTCAGGAAGATTATCCCCTACTTTTTTATCAGGATTCAAAATTCCAAACGCGACAATTCCCGCACGCCCTTCACCCTGATAAAGCCCTTCCATCGCAGCAAGTTTCATCGGCTGTTTTTGAGCCACTTGATGTGCCGATTCGTCACCGCTTAAAAGTAAAAAGAGAGATGCAAATAGTCCAAAAGAAGAGGCAACGATGATACTTCGACGGGCAAATTGTGTTTCACGCCCACGCAGGAGAAACCAGGCGGAGACACCGACTACGAAAACGGCAGCGGTAACGTATCCACCGCCGATGGTATGGAGAAATTTGGCAACGGCAACCGGAGAAAAAATAACTTCCCAAAAATTCCCCATCTCATAACGCATGGAATCGGGATTGAAATTCATTCCTACCGGATATTGCATCCAGCCGTTTGCGACTAAAATCCACAATGCCGAGAGATTGGTTCCGATGGCAACCAGCCAAGCGGATGTGAGGTGAAATCCTTTTGATACACGGTTCCATCCGAAGAAAAGAACAACAAAAAAAGTCGATTCGAGAAAAAACGCAAAAATTCCTTCAATTGCCAGAGGTGCGCCGAAAATATCCCCGACGATCCACGAGTACGCTGCCCAGTTAGTTCCAAACTCGAACTCCATGATAAGACCAGTTGCAACGCCGATAACGAAGTTGATCCCGAAAAGTTTGACCCAAAACTTAGTGGTTGAGAGCCATTTCTCATCCCCTGTTTTGACGTAAATTGTCTCCATAATAGCAACAAGAAAAGAGAGTCCCAGCGTGAGCGGAACAAATAAAAAGTGGTAAATTGCCGTTAACGCAAACTGCGCACGCGACCAGTCGATGAGATCCATAATATAATTTCCTTTGTTAGGGTTTTAAGATTTCTGCGATCATTGCAGGTGCTTCTTTCGGAGTATTCTTATAAGGGTTGTCCGAAAAAAATTGAAAAAGTCCCCAGATGATGATGAGTTTAAGAACAAGTACCAGCATCAGCTTATTTTTAAGGTTCATCGCGCGCCATAAATCACGATACATGGATGCGATAGACCCCAGTTTCATACTTATCTCCATTGCAATTCTTCGATCAGATGATCGTATACGTATTGAACTTTTTGCGCATCAGGTTCACCTTTGTAATCCATTTGAGCGCGTGCGATTGTAGTGTTTTGTTCCTTTATCGTAATACGGATATATCCATCAAAGTCAGTCCCTAAGGAACGGCTTTGGGCATTGGTACAATGGGCACTGTGCGTATAGACCTCTAGGCGAAGGGGAGTGTTAGAATCGGATTTGAAATCGCTTTTAAGAGTACCGCTTATATCCTCAATATAAAGTGCCAAGGGAGGATGTGCGATGAAATCAGGCTTTGCGATTTCAGTATAAATCTCCCGTTCCAAGCATCCGCCGAGAAACAGGAGGTAGAGCAGGAG
This sequence comes from Sulfuricurvum sp., assembly GCA_041661705.1. Lineage (GTDB taxonomy): Bacteria > Campylobacterota > Campylobacteria > Campylobacterales > Sulfurimonadaceae > Sulfuricurvum. The sequence continues at coordinate 58,295 of JBAZTZ010000005.1, forward strand.
AAATAGATATTTTTTCATGGTTTAAATGTGTGAGTGCTGACCGCAGCATTTTCCTGTATGTCCATGGGAATGATCGTGTGTTTCACCGTGATGGTCATGCTCCCCTAGCAGGGCATCAAAATTTTCAGAGGTTACTTCGACTAGTTCGTTGGCATGAAACAATTTTAAGGCATCCGTTGCGGTTAATCGGGTATGTCCCGCAAAATAGACTTTGATTCCGTAACTTTTTAGTAATACAAACGGATTTAGTCCTAAATGAGACGTAATTAAAACATCAACATTGTTCGCAACCAAGATTCGTGCAACATCGCGTCCGCCGTTTTGTTCCATCTTTTCGATGGTTATTTCGTTATTATCATTTGCAAATGCAAAATATTTGGCATTCCCAAAGAGTGGAGCGAGAGCCGCATCGGCAGAAGCAGTTTTAACGGGCATGGAAACTATCATAATAAGACCTTTTATAAATTATCTGAAAGCATTATAATTATTTTGACGTTAAAAGTCAATAGTATCTATCATTTACATCGTCAGATAAAAGAACTAAATAACCGTCATGACGGCTTTGATCCACCCTTCAATGGTTGCATTTATCGCGGGCATCGGAGCTTCAAGAAAGGTGATGACAAAACGTTCACCCATATCAGCAACACTAATAGAGCGTGGACGTGCCGCCATCATTTGGGGGGTAGGAAGTTTTTGACCAAAACAAAAAACGACCATTTTAGCTTCCAAAATATCAGGGGCTACTTCTCCGTTTTCCAATGAGCGTGTATGGGCTGCGTGATCGAATTCACCGATTAAAATGGCGACGGGATCGCTAGCAATTTTCTCTTTAAAATAGGTAATCAGTGCATCCGTAGTAGCGTAAGCACACTTTGTTTTTGCTACTTCTAAGGTAAATATCGGATATTTTTCCATAAATAACGTTTGTTTCATTGTTTTTCCTTTTTTGTTTTAAATTTACATCCCTGGAATTCGAGGAATATAATCCATTTTCGACATTTTGTAATACCATCCCCAACCGATTTTGAGCCAATGACCGACGATGGGCATTGGAATGAGTAGGGCTTTTTTATCGTCACGGTAAACGAATCCTGCCCCATTGCCCATATCCATCACACAGAGGATATTGAGGTGATTTTTGTATCCTTTTTTCTCTCCTGATTTGAGACCGACGGTTATTGCACTGTTGTGAGCGGCATTGCGTGCCATTACTTCGGCGATGTGTCCCTGTTTTGCTTTCCAGTCAGGACCTTCCAGTGCCGCAGCATCTCCAATGGCATACCATCCTTTAACCCCTTCAACTTCACAAAAATCATTGATACGGATAAAGTCAGCATCGTTTAGGGGGAGATTGCTCTCTTTGATAAGTCGCTGTCCGTTACCAGCGGGGATAAACATCGTTAAATCACTTTCAAGAGTGCTTCCATCTTCGAAAACAATCTTTTCCGCCTCAAAACGGGTGATTTTTTTACCGTACCGTTCGCCGAAGTTATTTTTTTTGAACATCATCGCCATCAGCTTAAGAGCTTTTTCTCCCATACGTGCACCGGGAGAGGGCATCGGGGCGAAAAAAGTCATCTCGAAATTATCGCGAATCCCCAGTTTCTTGAGTTTATGATGGAGGTTAAAAAAGAGCTCGAATCCAGGACCGCCCCGTACACCACTTGGATCATTGGGATTACCGCCAAATCCGAATGCGATTTTTCCCGACCCTTTTTCGATTAAGGCATCAATTCTTTTTTTGAGTAGTCGTGATTGTTCCGGAGCTCCACAAATAGAGAGTGTATGTTCGAGCCCCTCATGCTTCATTTTTCCCGACCCAAGTGCTATAACGAGGTGATCGACTTGGCATTCACCCTTTTTTTCAAGTGTGATGGTTTTTGCAAGAGCATCGATTGCAATGACACGATCAAGGGTGAGGATAAAATTGTGACGTTCTGCAAATTTATTGAGAGGTAAAGCAACATCATCAAAGGCATACGTTCCAACGGGAATCCAAATCGAGATAGGGAAGTTATACAGATAATCCCGATCACTGATCAGCTCAACGTCGAATCCTTCTTTACGGTAAAAAATCGCTGCTTCAAGTCCGGCAATCCCGCCGCCAATAATGGTAACATTTTTCATTAGGTAACCTTCTAACTATTATCTTACGAGATTATAATTAAAATGACGACAAAAGTCAATTGTAATTGTTATTTATACCGTCATATTTTATTTATGTGAAAAGAAGAGTCTTCTGCCTAGTTGTAGTATCATCCGTAAGATTGCAATGATGCTGTATAAAATGGTTGTATAGACGAGAGGGTGAAAATAGTTTCCCCTCTCTAGCATTGTATTAAAACGAAGTAATGGATTACCTAGGAAATCAGGGTGCATCAGCAATGCTAAGATTGGCAGTAAAACACCAAAAATAGCAATTTCCCGAAGCAAAGCCTTGTTCATTTTACATCAAACCGCGCATCATTAAATGCCAATACATACGTCTCCGATTCCAAATACATTGGGATAGCGAAGATTTTGGAGGCTTAGGTTTCATCTCCATTGTAATTCTTTCATTAGATGATCGTAAACGACTTGAATTTTTTGTGCATCGGGTTCACCTTTGTAATCCAACCACTTCAAACACCGCCGAGACAGGCAGATGATCCGAATATCCCTCTCCCGTATGATGTTTTGGGTAGCTTTTACTTTGTTGCCAGCGGTATACTTTCCCTTTGTTGAAGAGATACTCGGGGGTGAATCGCGTAAAGCTTCCTCGAACATACTCAATACCATTGTCGTTGGCTAAAGCAGGGGAGATGATGATATTGTCTAACCCTTCTCCTTTGCCTTTGAACGAGTGGCTCCACCGTTGTTCACTTGGAAGTTCGTACCAAAGATTGTAGAGGTTTTTTCCCGTACTTTTCATAGTAGTATAGGTGATCGGATTTTCATCGTCGTCGATGGTTTGGAGGATATGGTTTATACCTGTCACTCCATTGGTATCGTTATGACGGCGACTTTTGAGAAAAATTTTGTACTCTTCGTAATGGGAGTTGAAATCACCGACGAGAATGTAAGGCTCATTTTTAGGGAGCTTGTCGATGAGTTTTTTTACTACTTTGGCACTTCGAATACGCATACTCTCAGGACCCATTTTGGATTTCCAATGGTTGACGTAGACGCGTAAAGGGTGTCCTTTAAAATCAATTCGTGCTTCCAAGATATTACGGTAATCACTATTGGCACTGACGGGGTGACTTATCGCCGATGTAATCGGATAACGGCTAAGAAGTGCGACCGAAACGGCTCCCCCTCGTTTGTTACGAGAAAAAACATAATAGGGATAATACAGCCCTTGACGGTTGATCTCGGCTTTGAGCTCTTTGAGGACACTTTCGGATTCGATCTCTTGGAGTCCTATCACGTCGGCATTGATGTCGTGGATAACCCGCGCCGTATGTTGCAGTTTGATCCGCTGCATTTGCGTTGTCCACCCCCATGAAGTGTTGGGAAAATACTGTTCGTACTCTGTCCCATCCTCTTTCATATCAAATAAATTCTCAACATTATACGATGCTATCTTCATCTCAATTGCCTCCAAAATGGTTACGCCAAGAAGCAATAACCACAGAAATTTCACCCGTTAATTCCATTGAGACGGAGCAGATTTTTCGTCTCACATTCACGCCCCATCATCTGCACAAATAGTTCCTGCATACTTTGAGACCCACCGCCCCCTAGAACGATCTCTTTGTATTTCTGGGCAAGATTCGAATCAAAAATCCCCTCATCGACGATGGCATAATAAGCATCCGCACTTAACACCTCTGCCCATTTGTAGCTGTAATACCCCGCACTGTATCCGCCACTAAAAATATGGCTAAACCCGTTTTGAAATTTATTGTAGGAAGGGGGCTTTATCAACGCTGTTTTTTCTCGGATAGAGTCCAATAGTGCTTGAATCTCCTCCCCTTGATAGAGTTTCGAGTGGAGTTCAAAATCAAAGAGAGAGAACTCTAACTGACGAAGCATGAAGAGTCCACTTTGGAAATTTTTGGCACGAATAAGTTTGGCGATCATTTCGTCGCTGAGGATTTCGCTGCTCTCATGATGTTTAGCAAAGAGTTTCAACACTTTTGGTTCGTAGGCAAAATTTTCCAAAAATTGGGACGGAAATTCAACCGCATCCCACTCCACCCCGTTGACACCACTCACCCCATGTTCGCTTACCGTACTTAAAAGATGGTGGAGGGTATGCCCCATTTCGTGAAAGAGGGTGACGACATCATCGTGTCGAAGAAGCGAGGATGAAGTGTCGCTGGAGGGGGGGAAGTTACAAACGATAAAGGCACTGGAGAGGTGTTCGCACCCTGTCGTGTCTTCACAGTGAGTTTGAAAATTGTGCATCCACGCACCGCCACGTTTGTTTTTACGCGCTTCAAGATCGAAATAGACACGAGCACGCAACGTATCGCCGTCATACAGATCATAGACGCTTGCTTTTTCATCCCATAATAGGGCATCCACTTTTTCGAAGCGAATATCAAACATTCGATGTAAAAAATCGAACATTCCATTGAGAACAGAATTTTGTTCCAAATAGGGGCGATACTCCTCTTCATCAATATCATATTGTGCTTTTTTGAGGATTTCACCGTAATACGCTGTGTCGTAGCTTTGAAGGTCAATACCCTCTGCCATGGCACGTAATTCTTCTAGCTCTTTCTCGGCTTGGGCACGAGAGGTAAGGGCTAGATCATTTAAGAATTTTAAAACACTTTGGGTATCGGGTGCCATTTTGGAAGCCAGTGAATATTCGCTGTAGCTCTCAAACCCCAGCAAGTGTGCCATCTCTTGACGTAGCGCCATCAGTTCATCGATAATTTCACCGTTTTGAGGGGCGCGGGTCGTATAGGCACGATAAAGCTCTTCACGGATAGCACGATTCTTCCCGTAGGTCATATAGGCGATATAGGATGGCATTTGGAGGGTAAAACGGTATTTTGTCACTCCATCTTCTTCAAATCGGGCATCTTCGAGATCATTTTCACTGATCCCCTCAACATCTGCCTCATCGGTGATAATTTTTTCATAGGCATTCGTGGCATCCAAAACATTTTGAGAAAAGTCGTTGGTAAGGGTACTTTTACGTAAATTAATTTCAGCAAGCCTTTGTTTGGAAGCCTCATCCAAATGCGCCCCTGCCAGTTCAAAATGGAGAATATTCAGATCAAGGATACGACGTTGTTCGTGGTTCAATACGTCATACTCATGGGCTTTTACCGCTTTGAACGCCTCATAAATAGCCAAATTTTGCCCCACAAAGGTGGAATAATCGGTCAATATCGGGAGGGCATCCGCATAGATTTTTTGACTCTCTGCCGAATTATTGACGGCATTGATATGGGAGAGGGGTGTGAACAAAAGCTCTATTTTCTCCTCCATAAAATCAAATGGATGGATAAAATTGGCGTAAGTTTTATCACCAATCGCAAGTAAATCCTTGATGGTTTGGCGGTTGTTGTCGATAAGGGTGGTTAAGTCACCTAAAAAAGTCTCTAAATTGAGATTAAAATCGATAAAAGGTTGCATAGTTTCTCCTGTAAAAGTATGCTATTGTAGTAAAGTGTTTCAAAAAGTATTCTATAATGAGATACTTAAGTCAAAAAAAGGATATTTATGAGTTCTCGTGCCAAACTTTTATTTCGGTATATTTTTGTGGGGGCGTTATCGTTGTTCCCTCTTATTTTGGTAATTATCGTCGTTAATTATCTCAAAAATTTGGGAGTGAGTGCCTATTTGTCTCTCCATGATTACACCAACTCCTTCGGTGTGACATTGGCTTTGATGGCGGGCGTTATTGCTATTTTTGCATTGCTTGGATTTTCGATTGAGAAATACGGACGCTCTATTTTTGTCTCAATGATTGACACTACCTTTGAAAAAATCCCTGCAATTCGCTCCGTCTATTCGGTCTCTAAAAAATTGGCAGCAATGCTCTCAGGGGGCGAAGCCGGGACGAAAAAAGAGGTGGTACTCGTTGAATATCCCAAAGAGGGGTTATGGGTTCTTGCCTATCTTCTCAATCGTCACGAGAATATTTGTGTTTTATTCATCCCCACTTCTCCCAATCCTACGAGCGGTTATACGGTATTGGTGGATGAGATACGGATCAAAAAAACGTCGTTAACGCTTCAAGAAGCATCCTCCTTTATTATCAGTATGGGAGCTGATTTCCCACAAAAAGAGGAAGTTTCGGGGTTGATTCAAGGGGATCAAAGTTCGGATTAGGTGTGATTATTTTGTATATTTTAGTGTTAATAGTGCTTGCACCCGCTTTGCATTGATTAAATACAGAGGGTATAATCACCCCTCTGGATTGCTAGCTCTTTTTCTCCACTTCCCCAGCACTCTCCAACTTTTCCATACTCTCTTTTAACAACTTTTTTATATCCTCGACTGCGAATGGATAAAAAGTAGCATAAGACAATCTATCGTATAATACAAATCTAAAACTTTATTGTTTAATTTGTTGGAGCTATTTTAAAAAATATGACAAATTGCAATATTTCTAAAATAAAAATCACAGTTCATGTATTATTTTCCAAAGTTAGATAGGAAGAGACGCAATGACACACATTATGGGAAGAAACTTATTTAATATGGATAAAAAAAAAGAAAATAGCCTCAAAGCAATTGATTTATTTGCAGGTATTGGCGGAATACGATTAGGATTTGAAAGAGCTTTTGGAGATAACATTGATTTTGTCTTCGCATCTGAGATAGACAAATACGCCCGTGAAACGTATTATGCAAATTTTGGAGATGAACCCAAGGGTGACATAACTCAAATAGACGAAAAGAATATCCCTCCATTTGATATTTTATTGGCGGGTTTTCCGTGTCAAGCATTTAGTGTAGCTGGACATCGTAAAGGATTTGAAGATACGAGAGGAACTCTTTTCTTTGATGTTATGCGTATCGCTGCACACCATAAACCCAAAGTCATCTTTTTAGAAAATGTCAAAGGATTAGTGGGGCACGACAAAGGAAAAACTTTTAAAGTCATTTTGGAAACGTTAAAAGAATTGGGTTACTCTGTCAATTATCAAATATTAAATGCAAAAGATTTTGGTGTTCCACAAAATAGAGAAAGAATTTATATTGTGTGTTTTTTGGAAGATGACACGACTTTTGAATTTCCAGAACAAGTCAAATTAAATAAAAAAATACAGGATTGTTTAGAAGAAAAGGTTGAAGAAAAATATTATTACAAAAACAAGCCTATGTACGAAAAAATTAAAGATGAAATTATATGTAGTGATACTGTTTATCAATGGCGAAGACACTACGTACGTGGAAACAAGAGCAATGTCTGCCCAACGTTAACAGCCAATATGGGTACTGGTGGTCATAATGTTCCATTAGTATTGGATAGTCATGGAATTAGAAAATTAACTCCAAGAGAATGTTTGAATTTTCAAGGTTACCCTCAAGAATATAAATTACCAAAAATTGTAGATTCACAACTTTATAAGCAAGCTGGTAATTCTGTAGCAGTTGTCGTTATTGAAGAAATTGCTAAATTGATTGAATTTTCTATAGGCGTTAAACAAAATGTTTTTTAATACTCAAAATAAATATCAACAAGATGAATATCAAAAGTTTTTAAAGATTGTTGGGCATTTATCTAATTTATTTTCAGAATCAACTACGCCTTATTTATATTATAGAATAGCTGAAAAAATATTTTGTAAAGCGTTTGAAGCTGATGATTTGTCACGAAGTGATGTTTCCGCTGATGCAAAAAAAATGAACGTCGGAATAGGTTTAAAAACTTTTTTAGCTGGAAATCATAAAACATTTCAAAAAGTCGCAGAATTTGGTGGTGACAAAAGTTTGTATGAGAACTTAACTACGCATGATAAAATTCTCAAAATTGCCGAACTTCGGAATACTCGAATTGATTTTACACAAAGAGTTCATGCTCTTGAAAATTCAATATATCATTGTGTGATTAGAGACAGTGGTAAGTTTATGATTCATGAAGAACGAATGCACTTTATTGATACTCTAAATATCAAAAATATCAAAACAAATAAAGGATCAATCAGTTTTGATGATGGAGTGGAAGAATATTCATTTTTAACCTCTAAAAATACTTTAGCAAAAAGATTCTTAACAGAAAAAATAATTTATGAGTTTCCGATTGAAATTCTAGAAAATCCGCTTGATGTGTTATCTCAATGTTTGTCGAATATACATAGCCCACTAATAAGTAGTGAGTCAGTATTTCAAACAATTTATTTACCTCTTTATGGAAAAGATCATATTGTTTATGAAAGAAGTGGACTAAATCAATGGAATGCAAAAGGAAGGGATAGAAATGTCAATGAAGCTTATATCCCTATTCCTGCTCCTATTCATAAAAACTATCCTTCTTTCTTTCCAAATAGAGATCAACCATTTGATTTAAAATTACCCAATGGAAAAATAATTAAATCAAAAATATGCCAAGATGGAGGAAAAGCCTTAATGTCTTATTCCAATCGAGAACTTGGTCAATGGATTTTAAGGGATGTTTTAAAACTTAAAGAAGGTGAACTTTTAACCTACGAAAAATTACAAATTTTAGGGATAGATTCTGTTAGAATTGATAAAATCAATAATGAAAATTATGAAATAAATTTTGCATCAAATGGTAGTTTTAAAAATTTTATAAATCAATCTCTTTGATATTGGTTTTTTCCTTATTCAAGCTCATCTAACCTCCTTTATTATCAGTATGGGAGCTGATTCAAACGTATTTCACGCTATAATGCGCATAAATAATACGCATAGGAGACAAAATGACGGCAATTTACAATCCTCGTGCCGCGAAAAAAGCGACTAATCTTAGCGTTAATAGTGACTTGCTTCAACAGGCAAAAGAGCTGAAGATTAATCTTTCCCAAAGCCTAGAGGAATATTTAACGCAAAAAATTATTGAAAAAAAATCACAAGAATGGTTGCTTCAAAATCAAGATGCTATCAATGATTATAATGAACGTGTTAGTGGTCGTGGAGTATTTAGTGATGGATTGAGACGATTTTAATGGCACAGTTTGATGTGTATTGCAATATAAATCCGATTAGTTTAGAAGAAATACCTTATTTACTCGATATTCAGGCAGATTTGCTTTCTGGATTATCCACACGCGTAGTCGTTCCGTTGACGAGACAGTCCAAAAATATTCAACATCTAAATCCATTATTTGAAATCAATGGGGAAAAAGTAGTTATGCTGACTCAAGAACTTTCAGGTGTTGACAAAAATATTTTTGGAGATAAAGTGTGCTCTTTAATGGGGCGACGAAGTGAGATTATTGCTGCACTAGATTTTTTGGTGAGCGGGTTTTAGATTCACGTCCTTCCCAACGTGATTGGGAATCTAACTCTTTTTCTCTAATTCCCCCCCTTGTTAGAAAGATAAAAATATTTCCAAAACGGAACTACGTTAATATCACTGCTTACTTCTTCTTGATTATAAGTAATAATCGTTTGTTTTTTTAGATCAAATTGCTTTGCAAGCTTTTGAAGTCCTCCAAACTCTCGTTTGCGATTTTGGTCATTTAGCTCATAACACACTTGAATTCCCTCAAATCCATCAGGACTCTTAATCACAAAGTCACATTCAAAATCAGCCTTATAATAATAAAGCTCACACCCTAATTTTGCCAACTCCGTAAAGACAAGATTTTCTAAGAGTGTCCCAAAATTAGATGAAAAATTAAAATTCAAAGCAAAAAAACCGTTGTCAATAAAATAGGCTTTCTTTTTATTATTTTGCTGCTCTTTAAGTGAATAGGAGAACATTTTTATCTCTTGTATCAGATAGCTCTCTTCTAAATAAGTTACATACTCTTTGGCACTTTTGTCGTGCATTCCAATCACTTTGCCGAGAGACGAATACGAATAGAGGGTGCACGGATTACTGATCAGATAAAAACTAAGCTCCTTAAAGCTTTTAAAATCCCGTATCCCATGAGTCGCCACGCAATCTTTTAAAATAATCGTATCGTAATAGGTAGAAATCAAAGAGCGTTTAAGATCTTCTTGCAGGGTATACACTTCGACAAATGAACCGTATTTCATCATAGAATCTACCAAATGAAGGACTTTAGGAAGATTTTCTAAAAGAGCCATATAATTTTCAACCCCCTCGATATGTAATAATTCATTAAAGCTAAGAGGGGTGACGCGTGAGGACAAATAACGACCACTCAGAAGTGTCGCAAGCTTGCCGTTTAATAACGTAGAATTAGAGCCTGTAATAAATATTTTACTAAATTCCTCACTATCATAGACACTTTTAATGAAATGTTCCCACCCCTCAATCGCTTGAACTTCATCGAAAAAAAGATACTTAACTTTTGTCTGAGTGATCTTTTCAGCCGTTTGTACAATTTCATACAGCTTCGTAGGTTCGTGAGCATAGGGGATAAAAAAAGGATCGTCCAAATTGACATACAAAATCTCTTTTGGATCAACCGTGTTGCGCAGATGATTAATAATGAGTTTGAAAAGTGTCGATTTTCCGCTTCGGCGTATCCCTTGAAGTACTTGGATCTGCTTTGTCACGAGATAGGAGATAAGAGTCGTTAATATTTCTCTACTGTAAAGATTACTATAACTACTTTTCCAGTGTTTATTCTGAGTTAATATAACTTTTTCCATAATTAATTCCTATTTAATACTATATTATTCGTATTGTACTATGGAATATATAAATATCTTCATCTCACTCAAACTCATCAAACTTCGGTTCAGGTGCATTGAAATTTTCAATCAGATTTTTTTGATACTCAGGGATAAGGGTATAGAGGGCTTTTAACGCACGTTCCCCATCCTCTTCGGTGAGAGAGGTGTCGATGATGATGTAGGAGAAATAGACGCTGTTTTCGTCGATGGAGAGCTGAAGATCGTCTAAAATTCCATTCTCGTGGAGTAAAAAATCATAGAGTGCTTCAATCTTTTCTGAGGGGATACGACACAATGCGGCATCCGCAATCATGACCCCATTGTCATAATAATTAATATCCAGACGCGTTGAACCTGTCTCAAATCTCCAACTTCGTTGACTTCGTCGTGAGAGGGTGACGTTAATCTCCAATTTCTCTAATATCTTTTCGATCAGAGCGACAATGCCCGAAGGTTTATACCCCTCACGCCGTCGTTTGGCAATATCGAGCTTAATACCGCATTTTGGGCAATAATCGTTGTGTATAGTAGACTCTACGATGAGGTTTTTGCACGAGATACAGCGGAGTATATCGGTAGTATTGAGAGCCAAAAAGTTCTCTATCGTCTCTTGGAGAAGATAATAGGGGAGAGCGAATCCAAGGTTGTTGGAGTTTTGGATAATAAAGGTATTGACCCCGATCACCTCACCTTCTTCATTTAGAAGCGGGCCTCCACTGTTTCCGGGATTAATCGCGGCATCGAACTGAATGTATTCCACTTCCCCTTGCAGACGAATCGCTTTGGAGATGATCCCCTCGGTAGTGGAGTAATTAAGCCCGTAAGGATGACCAATAGCGATAACGGTATCTCCATCATTGATTTCACCACTGCACAGACGCAAGGGATGATCGGGACGAATAGGGGAGGGGGATTGGATAAATGCCAAGTCGTAGGCATCATCATCGTAAATGACTTTTCCAATGGTTCGAGGAAGCGTTTTGGTGCTGATAACCACCTCTTTGAGACCAGCTACAACATGAGAATTGGTAATGATGAGATCACCGATAATAAAGCCACTTCCCGTACCGTAGGGGTTCATGATTTGTACGATACTTTCGATAGAGGTTTCCAGTGTTTGTTGGGTGAGTTGTTTCATGCTCAAACCTCCTGATAGTCGAGATTTTTGATTTGGATATAAAAGCTTTGGCTGAAGTGATTAAGGTCACTAAAATTCAGCTGATCGGCAAAGTTTTTAAGATTTTTATAGCGTGATTGGTAAGGCTCTAGTGCCGTTTCGATAATACGGGTGATCGCTTGTTTTTGAAATACTCCCGTACTGCTCTCGTAGAGTTTTATCTCCCCTTCATCCGCGAAAAACTCCGAAGCATAGATTTGAACATGCAGATGTAACAGGGCACGTAACGAGGGGTGAATACCGTAGTTGAAGAGGATATACAGCGCAATATAATGGTAAATGACAGGGATAACATAGTTGGTATGGTTGTTCTTGTACCAACGTACTTTGGCTAAGGATTCCTCGATAAACTCCGCAATATCATCGTGCAAAGCGTGTTCAAAAGGGGAAAATGTCGTCGGAGCATGATAAAACTGTGTTTTAAACATTTCAAAGGGCATTGAAGAGAGTTGATTCAAATAGATCTCTAAGTCACTGTTTTTGTCTTGCGTGAGTTTTTCATCTTCCATAAAATAGGTATTGATTTTCTCATTAATCTCTTTTGCCATTTTTTTATGGGGGATGAGGAGATAATCGATTTGAAGCAACAACGCAAGATAGCTAAACGATGCCATACCGTTGTTATCATTGGAGAGGAGCCCTATGAGACTTGATTGCGTCGAGCTTATCCAGTTTTTCATTGTTTCATGCAGGCGTTGAAGACGATCCAAATCGCAGGGGATAATATGTGCTACTTCTAGCAAAGCGGATTCGTCAAACTCACTGCTAATAAACTCTTTTTCAAAATCAGCATTGAGGGCAAGTTCTCGTAAGGGGAAGAATATTTTTTGAGGGGTAATGGTCGTATTGTGAAGTTTTATCCCCAACTCAACACCATCCTCTTTTTCACTAAAACGACAATAAGTGAGTTGAAAATTGCGTTCCAAGAATCGTCGCTTCATGGCAACGTGTAACAAGGATGCTTTAGCAATATGGGCAGTAGCACAAAAGGTTTCAGTTGTAATACGTCCGTGTAAGATAGCAGAACCTTGATAGAGCGTAAAGATAAGGGAGTCATCCGTTTCGCTTAGGATGAGGTGCTCATGATTATTCGTATGTTGAAGAGATTCTAAAAAATAGCGATACCCAAGGAGAATATTATTCTCACTAAATGCCGTTGCGGAGAGATCAAAAAGTTCATGTTCTTTAGGATTTGGAAGGGCGTGTATCGCTCGACCGTAGTGGGGGAGGGGCGGTGATTTTTTTGGAAATAATTTTTCCACCACAGTGTGTAACCAATTCAACAACAACTCCTTATGCCCATATTATTTAGGAACAAGAGTGTAATCAAAGCAACCTTAAAGCGTCAATAAAGTATAATCCGAACAATTACGTTGAGGGGGTTGTATGGGTTACAAACGTGTATTGGTAAAGTTCTCAGGTGAAGCTTTGGCTGGTGAAAACGGATATGGTATCGATACAAAAATCCTTCAATTTATCGCGACAGAGATTAAGACTCTCGTGGATGCTGGTATCGAAGTAGGCATCGTGATTGGTGCAGGAAATATTATTCGAGGTGTTACCGCAGCGGCGGATGGAATTATCCGTCGTACATCGGGTGACTATATGGGGATGTTGGGGACAGTTATCAATGCGATTGCTCTCCAAGAAGCATGTGAACATGAAGGGATGCAAGTCCGTGTTCAAAGTGCCATAAAAATGGAGCAAATTGCAGAGGCGTTTATCGTTCGTCGTGCTATGCGTCACTTGGAGCGGGGACGTGTTGTTGTTTTCGCTGCAGGAACAGGGAATCCTTTCTTTACAACTGATACCGCTGCGACACTTCGTGCTGTAGAAATTGGGGCAGAAGTTATTATCAAAGCGACCAAAGTTGATGGTGTCTATGACAAAGATCCGAAGAAATTTGCGGATGCGATCAAGCTTCCTAAGCTAGGGTATGATCAAGCACTTCAAGATCATATTAAAGTGATGGATGATACCTCTATCGCCTTGGCAAAAGAGAATAAACTTCCAATTATCGTGTGTGATATGTCCACCCCCGGTAATCTTCTCACGATTATTCAGGGCGATTTATCAAATTGCTCAATCGTACAATAATTTATAAAAAGGGATACAAGAATGAGACTTGAACAATTAACAGCAAAAGCATTAGAAACAGCAAACGTTGATCGTTATCAATTGGCACTTGCCGTAGCAAAACGGTCAGAACAACTTCAAAATGGTGCACCAACAAAGCTCAATGTAGATTTGAAAAAAGCTAAAGCTGCCGATGTTGCTTTGATGGAGATTGCTGAAGGGCATATTACCATCATAGGTTTCGTAGACAAAGCATAACTCTTTTATATCGAGCCATCGTTGAATCAAATCGATATTGAAGCTATTAAAAGAATTAATGACGTAGAGAGTGCAATAGCACTTTTACGTACCTCTATATCTGGATCGGAAGCAGTTGAACGTGCTTATGCGTTTGCATCGGATGCGCATATAGGACAAAGCCGCAAAAGCGGTGAACCTTATATTGTTCATCCGATTTTAGTTGCTTCATTAGTAGCGGAACTCACAGGCGATGAAGCGATGGTTATTGCAGCATTGTTGCACGATGTGGTCGAAGATACAGAAACGACTATCGAGGAGATAGGAGCTGATTATGGCGAGGATGTTGCCCATCTTGTAGAAGGGTTGACCAAAATTGATGCGATTCGGGATGCGGAGCTTATCCCTTCTGATTCGGATCAAAAGCTCGTAGTATCTGCTCTTACCTTTCGTAAAATGCTCCTTGCCTCTATCGAAGATGTTCGTGTTCTGGTGGTCAAACTTTGTGATCGCCTCCATAATATGCTTACCCTTGATGCCCTTTCCCCTGCTAAACAACACCGTATTGCTGAAGAAACATTGGTTGTTTATTCCCCTATTGCTCACCGTCTTGGTATCTCTTTTCTTAAAAACTTGTTGGAAGATTTGAGTTTTCAGTACCTTTTTACTGAGGATAAATTATCCATAGAAACGTATTTGGAAAAAAATTACCGTTCTATCAATCAACGGTTAAATACCTTTTGTGAAAAGTTGACTCAAATTTTGCTCTCCAATGGGATGTGTCAAGAAGATTTTGAAATACTCAGTCGTGTCAAACATAACTATTCCATTTACCTGAAAATGCAACGTAAGGGTATAGGAATCGACGAAATTCTGGATCTCTTGGCCGTCCGTATTTTGGTGAAAAATCCAATTGATTGTTACAAGATTTTCGGAATGGTGCATTTGCATTTCAAGCCTTTGAGTGCACGATTTAAAGATTATATTGCGATTCCGAAAGAAAATGGCTATCAAACCCTACATACAACAGTTTTTGATGAGAGTGCTATTTTCGAAGTTCAAATCCGAACGTATGAGATGCACCGTACCGCAGAGCTGGGTGTTGCAGCTCACTGGAAGTATAAAAGTGGTGGTAATAATGCGATTAGTCTTGAATGGCTCCACAATTTGCAATACCAAAATGAATCGGTTGAAGCATTTTATGAACTGATTAAAAATGATCTTTACAGCGAAGATATTAGTATTTTTTCCCCAAAGGGGAAAGCTTTCACTCTTCCACGTGGTGCCGTTGCCCTTGATTTTGCTTATGCGGTACATACGGGCGTTGGCGATAGTGCTGAGGGATGTTTGGTCAACAAAGAAAAAGCGAGTCTTCTAACTGAATTGCACAGTGGTGATATTGTTAAAATTATAACGATTCCCAAAGGGAAAAAGATTACCCGATGTACATGGATTGATGCGGTAAAAACGTCACGTGCAAAATCAAGCATTCGTGCCAATTGCAATCAACGTATCCGTGCCATCGATCATCAAAGTGGCATCAATATCCTCTCAACGGTATTGCGTTTGCCTGCGGATAAAGTACATGAAGTATTAGAAAAAGTAGAGTTTTCCGATCAATGGTATCGTATCCCCAGAGAGCTTGATTTTTTCAAAGAGGTATTGAACCGACTCAAAGAAGCGATAAAAGAGAGTAGCCGTTTTGGGGCGTTTTGGACGAGGGATCGGTTTAAGCTCAAACCAAACCTCTTTTCATCCATTGAGGTACTTTCCAATCATAGCGTTTCGGATGCTGTTTTTGATTACTGCTGTCATCCTAAATCGGGGGATGAGATTGTGGCATTCTTGCAAGAGGGGAAAGTCCATGTTCATCACAAAATGTGTAAGCATGCTATGAATATGATTGAAGCGCATGAGCCAATGGTTTTTGTGCGATGGATACAGCAACAATTCTTCCGCTATCATCTGATTATCAGTATGCCCAATGCAAAGGGATCTCTTGCCGATTTGTTGACCTATATTGCCAAAATGGGGGCGGATATCAACACGATTGAACTGGGAAAAGAGCGTTCAGAGCATACCCAATATTGTGAGATGGAGTTTCAAACGTTGGAAAGCGATTTGAATAAGCTCCGCTCAAAGCTCGATAAAAAAGGGAAAATTATACAATTTTTTCGGACCGATGATGCGTACCGAAACCAAGGATAAAGAATGAGTGAACAAAAAATTACTGACGCATTGCGAGAAATTCGACGAGGAACATCTGAAATTATTGATGAAGTGCGACTCACGGCACTGCTAAAAGCCTATTTTGAAAAAGGGGAAACCTATACAGTGAAAGCAGGGTTCGATCCTACTGCCCCTGATTTGCATTTAGGACATACGGTACTTTTGCAAAAACTGGCTACTTTCCAACAGTATGGGGGTCATATCCAATTTCTGATTGGTGATTTTACGGCACAAATCGGTGACCCGACGGGTAAAAATGAAACACGTAAGAAATTATTACCAGCACAGATCGAGCTCAATGCCCAAAGCTATAAAACGCAAGTATTTAAAATCCTAGATCCTCAAAAGACAACCGTTGTTTTCAATGCTCAGTGGATTAATCAGCTAGGCGCTGCAGGGATGCTAGAGCTAACTACTACCTTCAATGTGGCACGGATGTTAGAGCGAGATGATTTTGATAAACGGCATAAAGCAGGAATTTCGATTTCGATCAGTGAATTTATCTATCCACTTCTCCAAGGGTATGACAGTGTTCATCTCAAAAGCGATATTGAAATTGGGGGAACCGATCAAAAATTCAATCTTTTGATGGGTCGTCATCTGCAACGTGCCTACGAGGTAGGAAAAGAGCAAGCGGTTCTTATGATGCCTATTTTAGAAGGGCTTGACGGTGTCCAGAAAATGTCCAAATCTTTGGGCAATTATATTGCTGTTGCCGATGCTCCCAATGATATGTACGGGAAAATCCTCAGTGTCAGCGATACCTTGATGTGGCGTTATTATGAACTTTTGAGCAGTCAAACACTGGATCAGATCGAAGCATTGAAAATTGGGGTTGAAGAGGGATCTCTTCACCCTAAAAAAGTGAAAGAAGCTTTGGCAATAGAGATTACTACCCGTTTTCACAGTGAAACAGAAGCTCAAGCAGCAGCGGAAGAGTTTCAGCGAGTTCATGCTCAAAGTGAAATTCCCCTTGAAATGGAAGAATATACATTTGAAGGAGCTGTTTGGATTGCAAAAGCATTGGTTGATACCAATCTTACAGCCTCTACTTCTCAAGCACGGCGGGAGATTAAGCAAGGCTCTGTTAAAATAAACCAAGACAAAATAGACGATGAACAGTTGCAGTTAGAAGCAGGTGAGTACGTCTTACAAATCGGTAAACGAAAATTCGCCCGCATAAAGGTATCCTAATGAGTTTCAAACCACTTCAAATTGGAAAATACACTATTCCTGTCCCTATCGTACAAGGGGGAATGGGTGTTGGTATCAGCTGGGATCAGCTTGCAGGTGCGGTTTCACGCGAGGGAGGCTTGGGCGTTATTAGTTCAGTAGGTACTGGGTATTATGAGAATAAAATCCACGCTGATCGCTTGGTGGCTGAGAGACCATTGGAAGCTGATAATTTTTACTCGAAAAAAGGGCTCAAAGCTATTTTTGATAATGCCCGTAAGATTTGTGGGGATGCACCCTTAGCGTGTAATGTTTTGTATGCGATTAATGATTATGGTCGTGTTGTTACAGATGCGTGTGAAGCAGGTGCGAACATTATCATTACAGGTGCGGGACTTCCGACAAATATGCCTGAATTTACCGTAGATTATCCCGATGTTGCTTTGGTTCCTATCGTTTCCTCTCCTAAAGCCCTCTCGATTATTTGCAAACGTTGGCAAAAGCGTTATAACCGCCTTCCTGACGCAGTGATCTTAGAAGGGCCAAAAAGTGGTGGTCACCAAGGATTTACGTATGAGCAATGCGCAATGGATGAGTTTCAGCTTGAAAATTTGGTGCGTCCTGTCGTCGAAGAAGCGGCATTATGGGGCGGTATCCCTGTTATTGCAGCAGGCGGTGTTTGGGATAAGAGCGATATTGATGAAATGATGGCATTAGGTGCATCGGGGGTTCAAATGGGAACCCGATTTATTGGAACACAAGAGTGTGATGCGAGTGAGACGTTTAAGCAAGTTTTGTTGGATTCAAAAGAAGAAGATATTACTCTCATGAAGTCACCAGTAGGGTATCCTGCTCGTGGAGTACGTACCAATTTACACGCTCTTATCGATACTCGTACAGGTCCAGCGATCAAATGTATCTCTAACTGTGTTGCTCCATGTCATCGTGGTGTTGAAGCCAAAGTCGTTGGTTTCTGTATCGCTGATCGTCTTAGTGATGCCTATTTCGGGAACTTAGAATTGGGTCTTTTCTTCTCAGGAACCAATGGATACCGAATTAATACAATCATTTCCGTCAAAGAGTTGATGAAGAAATTAACGCAAGGCGAATAGTTTTCATATGATGGGACGTACCTCTTTTTCACTATTACTTTTAGTCTCTCTTGGATGGGGGGCTTCTGATGATTTAGAACGGCTTAATATCGCTAAAAAATCTATCAATACGAATGATGAGCTTGAGCAGTTTCGTGGGTATAATGAATGTAAAAGTATTCATCTACACGCTCTAAAGAGCCATGATACCTCTTTGTCGCATGACGCACTGGAATGTATCGTTAATGGTGGTGATGCTCTTAAAATTGATGTGACTAAATATAAAGCAGAATTAGCTAAATCCTCCTCCTCTTTTTCTCTTTCTTCGGCGGTTGCACCTGAAGTTCAAAATCCACTTATTTTTCCAAAAGAGTATTTACGCGCATCTCCTAGCACTGGAAATGAGCCTATCCCTAATTTTTTGACCCCTTCTTCAGCCGAGTTGATGAAGCCAACACCTGCTTTGAAACTGATGAGCGAGGTGACTCTTTTAGGTCGTCATCGATTGGTTGATGCGAAATGGAAAGATACGGGAATAGAGTTAACTTTTGATTCTCCTATTGACCCAAAAGAGATTCGTCTATCCAAAATTATTGAGCCTGACAAGCAACGCTTTCGGTATATTATTGATATAGACAACACGATGCTTTTGCAATCTAAAGCTTTGGAACATAATAGTATTCAAAAAATTCGGTTGGCGCAACACGATACCAAAACACTTCGTCTCGTGATTGAGAATACGGATGCAATTGTAATCAAACCCATTTCAAAAGGTCAATCGGTATATATTGATCTTGCGTTACAGCCTGCAACCAAGGTGATACCCGTTCAGCCCAACCCTATTATTCAGCCCCCTGTTATTCAATCTCCACCCCTTGTCGCGGCACTTCCTCCTCTTATTGCTATGACACCGCGTGATCGAAGCAAGAAGGTAATTGTTATTGATCCGGGACATGGTGGCAAAGACAGCGGAGCTATTGGAAATGGTCATTTGGAAAAAGATATTGTATTGCAAATTGGTTTGGAGCTTGCAAAGCAACTTCGTGCCCAAGGGTATACGGTGCATATGACCCGTTCAAATGATACTTTTATAGAACTCAAAGATCGTACCAAGTTTGCCAATGAAAAGATGGCCGATTTGTTTTTATCCGTCCATGCAAACGCCATCCCCAAAAGTTCTGATGCGAATGCTGCATACGGAATTGAAACCTATTATCTCTCTCCGGGGAGAAGTGATCGGGCGATGCGGGTGGCTGCATTGGAAAATCAAGAAGATATGGGTGAAATGGGAGCGTATGGAAAGTTGAGCTTTTTGAATGTTCTAAATTCTGAAAAAATCATTGCCTCCAATAAGCTTGCAATCGACATACAAAAAGGGGTCTTGGGTAATTTACGCAAGCAGTTTACAAACGTAAAAGATAATGGAGTAAGAGAAGCACCGTTTTGGGTTTTGGTAGGAGCTCAAATGCCTGCTATCCTTTTGGAAACAGGCTATATTAGCAATCCTGAAGAATCAGCACATATTGCCGATTCAAAGTATCAAGAGTGGATGGTTAGTGGGATGCTGGACGGCGTTAAGCATTATTTTAACAACAACCCCTAGCCCCCATAGGGAAGAGGGGAGATTACATCATCCCAGGCATACCGCCCATATCTGGCATTGGTGATGCTTTATCTTCTTTAATTTCATGGATCGTTGCTTCCGTTGTGAGAAGCATGCTTGACACTGACGTGGCATTAGTCAATGCAACACGCTCAACTTTGAGAGGGTCAATAATTCCTGCTTCGTACATATCAACATATTCTCCCGTTGCTGCATTAAATCCAATGTTCTCGTCGGTGGCATTAACGATGGTATTAACAACAACACCTGCATCATAACCTGCGTTTTCAGCGATTTGTTTTACGGGTGCTTTGATAGCGCGAAGGATGATTTCACAACCGATTTTTTGGTCACCTGTAAGGTCAAGGTTCACTTTTGCAGCTGCACGGATCAATGCCGCACCACCACCAATAACGATTCCTTCTTCAACTGCCGCTTTGGTTGCTGAGAGTGCATCGTCAACACGGTCTTTTTTCTCTTTCATTTCGGTTTCAGTTGCTGCACCTACTTTGATAACCGCAACACCACCTGAAAGTTTCGCAAGACGCTCTTGAAGTTTCTCTTTATCGTATTCACTCGTTGTCGCTTCGATTTGAGTACGGATCTCTTTGACGCGAGAATTAACTGCTTCTTTGTCTCCTGCGCCGTCAACGATAGTTGTGTTGTCTTTGCTGATAACAACGCGTGATGCTTGACCAAGGTCTGCTACCGTTGCACTGTCAAGTGTACGACCGATTTCTTCAGAGATAAGCTGTGCACGCGTCAGTACGGCGATGTCTTGCAACATTGCTTTACGGCGATCACCAAATCCTGGAGCTTTAACGGCTGTGATATTCAAAACACCACGAAGTTTGTTCACAACAAGAGTTGCCAACGCTTCACCCTCAACATCTTCAGCGATAATAAGAAGAGGACGTGAACTTTTTTGAACTTGTTCAAGCACTGGGAGCAAATCTTTAAGATTTGAGATTTTTTGATCAAAAAGGAGGATAAACGGATGATCCAACTCTACGGTCATTTTTTCACTGTTGGTGATGAAATATGGGCTCAAATAACCGCGATCAAACTGCATTCCTTCAACAACATCAAGTTCGTCATTGATCCCTTTTGCTTCTTCAACGGTAATAACGCCGTCACGACCTACTTTTTCCATCGCTTCGGCGATCATAGCACCGATACGTTCATCGGAGTTTGCTGAGATAGTGGCTACTTGTGCGATCTCTTTTTTATCGTTGATGACACGAGAAGCCGCTTTGAGTTCTGCCAAAATCGCTTCCGTTGCTTTGTCCATACCGCGTTTTACTTCGATAGGATTCGCTCCTGCTGTGATATTACGAAGTCCTTCTTGGAAAATAGCATTTGCAAGGATAGTTGCCGTCGTTGTACCATCACCTGCTTCATCAGCTGTGTTGGATGCTACTTCTTTAACGAGTTGTGCTCCCATATTTTCGAGAGGATCTTTAAGTTCTACCTCTTTGGCAACGGATACACCATCTTTGGTGATCATCGGTGCGCCATAGCTTTTTTGGATAAGAACGTTACGTCCGCGTGGTCCCATAGTTACTTTTACTGCATCAGTGAGTTTTTGTACCCCTGCTGCCAACTTATTGCGTGCATCGTCTGAAAAATGGATTTCTTTTGCCATAGTGTGTTCCTTAATTTATAGTTGTTTTATTATTTAACAATTCCGAGTAAATCGCTTGTTGCGATAACCAAATAAACTTTACCATCAAGTGTTAGTTCTGTCCCAGCATATTTACCGAAAACAACAACGTTACCAACTTCTACATTCGTAACTTTCTCACTGATTGCCATAACAGTACCTTGAGAAGGTTTTTCTTTTGCATTATCAGGAATAATGATGCCTGATGCAGTTGTTGTTGCCTCTTCGAGACGTTGAACTAATACGCGTTTCCCAAGTGGTTGAAAATTCATTGAGCTTCCTTTTATTTTTATAGGGGGATTGTACACAATTTTGGCTGATTTTATTTTATCGTTCAATTGTTATTACTTTTAGCTAATAATAAGGATTAGGTCACTATAATTCCACCCTACATAAAACGTCAGGGTAGCTCAGCTGGTTAGAGCACTGGTCTCATAAGCCGGGGGTCGGGGGTTCAAGTCCCCCTTCTGACACCATCCACAAATACCATACTCATCGAACTTTCATTAACTTCAACTAAACACTAAAATAACTTAGGAAATCAATGGGACATACTTTTGTCAAATTGATAATGTTGCCATCATATTCTTCTTTGGACAGCAAACCACTTACCGCTTTACAATAACTGGTCATTATCGTTTATTCCATTGAGAGAGAGTGTCTAGCTGACTTCACTGAACAATTTTTTCTCTTTCTTGCCAGCTTTCTGGAGGCTTCCACTCTTTAACCCATTTTGGCAGTAGATCAGGACTCATAGCTCGAGAGATAATATACCCTTGCGCCAAGTGA
This sequence comes from Sulfuricurvum sp., assembly GCA_041661705.1. Lineage (GTDB taxonomy): Bacteria > Campylobacterota > Campylobacteria > Campylobacterales > Sulfurimonadaceae > Sulfuricurvum. Next base: position 81,061 of record JBAZTZ010000005.1, read on the forward strand.
CATCCTAATCCCAAAAGAACATTTCCGTGGTCGACCGATTCAACCCCTTCTGCGAGAGGTTTGGCATTAAATGCTTCTGCAAGCCCAACAGATGCGTTGACAATACTGAGATCTCCTTCATCATGAAGAATATCTAACACAAAACTCTTGTCAATCTTGAGTGTGTCGATTCTCAACTTTTTAAGGTACGAAAGCGTTGAATATCCTGTTCCAAAGTCATCAAGTGAAACGGTGATATTACGCGCATGTAATTTTTCTATGATCTGACGGACTTCTTCTATTTCATGTAATGAACTCGATTCAAGTATTTCTATATCAATCTGACAAGGCTGAAGATTTGGATGTTTTGCGATTGTTTCGTCGATAAAAGAGATAAAGTCAGGCTGTTTGAATGTATATGCACTAATATTAATACTCACTTTAGTATCAAGTCCATCTTTGTGCCATAAACAAAGTTGTGACAAAGCTTCATTAAAAACCCATTTATCTATCTCATACATCAAAGGGCGGTTGTCAACTACGGATAAAAATTCATCAGGATAGATCATGCCTCTTTGTGGATCGTTCCAGCGGATGAGTGCTTCGGCTCCAATCACTTCACCACTTTTCATATTAACTTTTGGTTGATAATAAAGTATAAATTCATTATTATTCAGAGCATTTTTGATCGCCAATGCGTTTTCACCGACTTGATTTGAAAGATTTGAAATATCATCAAATACAGCTATCTGATTTTTACCTCTTAACTTGGCTTCATACATTGCTTGATCTGCTTGACGCAGTAAGATATCAGCATCAATGCCACACTCTTTAGTGAAAAAAGTGACTCCGATACTAGCAGAAACAGTGACTACTGCATTTTGAATATCAATAGGAGAAGATGCAGCATTAAGTAAACGATTTAAAACAGTAAAAGTATCACTCTTATCATTTTGATCTAATAGGATCGCAACAAACTCATCACCGCCTAAGCGTGCAAGCGTATCTCCTTCTCGTAAGCTGTTTTGCATCCGTTTAGATACTTCAATCAGTAAAATATCTCCTACATCATGTCCATGCGTATCATTTACTTGTTTGAACCCATCCAAGTCAAGATAAGCGATAGCAAGCTTTCCATTATTACGATGGGCAGTTGCAATGCTTTGTTTCATCCGATCCGAAAGTAATACTCGGTTTGGCAGTTTTGTCAAAGGATCAAAATGCGCTATAAATTCGAGTTGTTCTTCATGATGTCTGATATCGGTTATATCTTTGGTGCTGATCATAATACGTTTTTTATCTGGCATTAACGACATTGCCATCTTTATGACAATACGACTTCCATTTTTAACGATACAAGTTTTTTCAAACGATTCCAAATAACCAATCTCAGTTATGATTTTCATCGCTTGAATAGCTCGTTCCTGATCTTCAGGAATTGAGAGTGCTATACATGAAGTTAGCAGCAATTCTTCTCGTCTAAATCCAGTCATGGATAGGTAAGCATTATTAAACTCAAGAAAATTACTCTCTAAGTCAAGAATAGCAAGACCATCCCTTGAAATATCGAAGATTGTTTTAAATTCCTCATTTTGTTTATTGATTAATTCTGCTTGCTTTTTTAACTCAGTTATATCGATCGCAACTCCCATGGCTTCACCTGGTATATTTTTTATCGCCGTCATACTTGCGAGTAAACTTATCGGAGTACCGTCTTTTTTAATCCCTTTGATCTCTCGTGTGAAAACACCTACCGACGAAAGTGCTGCATAACCATCAGAGCCATAACGTTCATATTCATCATCATCAAAGTACATAATACGTGCTGATTTACTTTTAAGTTCTCCTTTTTCATATCCAAGCATTGTTTCAAAGGTATCATTGACCCATAAAAAACATCTATCTTTCAGATGAACGAATCCGGTCGTTTTTACTTCGAGCAATGCTTGTTGTTCATTTAATAATTTTGTTAATTTATCTTCATTTTCTTTTGCTTCGGTCACATCTGTTATGATCGAAAAAATAAGTTTTCCGCTTTGAGTCTCAATAGGAGAGGCAAAAACTTTCACAGTATGAATGTCACCATTTTTGAGTTTGTGCTGAAAAATATAATGGTTATTTTTTCTCTTAACAGCTGCTTGCATAAGTAAAGATACTTCATCACGAGGAAGTTGGTTAATATCATCAACATTAAGTGATAAAAATTCTTCATGTGTGTAGCCGTAAAATTTTTGGGCACTTTCATTGGCATCAATAATGGTGCCATCTATAGAATTTATCAGTAACATAATTGAATCATGCTTATTAAACATTGAAGTATAACGACTCTGCATTAGTTTAATAAAATCGTTTTGTTTTTTGTATTCTGTGATGTCACGAGTCGATGCGTAGATTACATCTTCATCACCAACGATGATCTTGATTGCTGTAATAGCTGCATCATAAATTGATCCGTCTTTTCTTTCATGTTTGGTTTCAAAATAAATAGGAGCTTGTGTTGAAATTGAATTCATCAACGTAGAAAACTCATTTTTTGAAATCATCACGTCCCAGTCAGCGACATTGAGTTTTGTCATTTCTTCCATAGAGTAACCAAGCGCGTTTGCTGCCACTTGGCTGCATTCTATGAGACGGCCATCCATTCCCATAATAAAAATACCATCTGAAGAGTACTTCATTAGAGCTTGATAGCGTTGCTTGTCGGCTTCAATCATTCATATGTTCTTGTTTTTTTTTGAGGGTGTAAATCCACTAATACTGTTTAGTTCTTTATGTTTCAAAAATATTTTCCTATAAATTACCTATATTACATTTTTACTATATCTGAATCAATAATAGCGAACTATTGTTATATTTTTGCTTGCAAGGTTGCTTTAAAATAGTCTTGAAAAGATTAGGTCATACTTGATAGTAGTAGACTAAACTATTCTAAGTAAAATTTTTAATATACCTCTTGACAATGATGGGCTCAATGGTTTATAATTACGCTGGATTTCAATAAAGGAGCTTTAAAAGATTATGTCAACAGAAATAAATGAAGAGAATATCACAGAAGAGCAAACCATTCTTAATGAGAATGAAGAGATTGTTGCGGAGCCATTGAGTGAGTTGGAAACGGCTCAAGCCCAACTGGCATCATTGCAAGATAAATATGCGCGTGTACATGCTGATTTTGATAACATCAAAAAGCGTCTTGAGCGTGAGAAATATCAAGCATTAGAATATTCAAATGAGAAGTTTGCAAAAGATTTGATCCCTGTTGTTGATTCGCTTTCTATGGCGATTGGTGCTACGGCGAGCGAAGCGGATGCGAATGTATTGCTTGAAAAACTTAAAGAGGGTGTTGAGCTTACGATGAAACAGCTTTTGAGTGTTCTTGAAAAACACGGTGTAACCCCTGTTGATGAGAATGAGCCGTTTAATCCTGAGGTTCATAATGCCGTTCAAAAAGTGGACAGTGATGCTCACGAGAGTGGTGATATCGTAAACACGTTTCAAAAAGGGTTTCGATATAAAGAGCGAACATTGCGTGATGCAATGGTCGTAATAGCAAATTAAATAAAACAAAAGGTATATAAAATGTCAAAAGTAATTGGAATCGATTTAGGAACTACAAATTCATGTGTTGCTGTCTACGAAGGTGGAGAAGCTAAAATTATCCCTAATAAAGAGGGAAAGAATACAACTCCATCAGTTGTTGCATTTACGGATAAAGGGGAGATCCTTGTAGGTGATCCGGCAAAACGTCAAGCGATCACAAATCCTGATAAAACGATTTACTCGGTAAAACGTATCATGGGTCTTTTGATGAACGAAGAAAAAGCCAAAGAGGCACACGACAAAGTTACCTATAAAATCGTCGATAAAAACGGTATGGCTGCGGTTGACGTAGCGGGTAAAGTGTACACGCCACAAGAGATTTCAGCGAAAATTCTTTCAAAATTGAAAGCGGATGCGGAAAGCTACCTTGGTCAATCGGTAACCGATGCGGTTATCACGGTTCCTGCGTATTTTAATGATGCACAACGTAAAGCAACCAAAGAAGCAGGAACCATCGCTGGATTGAACGTTCTTCGTATCATCAACGAGCCTACGGCTTCTGCTCTTGCATACGGATTGGATTCAAAAGCGGATGAGAAAGTTCTTGTTTACGATTTAGGCGGCGGAACGTTCGACGTTACGGTTCTTGAAATCTCAGAAGGTACATTTGAAGTTCTTTCTACGGACGGGAATGCGTTCTTGGGTGGAGATGACTTCGATAATAAAATCGTTGATTTTCTTGCTAGTGAGTTCAAATCGGATCACGGTATCGATCTAAAAGCGGACAAAATGGCACTTCAACGTCTTAAAGACGCGGCTGAAAATGCAAAAAAAGAGCTTTCAAGTGCAGAAGAAACTGAGATCAACCTTCCGTTTATCACAGCGGATGCAACAGGACCAAAACACTTGGTACTTAAACTTACTCGTGCAAAATTCGAAGGGATGATTGAGGGACTTATCAAAGAGACTATTTCTCATATCAAAACGGCGATGAAAGATGCGGGGATGAAAAACAGTGAGATCAATGAAGTGATCATGGTTGGGGGTTCAACACGTCTTCCTTTGGCACAAAAAATGGTTTCCGATGAGTTCGGCGGTAAAACACTTAACAAAGGGGTAAATCCTGATGAAGTTGTTGCTGCAGGTGCTGCTATCCAAGGTGGAGTATTACGTGGAGATGTCAAAGACGTTCTTCTTCTTGACGTTACACCACTTAGCCTTGGGATCGAAACGCTTGGCGGTGTTATGACAAAAATCATCGAAAAAGGGACGACTATCCCTGTGAAAAAATCACAAGTTTTCTCAACAGCAGAAGATAACCAACCAGCGGTTTCTATCTCAGTTGGTCAAGGTGAGCGTGAGTTTGCCCGTGATAACAAATCACTTGGATTGTTCGAACTTACTGGTATCCCATCAGCACGCCGTGGTGTACCACAAATCGAAGTAACGTTTGACATTGATGCAAATGGTATTTTGACCGTATCTGCAAGCGATAAAGGGACCGGTAAAACCCAAGAGATCAAAATCACTGGGTCAAGCGGGTTGAGCGAAGAAGAGATCAATAAAATGGTTCAAGACGCAGAAAACCACAAAGCAGAAGATGCAAAACGCAAAGAAGTAGTTGATCTTCGTAACCAAGCGGATGCGTTGGCAAACCAAACGGAAAAATCTCTTGAAGAGATGGGTGATAAAATTGACGCAACCGAAAAAGCGACAATTGAATCAGCGCTTGAAGAGTTAAAAGCAGTATTGAAAGATACCAATTCTACCAAAGAGCAAATCGAAGCGGCAACGAAAAAACTAGCCGATGCAAGTCATAAAATGGCAGAGCAAATGTATAAACAAAACGAAGGCGGAGAAGCGGCTTCAACTAATGCAAAAAAAGATGACGACGTTATCGACGCTGAAATCGAATAATTATTCTTCTATATGACCTCGCTCATCGGGGTCAAAATTAAAGGCAGTTGGTATGTAATTGTTCATAATAAGTCCTTTTAGAAATCATCAAAGCTAAGGCTTCCCTTGGAATAATTCGTTACAGTTCCCTCAAAAAAGTTGGTTTTTTGATCATTGAACTTCGAGAAATCATCAACCCATTTGATCGGATTTGGGACATTGTAAAGTTTTTTGAGTCCCACAGCGTGAAGACGTTCATCGGCTAAGTATCGGATATATTGAGCAACAATTTCGTTAGTAAGACCTAATATCTGTCCTTGGGTGATGTATTGTCCCCATGCGACTTCCAGCTCAACTGCTTTGCGAAACATATCGTAAACTTCTTCAAGGAGTTCTTCGGTAAAGAGATCAGCACGTTCACGACGCAATGTATTGATGATGTTTTGAAATAGAACTAAATGGGTTACTTCATCCCGTTGGATAAAGCGAATCATTTGAGCAGAGCCTAACATTTTCCCTGAGCGTGCGAGGGTGTAGATATAGGTAAATCCGCTATAGAAATAGATCCCCTCTAAAATCTGATTTGCAAAACACGCTTTTACAAAAGCACTTTCACTGGGATCATTCGCAAGTTCATCGTAACGAGAAGCTATTGAATCATTTTTAGTTTTAAGCATCATATCTCTACGCCATAAATCATAAATTTCTTCACTGTTTTGACTAATAGAATCGACCATAACCGCATAACTTTGAGAATGGAGCGCCTCTTCGAAACTTTGACGGACTAAAATGAGATTGATTTCAGGAGCTGTGACATACGGATTGATATTGTCCATAAGATTATTAGTCTGTAAGCTGTCCATGAAAATAAGCTGGGATAGGGCTTTGTCGTACGCTGTTTTTTCCATATCGGTGAGATACTTGTAATCGACAGCATCGCGGGTCATATCGACCTCTTTTGGGAACCACGTGTTGTTGAGCATCATTTCCCAAAGATTATATGCCCATTGGTATTTGATGTTGTTAAGTTCAAAAATACCCGTTGGATTTCCACCAAAAATACGACGGTCATTGACATGCTCAGTAGAGGATGGATTGTATATTTTTTTGCGTTGCATAATGAATCCTTTTTGATTTGCGGTGTTCTTTACTCTAGTTAGGGCTGCTGTGTCGTCCAATAGAGTCTATTAGGGTCGTATCCAAGAGCTGGCAAACGGTTAAGAATCGATTTTTTATCCGCATCACTGAGAACTTTTGTTCTGCTAAGTATCCAAAGATATTTTCGGCTTGGATCACCTACTACGCTGTATTGATAGTTGTCTCCTAGCATCAACACCCAGTAATCACCATAAAAAGGACGAAAAAAACTCACTTTGAGTTTGCTGTTGTTGCTGTCTTGGAGGGTATAGGCTCGACCATTTGCTTCACCGCTTTGGATTCCATTGGTATCAAAACATCGATTGGTCACCGCAATGTAATCCTCTTTGGAGGCGTAGTGGGCAGTTGCACCTGCACATCCTGTTTCGAAACGGTTTTCATAGCGTGCAATTTCAATCCATGCTCCGCTGTAACGTGTTAAATCGACATGATCTACGGTTGCAAGCGGGGCACTTGGAGTTTTACTACAACCATTTAAAATTATTAAAGTTATTATGACTAAAAAGAATGGTTTCATAAATTATCCTTTTGGAGTAATTTCTCAATATCCGAAGCAATGGCTTCAGGCGAGGTGGCGGGGGCGTAACGTTTGATTACATTCCCTTTTTTATCGACAAGAAATTTCGTGAAATTCCATTTAATCGCCTCACTTCCTAGAATTCCTGTAGCATTTTGTTTGAGATATTTATACAGGGGATGGGTGTTTGCACCGTTAACCTCTATTTTTGCAAACATGGGGAAACTAACACCGTAATTGACGCGGCAAAAATTCTCAATCCCTTTTTCATCCAAGGGTTCTTGTCCTGCAAATTGGTTGCAAGGAAATCCCAATACGACCAACCCTTTTGTCTTATAACTCTTGTAAAGTTTTTCTAATCCTTCGAACTGAGGTGTAAAACCGCATCCGCTTGCTGTGTTGACAATGAGCAATACTTTTCCTTTATAGGGAGCCATCGTCGTTTTCTCATGATGAATAGTGGTGACTTCAAAATCGTAAAGTGACGGTGTTTGTGTTGCCATTAGGGTACTCCATGTTGTGATTAATAGGATAAAACGTTTGAATTTCATAGATGAGCCTTTTTGATAAGATTATTTATCGTTCATTTTTTCTCTTTTTTTGACATAATTAAGAACGCTGTGCTATATACCTTACAACCCTAATAAAGTTGATAAGTTTCTATAAGCGTATCGTCACAGTCGATAATACCACGTTTTCGCAAATTCTCAATCACTTCTGGGTCACAATCAACGTCTTTTGGCCATTGGCGTTCATACTCATCAAGAGAGTTCTTCGTAGTTGCATCGATTCCGATAAAAGGGTGTAGCCAAATGTCTCTTTGCGCATCGATATTGTTGACGGTACGCCATACGAGCATATAGGGGTTGTTGACATCATTGTTATGTTCATCAACAAATACGACAATACGAAGATAGTTTTTTAACACACTAAGCGCATCAAACAAGGTTCGTGCACAGAGAGTTTTTTGATACTGAATCACCGTAATAGGGTTGGCAGTATGGGTCATATATTGTTTGAGGGCAAGTAGATTGGGGATGAGTTTCAAAACACGTTCGTGTAATTCCTCATCACTTATACTGTCACACGTTTTGGGTTGAATCTCTCCTGTCGCATCGACTCCAAGTTTCCCTCCCACAAGTGTTTCAGTGCTGGAATGATCGAGTGCGTCGATAATACCGCTGGTGACAAGGATTGATCTGGGGGTGAGGCGATTGAGAATGTGTTCGGTAAGAGCCCAATAATCGGTCAACTCAGGGGCATTTTCATCGACGAAAAGGGCGTGCTTCACAAAGCTCATCTGTCCAACTCCCCAAAAAGCGTGCATGATTTGTTGAGCATGCCCTTTGAACCTCGTTTTGAGTTTGGCGAGAATAAGATTGTGAAAGACACCGTTTTCGGGCATGTGATAATCAATTAGATCGGGAGCAGTCGTTTGCAATAGCGGCAAAAATATCCGTTCAGTTGCCCATCCCATGTATTTGTCCTCTAAGGGCGGTTTTCCGACTACAGTGGCTTGATACATTGGGGATTTACCCGTGGTGATAGCAGTAACTTCCAATACAGGATAGAGTTCTTGTGGCGTGTAATATCCCGTATGATCGCCAAAAGGTCCTTCGATACGTAGATTGCTCGGATCAACAAACCCCTCGATGACAATATCCACATCGTGAGGAATATAAATATCATTTGTAATAGATTTGACGAGCTTGGCATTTTCTTTGCGAACGAATCCATACAGTAGTAACTCGAACATCCCATACGGCATAGGGGCTTGACCGCACCAGATATAAAGCGGATGACCTCCGATAGCGATGGATACGGGCATCTTTTTCCCTGCGGCTTTATATTGATCGAAAAAGCACGAGGAATCTTTGTGAATTTGCCAATGCAGACCTAGATGATGATTGTCGTATTTTTGGAGACGGTACATCCCTAGATTTTGCATCTTTCCATCCAAGCTTTGGGTATAGACCTGCCCCATGGTAATAAATGGACCTCCATCTTCACTCCATGTGGTAAGGATGGGGAGACGATCAAGGGAAGCCTCTTTTCCCTCATACACAATACTTTGGCATTCACCCCGTTTTTTGAGCCGTTTTGGGGGGACATTTTTGAGATTGAAAAGCTGTGAGAGCATGGACATTTTCCCCATGAATCCTTCGGGTGGTTTCATATGGAGAAGTTCTCGGATCTCAGAGGCTATTTTATCAGGATGGTTACCAAAAATCCATTCGGTGATTTCAAAATTAGCAAACATATTCATGACAACGGGCATCTCAAAAACAATGTTGTTCTTGGAGTCAATAGGGTGACTAAACAAAAGTACTTTTGGATCTGGGAGCTTGGCTTCCACGTAGGCAACATGAGGAATTTCCAGGAGAACATCCAAAGGTTCCTCAATGATTTTGAGCCAACCTCGTTTATTTATCTCTTCGAGTAAGGATTGAAGTGTGCTCATTGTTGGTAACCTTTATGCTAAAAATGCAGTTTTAAACTGTTTTGAATCCAAAGAAGTTATCCCAATTTCAGTAAAAAAGTCGAGTATGGGGAGCTCTTTGGCGTAGCTTGAATCAAAATCGGGGTTAAAACATGTCATCGTGGCACGTAAAATATCATCCATAAGCAAAGACTCTGCCTCACCCGTATACGAGTAATAATGATCCATTGATTCAAGTGGGAATTCATGAATAAAACGGATTGCTTCACGCACGGAGGTGGTAAAATTCTCACATATTTTGGTGTTAGTAGTATAAAACGTCTTATTCACAAAAATATCGAGTGCGCTAAAGTTGGCGAATCCTGCATTGGCAGCATCCAAATAAAGAACCTCCATCCCCTCATGCTGCGCTTCCACCCCCTCAAAGTTATAAAAGTAGAGCCATCCTGCATCCGCACCTTCTTTCATATATTTAAGATGCTCAAACCCATTGGGGATGAAGGCTACTTGCTCTCGTGTCACAATTACCTCTTTTTGAGCGTAAAAACGGCGAATGATTTCAAATCCGATGGCATTGGTTGTGTCATTGGAAACGGGAGTTGTGACGATAATATTTTCTCCATTTAATAGCTTTTCGTAGGAGGAAGCTTTGAGTAATACTCCCCCTTGTGTCTCAAAAAACATCCCTAATGAGAGAAAATTTTCATTATATTGTTCAATGAGATGTAATGGTTCGTTGGTAGCAAATTCGATGGTGCCGTTGAGCACTTCATCCAGCCCGTCATAATGCTCATCGGGTTCAATGAGTTCAAAATCGATACCGTATCGTTCAAAAATACCTTCACGAAAAGCGACAATAAAAGGGAGGTGGTCAGGATTTAAAAACCATTCGATGGCGAGAGAGAGTTTCATACGGACATTCCTTGTTTGAGTTGTTTAATATTGCGTCGAATATCGCCATCCCATACGGCACTGACAACGCTAATCATATCGGGCTTATATGCCGCAATTTCATGTATGTTCGTAACATTAATCCCACCAATAGAACAGATAGGAATTTTTAAAGCCTCTTTAGCCTTTTCCAAAACGCTCATCGAAACAATACCTGAATTAGGCTTGGTCGGTGAGGGGAAAAAGGAGCCAAATGCAACATAATTGGCTCCCTCGTTTTGAGATTCCAATGCTTTTTTGATACTTCCATAGCACGATACACCGATAAAGCCGTGGGTGAAAATAGCACGTGCTTCATTGAGGGACATATCATCTTTGCCAATATGAAGCCCATCGGCACCGATTTTTTGAGCCAAATAGGGGCGGTCATCAATGACAAAAGGGATATTATACAGACGGCAAAGATGTTGTAGATGGATACAAAGTGTTTCAATCTCATCATCGTGGGATGTTTTGTCACGAAACTGAAGTAGGGCAATTCCTCCCTCTAAGGCTTCTTCGACTTGGGCTAAAATAGTCTTTTTTGGAGTGAGAACTTCATCAGTGATGGCATAAAGACCTTTAAGCAACATGTTCTCCTCCTGCTTTATGATTGATAGGGCCAGAGCCATGACCGATAGAGGGGGCATGACGGATAGCTTCGGTAACAAATTGTTTCGCACGATCAATGGACTCTTCAAGAGAATACCCAATGGCAAGATTCGCAGCTATTGCGGAAGAGAGAGAACATCCCGCTCCGTGCAGATTAGTGCTATCAATTAGTTCGGAGGTAAAGACCCGTTTTTGGTGTCCAAAATAGAGTAAATCAATGCTAATAGTGTTTAGTATATGATTTTTGATAAGTACAGGAGCAGGGTGGGCAATGAGTGTTTGGAGTGAGTCGGTATCACCACTTTTGTATCCAAAAAGGCGATAAGCTTCGTTCAAATTGGGGGTGCTGAGTGTGACAATACGGGAGAGATCACGTAACGCATCAACAGCATCATCTTGAAGTAATAGTGAGCCTGCTTTGGAAATACAGACAGGATCAAGGACAATAGGGATGTTCAATGGAGCTACTATCTGTGTGATCATACGGATAATAGCTGCATTGTAGAGCATTCCTATTTTTATTGCGCTAATCTCGAAGTCATTTAAGACACTGTGAATTTGCTGTGTAATAAAATCCAAAGGAAGCGGAAAAATATGTTGAACACCCGTTGTATTTTGAGCCGTTAAAACAGTTATGGCAGAAGTACCAAATACTCCGAAGGCTTCAAATGTTTTGAGATCGGCTTGAATTCCAGCACCGCCGCTGCTGTCAGAGCCTGCAATAGTTAGGACGACTTTCATGCTCACTTCTCCTATATAAATATAGAAAGAATTGTAAAAAGAAAAGCAATTTATTCGTACCTTATTTGTGTCATTTCGTCAATCTTTTTTTAATAGACTTATTGCATAACCTACTTCTCCGTTCGTGGTGAGCTTGTCGAACCATGAACTAAACACCCTTCGACAAGCTCAGGGCGAACGGTGTCACATTTTCTAATAAAACATCAGTTGACAAAAAAAGGCTACTGACATTTCCCCCTTAAGGTCTATAATACCTTAGATAATTTATTAGTGGAGTGTATTATGTTAAAAGAACTGTTATTGACGGGAATGGGCGGCGCGTTGTTGATTAAGGAAAAAGTTGAAGAGGAGCTCAAAAAGCTAGAAGAAAAAGGAAAAATCAATACAACTGACAGTAAAAGCTTTTTGGAAAGCCTCAAGACGAAAGGGGAGAACGAAGAGAGCCGTCTCAAAGAGGAACTAAAAACGGCGATTAAAGAGGTAATTGAAGAACTGGGGCTTGCGACCAAAAAGGACATTGAAGCGTTAAAATCGTGAGACGGATGTATTCGCCTTATCGGTTGTGGAGTGTCTTTCGACTTCTCCTTTCCTTTTATCTTCTGATTAAAAAGAAGCCTCGATTCTTGGGCATTTCTCCTTTATCGGCTCAAAATCTTGCACGCACGATTGGCGAACTGGGGGCGAGTTTTATAAAACTGGCTCAGGTTCTTGCTACTCGTAATGATTTTTTCGATCCAGAGTATCTCAGCGCCCTCAAAACACTCCATGACGATCTCCCACCTATGTCCAACGAAGAGTATGAGAGAGTAATGCACCGAGCTTTTGATACGCTCCCCTTTATCCGATTTAATCCAACACCAATAGCCTCTGCATCTATCGGTCAGGTACATGAAGCGTGGCTAGATGAAGAGACGAAGGTTGCGGTAAAACTCCGACGTGAGGGGATAGAGAAGCGTGTCCGTGCCGATATTCGTATTGTCTCTTTCTTCAATCGTATTTTTAGACCTCTCTTTTCGCATACGACCCGTCATTCGGTTGAGTCGGTTATTGCTGAATTTTCCGTGATGATTGTCCAAGAGTGCAGTATGAATCAAGAGCGTGCAAATCTTGAGAAGTTTTCACACATGTACGGATCATCGGGCATTATTTTTCCCAAAGCCTATCCCCAATACAGTTGCGATGATGCACTGGTGATGAGTTATGAGGAGGGGTGGCGGTTTGATGATCGGGAAAATATAACGAAAAGCGGTATTAACATTATTCCCATTATTGATAAACTCGTCCGTTTTTATACGGATCAGATGTTAGTTCAAGGCTATTTTCATGCCGATCCTCATCCAGGTAATTTATTGGTCACCCCTGATGGACAACTGATATTACTCGATTTTGGAATGGTCAAACGGGTTTCTAATCCGACCCGTATTGCCATCATTGAGTTGCTACGTGCGGCGAATGAACAAGATTATGAGGCGTATGTGAGTGCGTCCAAACGTCTGGGAACGGTTGCCTACGATGCTCCTACGGCGGAACTTGCCGAATTTACCGAACGGATGTTTGAAATATTTGCTAATGATTCGTTGGACAGTAGCAGTATGCAAGAGCTTGCCTTTACCGTGTTGGAGCAAACGCGAAACCTCCCGTTCAAACTTCCCCAAGAAGCCATTTATATCTTACGGGTGAGTGCAATTATCGAAGGGCTTGGGACGACCTATATCGAAAATTTTAATGGGATAAAAGATATTCTCCCCATTTTACAGCGTAATATCCCCCGTGCATTAGGGATGAAAGATTCGATTTTAGAGACGATTATTGATGAGGTGAAGCATCTCCCCGATGATTTCCATGCCCTTCGTGAAACGCTTCGCCGTGCAAGTCGTGGGGAGCTAGTCGTGGAACTTTCACCCATGCAGTTGGAAAGTATTGCGCAAAATACTCAAAATGCCCTTCGCCCGATAGTGCTGGCATTGATGTTGGCACTGGGTGCGATGGGTGCATGGATGGGAGGAGTTCAAGAATTAGCGTATGCCCTGCTGGGTGCTGCCATGATGCGACTATGGTATCGATGAGCTGGAATACTGTAAGATTAATTTAATAGGGAGAAGTATATAATCGGGTTTGAAAATAGATAAGGGTCATTATCCAACTACGGTTGATTCATATCGGAAAATATGTTTCAACCTAACCTTAACTATATCTTCGATCTACCTTTGTGTGTTAGAACAAAGACAACTTCGACTAGCGTCCGTGAGTAAATCTACTACTTGTTAAAGTAGCGGATGAACTCGATTAAAATCCACACAAGCTTCACGATCAAAATGACCAATTCCACTTAGGATACCTCCAACTTTGGACTCCTCGATCCGAAGATCTACACACCCAGTCCATGTCCGCTCTTAGAGTATCATCAGGCGTTTGCCTTTAGTTTTTCAAACCGTGTGCAATTATAACCGATTGAGTCTTATTGTGCATGCTCCATAATCGATAAGCGAAAATACTCCAATGCTCTTTTAGAACTGGCACTGTGTTCAACGATGGGAGTAGGGTAAGATGGTGGTGGGTATTGTCTCAATAAAGATTCATCCGCCAAAAACTTCACAGGTGTTTGCGCCAGTTGCGGGAGATATTTTTTGATATATATACCCTCATGATCGAATTTTTTTGTTTGTGTATAGGGGTTAAAAATACGGAAATACGGTTGCGGATCAACACCTGTCCCCGCACTCCATTGCCATGAGAGGATGTTGCTTGCCGCATCGTAATCCATAAGATGTTGGGCAAAAAATCGTTCCCCCCATTGCCATGGTAAGAGGAGATTTTTCGTAAAAAATGAACCACAGATCATTCGGACACGATTATGCATCTCCCCTGTTTCCAATAGTTGCCGCACTCCTGCATCCACGATGGGAACTCCTGTGCGAGCGTTTATAAAGGCTTCAAACTTCTCGTTATCTTCCAACCCTTTAAAAGGATAGCGAAAGTTTTTCCACGCTAAATGGGGGAAGTGATAGAGAAGCATGGCATAAAAATCACGAAACACAAGCTGACGGAAGAAGGGTTCGGTATCAATCCCCTTTTTTTTCTGCTCACTGAGCCATCGGAGAATTGCACGAATGGAGATTGTCCCAAATCGTAAATCAATACCAAGCGCCGACGTTGCATCCAATGCCATAAAATCCCGATCGTTGGTGTACGTTTCAATCTTGGTGGCAAATAAAGCAAGTTTCTCGTGCGATGACATTTGTTGCTGTGTCGTCAGGTGTTGTGGTTCAAATCCTGTGGATTCAAGGAGGAGAGGGCGTTTACTGAGCGTATCCCCCTGAATATAATGGAGTCCTTCATAGTCGAAATCGATTAACTTTTGAGCGGTAGAGGGATGATGCGTCAAATGTTCATGTCGAAATAGTTTTTTAGCACAATTGTAAAAGGGGGTGAAGACGAGGTAAGGGGTTCCATCTTTTTTGAGCACTTCATTGGGGCTGAAAATATAGGTATCATGGAGAAGATTGAAGGGAAGAATTAACGATATATCTCGGTCACGCTCCAGCGCATAGGCATCATAATCTCCCGATGCACATACTTCATGATAGCTTCCCTCACGTAGTAGTACGTCGAAAACATCGACAGGTTTACCATAAAAAACTGCCAACGCCAGACCTCTCAGACGTAAATCCTCTTTGAGTTTCATCACCGCATTAAAAATAAAGGTAACTCGTCGATCATTGGGGGGCAGTTTCCTGAGAATAGTAGTATCAAAAATAAAAATAGGGAGAACATCTCCCCCCTGTGAAAGAAGCGGGTTGTCATCGACCCGCAGGTCACGCCGAAACCATAGAATACGTCGCACGATTATTTGCCACTACTGATGTGAGAGCGCAGTGCAAGAGTTTTGGGATACGGATTGAGAAACGTCTGATCGAGGAGATAGGTCGTATTGTATTTTTTGGCATAGAGATGAATCGTCGAGAGAGGGACGATCAGAGGGATAATTTTGTCGGCATAATCACTTATTTGCGTATGAAGGATCTCTTTTTCACTCTTGGTGAGCTCTTTTTTGAAGAATCCGACTAAATGTTCCAAAACATTGCGGGTTTTTTTGATCGAGCTTTTACGAGATATGGCGGTTTTGAATCCCAATTCGTACATCCCTAGGAGCGTTTCGAGTGAATGAGAATCATGGTTAGCCACGACGTTGCCCAATTCACGATAGAGCGTTTCATCTTTGGCTTGGAGCATAAATTTATGAATGGTGTGAAAACGGACTAAATCTTGGATGCTTGGGGAAGATTTTTTAAAGGTTTTATATCTATCGTAGGCAAAAATCTGCATCACAAAATTTTCTCGTAGCCACGCATCTTCCAGTCGCCCCTCCTCTTCCATTGGAAGAAGTGGATAACGCTCACGGCATAAAGCAGCAAACACCCCATCCTCTTTTCCTTCGCAAAAACCATTTTCAAGGTAGCGCTTGGCACTGTTCATCCCACAGCTGGGGGACTTGGATTTGAAAATGATTCCGCACAGCGATTGTGATTCGAGTTTGGAGAGCTCATCACGGCTTGTTTTTTCTAGCGTTTGGGTTAGATCCTCCCCCGTTTTGTTGGAATGAACACGAATTTGATTTTCTACGCTCACAAGTCGTACGGAAGGGCGCGGTGTTCCAAAGGCTAAATGTTCAGGGCAAAACGAGACAAAGTCAGCAAATTCACATAAAGCATCGGTAATAAAATGGTCACGCTTATGACCACCGTCAAAACGGATTTTTTCTCCTAAGAGGCAGGCGGATATGGCGAGGGTCATAGAGTATTCCTTGGACTATTAATTGTTAAGTACATTATTACAAAATTTGACGTTATTTGGTAGTCGATTTAGGGTGATTTACATAATGATTGTTACTTAGTTGTTACCGTAAAGGTTTTATGATTAGGATCGAGTAAGAAATTTCTTACTACACCCGACAAGGAGTATACCATGACAGTTAATTCCAACTACAGTGCGTATTCGTCTACCAGTTCCTCTGGTGTCACCTCTTCTTCACAAAAAGGAAAACCTAATTTTGAAGATATAGCGCAGCAATTAATAAAGTCGATGGACACCGATAAAAGCGGTTCGATTGATAAAGCCGAATTTAGTGCGGCAGCACAAGCCCTTGCCTCGAACTCAAACAGCTCTAGTACAAGCAGCTCCAGTAGCAGTACAAAAGCAACGGATATTTTTAATACCCTTGATACGAACAGTGATGGAAGTATGAGTTCTGAAGAGCTTGTAACTGCACTCAAAAATATGAAACCGCCTGAATCGTCCCAAGGACAAACAGGGAGTATGCCACCCCCTCCACCAGGTGGAATGCCACCTCCACCACCTCCGAGTGATTCATCTTCTACTTCGTCATCCGATAGTACAAGTAGCAGTGATGCACTTTCTGCATTGGACACCAATCAAGACGGAACGGTGAGTATTGATGAATTATTGGCATCGTTGAAAAACAGTCAAGCTGATTCAACATCAGGGACAACATCCTCTTCCAATAGTTCGACGGCATCTCAGAAATTGAGCGAGACTATGCTTAAAACCATCCTCTCGTATTACGGCAACAATGATTCTTCTACCACCAATACGAATGCAACTTCGTTAAGTATTAGTGCATAATTGGATATGCCCCTTTGGGGGTGTTACTTTTTAGTTACTCACTCCTTGATATAATCATCGTATGATTAATGTTTTAATGATTGAAGATGATGTTGAGTTGGGAGAGTTGTTAAAAGCCCGTTTGCACAAAGACGATATTGAAGTGACAGCGGCATCGACACCGTTAGAGGGGTTACGTCTTTTTCAAGCTGGATTGTTTGATTTACTGATACTGGATCTTTCGCTACCGCAAATGGATGGGTTGGAGATATGCCGTCTTATTCGTCAAGAGAGTACCATCCCCATTATCATCTCCTCCGCACGCTCCGATATACGGGATAAAATGATGGGTTTTTCCCGTGGTGCTGATGATTATCTCCCCAAGCCTTACGACCCGCAAGAGCTGATTTTCCGAATCAATGCGATTATGCGACGGCTTCACCCCTCGTTGTCTGAAAAATCGACCCCGTTTGAAATTGATGAGAATCGTCACGAAATTTCCAGAAATAAGCAATCCTTACGTCTGACCCAAGCCGAATACGACATTGTCGCCTATATGATACGCAAAGATGGTTTTGTTATCTCACGCGAAGAGTTGCTTCTGAACATCGGCTCCATTCGATACGAAAGCAGTCTCAAAAGCATTGATGTTATCATTGGGCGAATACGTCAAAAAATCGGGGATGATCCCAAAAATCCCCGTTATATTCTCTCTGTGCGAGGGGTAGGATACAAATTTGTTAATGAATAAGCACTCTCTTTTACGGCTGATTACCCTCTTTTTTAGTATTATTTTTATCCTTATCAATATTTTGTTTGGGATTGCCCATCAACACTTTTCCAAACAGCATGAGTTGGAACAAATGGATCGCTTTCTCATCGCCGATCGGTTGTTTCATCATCATCACGCTGATGTCTCCATCGAGCTAGAACACCTACGGATTCGCCCCTCATCTCTTGCGGTCAAAAAACTACTCTCAAAGGGCACCATCACCATGGATCTCCCTTTTGGAACAATGATAGAGTATGAAGATCATACCTATTTTGTTAATCGACGACCGCCACCCCCTCCTAAGTTTGCCGAGGAGTTTGTGTTTAGACCGCCACCCCCTAATCGACACTTTTTTGAGCGTGTTGTTTTTGAAGATATACAACCCCACTCTTTTATCGTTTTCTGGATGATTTTAGTTGCAGTGGATACCCTTGTTTTACTTTTTTTCGCCTATTTACTCCGAAAGCTTCTTCCGTTGCATCGTCTTAAAAATGCGATTATTGCGTTTAAAGAGGGAGATACTCATTTGGATGTTCCCATTAGCGGTAAGGATGAGATATCTCAAATAACAGATGAATTTAATCACGCTCTTGAAAAAATCGGCGCAATGCGCGAAGCCCGTTCTCTATTTTTACGTAATATTCTTCATGAACTGAAAACACCTATTATGAAAGGTTCATTGACAACGGATTGTCTCGAACCCTCATTGGAACAAGAACGGCTAAAGCGGATCTTTGAGCGTATGGATTATCTTCTCAATGAGTTTACACGGATGGAACGATTTTCAAGCGGTGAGTGGCAGTTAAATCTCCAAGAATACCGATTTGTGGATCTTCTCGATCATGCGTGTGATCTATTGCTTTGTGAGAAAGAGAGTCTGAAAATACACGGAGAAGAGTCGCAATTGATTCTTAAGGTTGATTTTGAGCTTTTTACGATTGCTTTGAAAAATCTTCTGGATAATGCTCTCAAATATTCCGAGGATACCCCGATTTTGACGATTCGTTCGGATACCTTTACCCTTTGCAGTGTCGGAAAACCGTTGCCCATAGAGAAACAAACATTCACGAAACCGTTTAATCGCTCTTACGAGAATTCTTCAACAGGGCTAGGATTAGGTTTGTATCTCACTCACTCTATTCTCCAAAAACATGGATACAGTCTTGAATACCATTATACGCAGGGGCTAAACTGTTTTCGGATAGGTTTATAAATAGTTCACCGTTTGAAAGAGAGCTTTTCGGATAAACTTACCCGTACGTTATCTACCTCACTGATCCTCAAACTAAGGAAGTAATTCTTTAATATCAATCTCCCACTCCTGTGCGAGTATGACCAAATGGGCTAAATTATAGTTTGCATTATTTTGTCGAAGTTCGATACGAGCGATGAAGGATGTAGAGTTATGTCCCAAAATATTGGCAAGCTTGAGTTGACTAATTTTTCGTTCTTTACGCATTGCTTTGATGTGTCCAGTTAGTGCATCGTAATACGCTTTGACTTCTGCACGTTCTTCTTTTGACATATCAACCACCACTCACTATTGAATGATTGATTTTAATAAAATCAGTGAATCAAAAACAATCACTATTAAGTGAGTGAAAAGGTAATCGTGGCTACAATCTTGAGTAAATTTTAATAAAAGGTGTTAATCATGAATGTAAAGCTTCTCTCAATCGCTGTTGCTGGGGCAATTTTAATGTCAGGGTGTGGTCCAAAATACTACACAACGAACGTCGTAGTTGATCCAACAAAAAATTCAGCTTCAATTACTGCGGCAGGTGAGGGAAAAGAATTTGGTTTCATTAATCATGCAAGCTTATTGAATAATGCAATTACGTATCCATTACAACTTGCTGCTGAAAAAACAATCGAAGTAGATAAAAAATATTTCTCAATTACAGACCCTATGGAGATTTCGAATTTGGCTGGTATTAAAGTTAACACTGCTAAAGAGTATCTTGAAAAATGTGCAAATAATACTTTTGCTCAATCATTGCTATATCTAACAAATCCGTGCAAAGTTGCAGGAGGAAATCTCAATTTTCCTGCAGGTGGAAAACTTAATATTAAAATGTACGACGATAAAGACCGTCCTAGTGATATTGCTTCATATGATGCTAAGGTGATACTTGCTTATTTAAAAGAACAAGAGCTTTTAGCTCAAGCACATTAGTCATCCAACCTACAAGCTGATTATTGAAAAAATAATTTAGTAGCCATAAATTTTTACAGCAAAACAACCCAATAGGGAAATAAAAGGATTCGAATGAAAAAAGTTCTAGTATCAACGGCAGTAATATCTGTATTGTTAGCAGCGTCAGCATTTGCAACTGAGGTTAGCAGTGGATTAGTAATTGGTATTGATCACTCACAAGTGAAAGAAAAAGATACATCGTTCACATCTTCAGGAACTGGTGTCAGCATTAAATGGGAGAAAATGAGTGTATATGACAATAATGTAGCTTTTGGTTCTGATTTTGGTTTTGGTCGCACATCAATGGACCTTGGGGAGAACGGAAACACCGCTATTTATACTATGAGTGCGGATTTCAAACTTGGCTATTCTCCTTTGTCAAAATTAATCGGCTATGGGATTGTCAGTGCAAACTATCAACATATTGCTTATTCAGTTGATCCAACGAACGGCTGGGGTTATGGCTATGGTGCAGGAGTTGAGTATAAAGTTCTTGACAAAATAGCAGTAAATCTTGAATATAAAACCTCAAAAATTACAGCTACAGGGGATACTCGTGATATTTCTTATACCTTCAATAATGCGGGCTTAAACCTAAAATATATTTTCTAACTTCTCTCTCCCAAGCTCCAGCTTGGGACGTGTAAGAGATAAATTTTGCTTAAAGTTTTTTTGGCTTCCATTCGTTCTGATTGAAGATACCTAAAATTACGATATTTTCCCCATCGACTAAATACGGGATGGTGTAGCCTTTGTGGATGAGTTCACGATTGCCATCATCACTTAATCGTCCTTTGTGTGGATGATCGGTTAGCGTTTCGATTCGATATGGGTTTTAACTTTGCTTAAAAACTCTTTTGCAGTTTTTCGTTTGTCTTTAGCTATGAAATCATAAATTACCATTGCTTCACGCTCAAACCGTGGGCTATAAATAATATTCACGCCTCTATCTGTCTTTCGATACGTTCCCACATTTCGTTATGTGGCACTGTTCCCATCTCTCCACGTCGGTATTCATCGGCGCGGCGTTTAACCTCATCGGCATACCATGGGCGTGACGGCTCAATCTTCACTGCCTCTTTGGGAAATGAGTTCAAAAATGCCATTACTTTATCGGCAATGCTATCATTCACGGTGATCGTCATCGTCATAATGTACCCCTTGGATTTAATGCCAAAATTATAACATGCTTTACTGTATTAGAGAAAAGTTCACCAATCAAGAGCTTGTCACAATCTCCCTCATCGCCTCTTCAAATCGTGGATAGGTAAAGGTAAATCCTGCTTCGAGTAAGCGTGCTGGATAGACCTCTTTGGAGTCTAAAATGACCGATGACCCCTCGCCAAAGATCAGATTAACAAGCCATGAGGGCATATCCATACAAGTAGGGCGGTGCAAAATAGCGCCCATCGCTTTGGTTTGGGCGGCATTGGAGAGGGGATGGGGCGATGTGGCATTGAAAATACCATATAAATGGGGTTGATCAATTAAAAAGGAAAATATTCGCACTAAATCATCCAAATGAATCCACGAGATCATTTGATCACCGCTTCCCATTTTCCCACCTAATCCTAGCTTGAATGGGGGAAGCATTTTTGCCATAGCACCGCCGTTTTTTCCATAGACAACCCCAAAGCGCAATAAACAGACCCGTATTTCTTCTTCTGAGGCACTCATAGCGGTTTTTTCCCAATCTTGTACCAAGGTGCTTAGAAAATCATTTTCAAAATGTTGGGAACCTTCGTCATGTTTATGAAGATTATCATAAATCCCAACAGCGGAGGCGTTTAAAAGAACTTTGGGCGGGTTGGTGGCGTACTTGAGGGCTTTGGTTAGTTTATCAGTCGTTTCCAAACGGCTTTGACGTAATACGTTCTTATACACAGAGGTCCATCGACCCAGAATATTTGCCCCTGCTAAATTGATAAGGGCATCACATCCCTCTAACTTTTTTGCAATGGATTCAACGCTCGTATCAGTGCGAACACTCAACGAGATGACGTCATCACCGCGAGCAGTAAAGTGTGCTTTTAAAGCACTCCCCACAAATCCGCTTATTCCGCAAATAACTATTTTCATGGTATCCTCCTTGGATTATTTAAAAAGATGGCGAAAATGTTTCGCGCCGTCTTTGGAACTCTCTATCGATTCTTTAACACCATCGAACGTAAAACTAATTCGGCTTTGGTCGATGGTTTCCATTTCTTTGATACGGTTAAGATTGACCAAATAGGAGCGATGAACCCGTAAAAAGTTATAGGGCTCCAAAAGTGTTTCAACCTCCGATATTTTTTTGGGATAGTACGAAAATCCCTCACGTGTTCGAAAAATAACTTCGGTTAAATCGGCTTTGACATAAAAAATATCTTCTGGACGCAACAAAGTATGCGTATCGCCCATTTTGGCAATGAGTCGAAGCTCTTTTGGATTCTTTTTGACACTGATGCGTTCAATGGAGCGTGCTACGGCTTCGGCGGTGTAGGGTTTGAGTAAATAATCAACGGCTCCCACATCAAACGCTTTGAGTGCATAATTTTCATGGGCACTTTGGTAGATAATCGCCATTGTCTCATGAGTATACCGCAGTGCATATCCCAGTTCGATACCGTCCATATCGGACATTGAAATATCCAAAAAAGCAACATCAAAATCATTGTGTGCGACACATTCAAGCGCCTCTTTACCACTCGAAGCACTGACAATGTCGCTATGACCTAAGGATGTTAGCAGTCTTTGTAGTCGTGAAATGGCTAGGGGTTCATCATCAACGATCAAAATTTTCATGGCAGACCTTTAATTCTAGGGTATAGGTGGGTGGATCAAGCGATTCTATCGTCAATTCACCGTCACACAAATGGGATAATCGTTCTTGAAGATTCGAAAGACCGATTCCAAAGGTGGTGTTTTGAATCGGACGACCGTTATTCGAGACGCGTATACGAAATTGTTGGTTATTACTGATACGAATATGAAGTTGAAAATCACGCGATGAGGTGTTAAATCCGTGCTTGATCGCATTTTCACACACAAGTTGAATGGAAAATTTGGGGATCAAACACGAAAGCGATTTTTGTTCGTTTTCAATGAGAAGGGTAATCGTCCCGCCAAATCGGATATTTTCAAGATCAATATAATCACGAACATTTCGAAGCTCATCCCCTAAGGATATTAACGGTTTTTCTCCCATCGTATTGCGTAAAAAGGTAGAAATCTTGAGAACCGCTTCTTCGGCTTTATCAGGGTCTTGGTGGATCAGTTCAGCCAGAGAGTTGAGGGCATTATAGAGGAAATGGGGATTGAGTTGTGTTTCAAGTGAAGCGATACGGCTTTGGATAAAGAGCGAATTGATATGTTCCTTTTCATTACGTGCTTTAACGAAACGATACATTAATGCCCCCATCAAATAGGTCAAAATTCCAATAATCGAAGCACTTTGGAAAGGGTGGAGACGAAAAAGGTCGATGGTGCTAAGCGGTGTAAGACCAAGGAGAGTATAGGTGCAAAGCGTTCCCAAAAAACCAGCTAAAAAAGAGAAAAGTGCCGCAATAAAATTCCACCACCCTTCATGGGTACGTGGAAGCAAATAATGATTCATCCCCGAAATAAAGATAAGAGAATACAAGGCGATAAAAAAACCAAGAGTAATCCCAAACAATGCCCCATGCAAGAGAGAAAGGCTGAGAATATAGTAGGCTAAAATCGACAAAAACCCTGAGAATAAAACACCGATAAGCAGCACGCCCAGCCAATCTCTCACCGTGATGCGAAGTTCGAGTTTATTCATGGATCAGCCTTATTAAATTCAGTGCACCCATAGCGACCCCCGGCCATCCTTGCGCAGCATACGAGGTATCACCTACGTGATAGAGTCCTTCTATAGACGTGTCGTTGGAGGGGAGGCGGGGAAGAATATTTTTCATCGTCAAAGCATTTCCTCCCAGTTGAGTACGATTGAGATAGCGACCAAACGTTTTTGGCGTTGCGGCGAAACTTGCAACAATTTCATTAGAATCTAGGTGAAGTGTATCACAAATTAGGGTACGAAGTACTTGGGCAAGTTCTTTTTTTTGTTGGCGGTAACGTGAGGGTTCAAGATTGATCCACCAACGTGCATCGGTGTGAATCGAAGCGGTGACACTGAAAAACCCTTGGGGCGCAATATCGGTATCGCTGGCATCGCTAAAGGAGATGAATAGAGCTTTTGAAAGGGTATGAGGGATTATTGCTTGGGTGATAATTTGATAATGGTGATGAAAAGAGTGTTCGGATTTCATCGTAAGATAAAGGACAAAAGCACTTTGATGGTTATTGAGCTTCTCGTAGCGATGGTAATAGTTTTGTATTATTTTACTTTGGAAATATTTCCCACTCTCATAATGGGTCGTCCCCATAATCAAATTTTTTGTTTCGATAGAGTCCGTATTGGTTTTGAGGATAAAACGATCTTTTTCTTGGTGAATCGAGGTGACTTGCGTATGGGTACGTATATCACTAACGCATGAAGTGAGGTTTTCACACAGTTTTCCCATCCCTCCTACGGCATAGTGGGTCTCATTGAACGTATACCCAAGAGCCACGGCGGCGGTAAAAAAATTAATATGTTCACTCGTGCTTTGTGCGACAATCAAAATCTGAGCATCCAAAAAATCACAATAATCTTGCGATAGTCCGCCATAAAAATTGTGGATAAAACTACGGGCATCTTTCCAGAGATAGGGCCAGAATTTCTTGAGGATAGGGGTCATACTCATGAGAGAGCGTAATTTTTTGGATACAGAGGCATTGGAATAATAGTGCCCATTAAGTGCATAAAATGATTCAACGATAGTGTGAACCAATTCCCAAAATTCAGTATGTTTGGGGTGAGGGTAGTTACGCTGAAGCTCTTGAACAAATTGATCGACATTTGAAAAACGTTTAATCTCCTTATTCCCTTGAAGTACGACAATGGCTGGGTCGGTTACGATGAGTTTGGGCTGAACCTTGATCTCCTCAAAAAGTTTGCGTACCATTCCCCCCTCATGATAACCTGAAAGGGTTGTCGCCCCTGCATTATAGTGATAATGACCGTGAGTAAAAGTAGAAGCGCACCCTCCAAGGGTAGGCTCTTTTTCCAAAAGAAGAACATCATGCCCCGAAGCATTAAGAAGGGCAGATGCGCAACATCCACCGATTCCCCCTCCGATAACGGCATACTCTCTCATTAAGAACTCATTGAATGGTATAATTTTTCAAGGGTGGCAATAAAGAGAGGATGATCATTGGGTGCTTTTGCCACACGGTACTCTTCGATTCCAAGATGGTGTGCTTTTTCACGGTATTCGATGTCAAGTTCAAATTCGGTTTCTGAGTTGTCGATGGTAAATGCAATAGGGTAAATAATCACTTTTTTCTTTTTTAAAGAGGCAAGCTTATCTTCCAAATAGGGGCGTATCCACTCCAAGGGCCCAAGGCGTGATTGATAGGCAAGATGGGTTTTATGAAAAACTATCCCCGCATCATGAAGTGCCTTACGAGCATGGTAAACATTGGCACGAATATGACGCTGATACAAATCCCCTTTTTCAATAATTCTTTTAGGAAGTCCATGGGCTGAAAATATAAGTTCAAAATCGTTGGGATCTTCATCTCCTAGCGACTCTTTTATACGCTCAATGATAGAGGCAATATAGGTGGGGTCATTGTAATAGCGATCAACAGTAGTTTTGAGTTTGTCCCGTATTCCCAGTCGAGTCGCTTCCTCATACAGGACATCAAAAGAGGAGAGGGTGGTTGTCTGTGAGTAATGGGGATACAGCGGTATGGCATAAATTTCATCATACTCTTTGAGAGATTCCAGTACGTTTGATGTATAAGGGGGGGTGTAACGCATCACGTAGTGTACATCGGCATCGACCCTTTCGCTCAAAGCACTGACAACGCGCTTCGTATGCTCTACGATAGGAGATTTCCCTCCGATAAGTGAGTAATTATGCTCCGCTTCTTTGTGACGGCGTGAGGTAATAAACCACGCAATCATTTTACGAATAGGTTTGGGCGCACCGATAATTCTTTTATCATTGAACATATTATTTAAAAATATTTTGACTTCCGAAAGATTATTAGGTCCCCCCATATTGAGGAGTAAAATTGCTTTTTTGGGTTGATTTTTCATTGTGTTCTCCACTAAAAATAAGTGTAATATTTTTACATTATTAGGAGAGTTTTGGTAGAGGTTTTTTGGCGGTTGGTAGCTATAGGGCTTTTCTTTTGCGAGGTATTGATATAAAAGTGATTGTAGAATTCGTTATAATATCCCTAATATACAAGGAAACAATTATGGAACAGTTTTTAGAAAAAGCGAAATCAGCAAGTCGTATTCTTGCCACAATGGCGGGGAATGAGCGTAACCTGCTTTTACGTGAGATGGCGCACAGTTTGCGTGCTAACACGATGAATATTATGGAAGCAAACGCTCTTGATATGAGTAAAGCTCAAGAAGAGGATCTTGCCCCATCGTTAAAAGAACGGCTAATGCTTGACGAGAAACGTATTGAAGCAATGGCGGTTGCAATTGAAGAGATTGCTGCTTTGAAAGACCCTGTTGGGCGTGTGTTAGAGGGGTGGGTGACCGAAGCTGGGCTGAAAATCGAGAAAGTCTCTATTCCTATTGGTGTGGTGGGCATTATCTATGAATCCCGTCCGAATGTCACCTCCGATACCGCTGCATTGTGTTTCAAAAGTTCCAATGGGTGTGTTCTCAAAGGGGGAAAAGAGGCGGAGCACTCTAATATCGCTATTGCTGAGGCATTGCAAGGGGTGTTGGTTCGTAATCATCTTCCCAAAGAACTTATTGCCCTTCTTCCCGATTCGTCACGTGAAGGGGTAGCAAAGCTTATTAAGATGGATCAATATGTTGATCTAATCGTCCCTCGCGGTGGAGAGGCATTGATACGCTTTGTGAGTCAAAACTCTAGTGTCCCTGTCGTCAAACACGATAAGGGATTGTGTCATACTTATATTGATGCAGAAGCGAATATTGACAATGCAATCGCCATTGCCCTGAATGCGAAAGTACAACGTCCTGGAGTATGTAACTCAATGGAGACATTGTTGGTGGATAGAGCCATTGCCCCTATGTTATTGCCAATAGTTAAAGAGGCGTTTGATCGTGAACATACACAGCTCAAAGGGTGTGATTTGACACGTGACGTGATTGAGGTGGCAGAAGCTACGGACGTTGATTTTAATACCGAGTATTTGGCAAATATCCTCAATATTCGTGTCGTTGATGGCGTTGAGGGGGCAATTAGTCATATCGTTCGGTTTGGTTCAGGGCATTCGGAGGCAATTATTACCGAGAGTATTACCAGGGCAGAGCGTTTTATGGATGCGATTGATGCAGCGGTGGTGTATGTGAACGCCTCTACTCGATTTACCGATGGAGGTGCTTTTGGTTTCGGAGCGGAGGTTGGGATTAGTACTAACAAGCTTCACGCCCGTGGACCGATGGGAGTTGAGGGATTGACGACCTATAAATACAAAGTGTACGGAAAAGGACAAATTCGTTGAGTTCAACGGTTTTAGAGATAGATGCCCTTACCTTTGGCTATTCTCGCGATGTCAGAATCTTCGATAATTTCTCGTTAACGCTTCATACGGGTGAGATCAAAGCAATTGTAGGTCCCAGCGGTGTTGGTAAATCAACACTCTTTGAACTTATCCTTGGACGTTTAAAGCCACAGTCGGGGACGATTAAGGGATCAACCGTATCGCAAGTCTTTCAAGACCCTTATAGCTCTTTTCACCCTACCTATACCATTCGTGAGCAAATCCGAGATGTCACGTCGATGGAGGGGTATGAATTGCTTTTAGGGCAAATGGGACTGGAAGAGGTTCATCTGGATATGTTGCCCCATAAGCTTTCAGGTGGGCAATTGCAACGGTGTTCAATTTTGAGGGCATTGTTGATGAAGCCGAAGCTTTTGCTACTCGATGAACCCACCTCTGCCCTTGATAATCTCAATCAGCTTGATATTATGAAACTGATTGTAGAGCATTTGGAGGGGATGGGGGTATTATTGATTACTCACGATCACACGCTTGCGAAATGGTGTGCCGATGAGGTTATTACGCTAACCACTGCTTAAAGAGAGTATATCCTGCTGCTGCCATGGCAATGGTTCCAAAGGTATTAAGTGCCATATTAACCCCCGCCATAAGAAAATGTCCGCCACTAAGAAGTAAAAAAGTTTCCACCGCAAAAGTTGAATACGTTGTTAATCCTCCGAGAAAGCCTGTCGTAAGAAAAGATTTAACATGGAGACTAAAGAGTGTTGTGTAGCTAAAATAAGCGAAAAGAGCTCCGATGATAAAACTACCAATGAGATTAACTGAGAGTGTACCAAAGGGGAGGGTGTGGGGCAAATGGTGGTTTACGACACCATTGAGATAAGCGCGTAAGACAGCACCGATAAAAGCACCACTACCGATGGCGAGGATGGTTTGCCAACTCATCATCATAAACCTTTTGCATGGTAATCTGGGTATTGTTTAGCCAATCAGGATCACTCTTATCGGCGACAAACGGCTCCAAAAATAGGGCGGTAATCGTTCCGGGACGAAAATCTTTACGCTTGTTACTAAAATAAGATGCGGTTGCGATAAGGACAACGGGTTGCACTCTGAGGGTATATTTGTCTGCCACCATTTTTGCACCGGCTTTAAAGGGTTTCATTTTCCCCGTTTCACTGCGTGTCCCCTCAGGAAAAATAGTAATGGTACGCCCTTCATTTAGACATACTTTCGCATCCTTAATCATCTTAACCAAAGAGGTTTTACTTTCACGTGCTACGGCAATATCCCTAGGAAGCTTGAGTACCAGTCCAAAAAATGGAATGTCAAAAAGCTCCTTTTTTGCTACCCATGCCAAATCGTGAGAGGTTATTGTCTCCATAATACCAATATCAATATCACTTTGATGATTTATCAAAAACATTTGGGCTTGGGGATCAATGACCCCCTTAATTTGTACAGGCATGAAAATAAAAAATCGAATAAACCATGCTGAAAATTTGACAGCGTAGGGCTTAGGGAGGAGATAAAACGTCGCAATCATCAACGTCATTCCTATGAAAATGACGATTACGGCATAAAGCCATCTAATTCGAGCAAAGATCACGTTCATGCACCCAGCCTACTTTATTATCTCCTAGACGAATTTTAATAAATTCCCCTACGGTATTTTCAGATTCTAAATGTTCCTCTTGAAGCGTTGTTTCAAAGATAGTTCCGTTTTTAATCGGAAGAAGATAAATGGGGGCATCTTTTTTAATACACACATTTGAGTTGGGAAGCAGTGCGTAAACAACGTAAAAAAGAGGGGCTACAGAAGCTACAAGGTATCCTCTCCAACGTCTCCAATAAAACAGCGCTATAAGTATTACAGCTAGAATTGCGGCGGCTCCTACTTTTAATTCAGTATGGCGCGCATCGGTCGGGGAAAGATCACTTTGGGTCGAGACAGCATCATCGTCGACGACAATAGGGATACTAATTGATTCATAGCGATTTTTAGAAAGATTAAAGATCGTAAAATCAAGTGTCCGTTCCGAATTGGGAATAATCGCATAATAGGTCATCGTCGATTCTTCCAGATTTGGAAGTTTTGACTCAAAGCCTTGTTTGATCGCGTTTTGAAGGGAAAAAGTTGCAATATTACATCGAGATGCTTTCACGGTGAAAACAACGATATTACTCTCTTGATTGTACGCCGTTGTCTTGTAATTAATGAGCTTGAATGAGTCCGCTAACACATTGGCATACGTACTAGGTGGATTAAGTGTTGAGGCGTTAAAAGATGAACCCGTGAGGGTGTTTGAAACGCCTCCAGTAGAAGTGACATTGGCAGTAATATCAGGAAGGCGCAGCGCACTCGCTTGAACCAAAAAATAAAAAGTGTCATAGACTCCATCATTTTTAACACTACGATGAGGGGTTTGGCTAAAAATTCGAAGTCCCTGCTCGTTTTGAAGGGTATACTCAATATTTCCCGAAGCCATATCTGAGGGGGTCAGTTTTATGGTTAAAGGAAAAATTTCTCCTACATAAAGATGGGTTGGAATTTTTGTGTAAGCAAGGGTGACAGCAGGTGCATTTTCCGCAGTATTAGAAAATAGTGCGTCGACACTTTGATCCTCTGGGGATACTGCTTCCTGTGCTTGTCCCACGGGAGAAACAGAATCAGCAGGAGTTAGAACGGATGGTTCAGCAAAGAGTGTTTGGAACAATAATGCTAAAAGGAGGGCTATCGTTTTCAACGGTTTAAAAAGCCCTCTAGCATACGTCGTCCATCGCAGCTTCCAAGTAATAACTCCATTGCCCGCTCTGGATGAGGCATCAAACCAAATACATTTTTGGCTTCATTACAAATACCTGCGATGCACTCTACAGAACCATTAGGATTTTCAATCTCTCCGTTTTCATTGGTATATTGCAACAAGATTTGATTATTGGCATGCAGTTTTTCTAACCCATTAGCATCAATAAAATAATTGCCATCGTGGTGTGCGATAGGGATATTGACAACTTCACCTTGCGTACAATGGCGTAAAAAAGTATTGTCGTTTGAAACGACTTTAAGGTGATGATGGCAAGAGATAAAATGAAGCCCCTCATTGCGTTTCAATGCACCAGGAAGAAGTCCTGTTTCGGTCAAGACTTGAAAACCATTACAGATCCCAAGAACTTTTCCTCCGGCTTCAGCGTATTTTTTGAGCGCTTTCATGATAGGGCTCATTTTGGCAATAGCACCACTACGGAGATAATCCCCATAGCTAAAGCCCCCTGCAACAACAACAAGATCTGTTCCATCTGGAATAGTTTCTTCTTTGTGCCATAAGATGACTGTCTCACACCCAAGATCATTAAATGCGTGTTGGGTATCATACTCACAGTTAGTACCCGGGAATTGGAGTATACCGACTTTCATTTTTGCACTCATGCTTGAATCTCTATCTCATACTCTTCAATAACGGTATTGGCCAAAAGTTCTTCACACATATGGGCAACTTTTTCTTTTGCCACAGTTTCATCACTTTCATCCATCTCAACGATGATTTGTTTTCCAACACGAACATCACGAACCGTTTCAAATCCATGACCACTAAGAGCGTGTTGAACCGCTTTTCCTTGAGAGTCAAGGACTCCATTTTTTAAAAATACGTTGATGATTGCTTTCATGTGTTTCCTTTGGAATTAGTTCAAAATACGGTTAAGGACTTCTTGGTAAGCGACTTTTAGTCCCCCCATCCCTTGACGAAAACGGTCTTTGTCCATCTTTTCACCTGTTTCTAAATCCCAAAAACGGCAGTTGTCAGGACTAATCTCATCAGCAAGGATGATTTTTCCATCGCAATCACGACCAAATTCGAGTTTAAAATCAACCAAATTAAGTCCGCGAGTATGGAAATACGGGCGTAAAATATCATTGATATGACGTGCCATAGCGCGAAGCTGATCAAGTTCCGCTTCATTTTTGACAAGGTTCAATATCAAACAGTGTTGATCGTTGAGTTTCGGATCACCTAGTGCATCATTTTTGTAATCAAATTCGACCAAAGTAAACGGAAGAATAGTTCCATCAGCAATGCCCAAGTTTTTGCTAAGACTTCCTGTCGCAACATTGCGAACGATTACTTCGATCATAATAATATCCACTTTTTTACAGAGCATATTGGTATCATCAAGCATCTCTACGAAATGGGACTCAACACCCTCACGTGCTAACATTTTGAAAAGTTCGGTAGAAATCTTATTATTAAGAGCTCCTTTTCCCGATTCACTGTCTTTTTTTGCACCATTAAATGCGGTCAAATCGTCTTTGAATTCAGCGATAACTAAATTGACATCGTCTGTATTAAAAAGACGTTTTGCTTTTCCCTCATATATGAGTTCCCGTTTTTCCATGATTATCTTCCTTTAACTATGATTAGAGCTTTGAGGATGCCGACACCCTCTTTGAGTTGTGTATCTTTGGTGAGCTGTTCTTTGGTAATAATGGTTTTGTTAGTTGCATTCGCTTCCGTTACATCGACCATCCCTTGCGTTTTTTCGAGCTCACTTTCTAAGTGTTTTTTCAAATCGGACTCTTTGAGATTAAAACTGTTTTCACGTTTTTTGATCTCACCCGCATCGACTTCAACATCGGGAATAACGCCAACGGCTTGGATAGTTCGTCCGCTTGGGAGATAGTATCGGGCAATCGTGAGTTTGATTGCTTCGGTATCGGTGATAGGCATAACGACTTGCACCGAACCCTTACCAAAAGTTTTTGTTCCAACAATAACACCACGCTTAAGATCTTGCATCGCACCACTGACAATTTCAGAGGCACTTGCTGATCCCTCGTTGACTAAAACGACGAGCGGAAGAGCGGTGACAGTAGCTTTTTTGGTGGCACTGTAAACAATATCATCACTCTTATTACGCCCTTTTTGAGAAACGATAATCCCCTCATCGACGAAAAGATCGGTTAATTCAACCGCTTGATCGAGAAGTCCCCCTGGGTTGTTACGGAGATCGAGAATAATTCCCTTGCTTTTGGAAGCATATTTTTTAATCGCCGTGCGAACATCCCCCGCCACTTTTTTATCAAAACTGGTGACACGAAGATAAAGAATATTGTCATCAATAGTACGCGCATAGACAGACTCAACGGTGATAATCTCACGAATGATATGTATTTTAAGAGGTTCTCCCTCTCCCTTGCGTACTATGGTAAGATCAATGGGGGTCTTAGGAGTACCGCGCATCAAGGAAACCGCATCATCAATATTCATACTCAACGTAACTTTGTCATTGATTTTGAGGATAATGTCGCCGGCTTTAATCCCAGCTTTATCTGCAGGGGTTCCTTCAATAGGAGCAATGACGGTGAGGGCATTGTCACGCATTCCCACGGTGATTCCTAATCCGCCAAATTCGCCATCTGTCTGACTTTTGAGAGAATCAAAGCTTTTTTTATCCAAAAAGGTAGAGTGAGCATCAATATTTGAGAGCATCCCTTGCAACGATTTGTCTACAAGCTGATCGATTCCAAGACTGTCAACATTATATTGTTCAACAATACTCAAGACTTTGGTGTATTTTGCTAACGATTGAAGACGAGACGCTTCTGTGGATGTCTCTGTAGGAGCAGCAGAGTGCGCATCACTCTTGGCTATCAACGAAGAAGAGAGTGCAACACTTAAGGTTACTGCGCTGATAAAGCCAACTACCATCATTTTTTTATTTTTCATTGGTGACGAAACCTTTTTGATAGACACTATGTGTTTCAAGATGGGCAATTATAGTTAAAACTCTATTAATAATCAATTGATATTAATAACAATATCACCAACTTGAATCTGTTCACCTGTACGTATTTTCGCCCGCTTACGTGTTTCCAATTCGCCATTACGGAGTACGTGCTCATTTTCAATAATTACTTTGGCTTGTCCGCCCGTGTCTACGAGGTCTAAAATTTTGAGTAGCTTGTGGAGTTCAATGTACTCACCGGTTAACGTATAGGTCATAATGTGTCCAAAATATTGAGGTAAGATATATAAAAAGAGGGAAGTGAAGAGTAAAACCCGAGAAGGGTTCTATCTTTTACCAGCGTGGTTCGCGTGGAGGGCGTGGTGCACGTTCTCTTGCTTCGTTGACACGAAGTGTTCGTCCACCAAAATCGCTGTTTTCAAGAGCAGTAATTGCTTTGTTTGCTTCATCTTGGTTTACCATTTCAACAAACCCAAAACCGCGGAAACGACCTGTCTCTTTGTCGTTAACAAATTTAACTGAACTAACTTCACCGTATTGTCCGAAAAGATCTTTAAGATCATTTTCATCTTTGCCGTAGGGAATATTCCCGACATAAATTTGTGTCACATTGTACTCCGTGAGAAAAATCGAACTATAACCAGCATAATCCTTGCGTTTATTCTATCGGCTCAAATCTTAGGCTAATGTTAAGAAAGACGTAAAAGAGGTGATAAGCCCTCTCTTATCTCCTTTTTTGTATAATTTCGCCATTTAAACCCCTCGAAAAGAGAACATAATCATGGTACAAGTCACAAAATTAGCAATGCGTTTCGGTAGTCGAGTTTTATTTGAGGGGATTAACCTCAAGCTCGACCGTAATAAGCGTTATGGTCTCATTGGAGCCAATGGCGCAGGAAAAACAACTTTCTTAAACATTCTTAGCGGTAAGATCAAAGATTACGAGGGTGATATTTCAATTGAACCGGGACTAAAAGTCGGTATCTTGGGGCAAAATCAGTTTGCGTATGAAGATTTCACTATCGCTGATACTGTTTTATGCGGAAATAAACGTCTGTATGATGCGATTAAAGAGAAAGAGATTCTTTATGCTACTGGTGATTTTGAGGACGATAAAACCAATGATCGTCTTGCAGAACTGGAGATGATTTCAGTCGAAGAAGATCCGACCTATGAATATGATGTTCAAATTGCAAAAATTTTGGAAACAGTCGGAATTGGTTCTGAATTTCACCAAGAGCTTATGTCCACTCTCCCTTCATCGGAAAAATTCAAAGTTTTGTTAGCACAAGTGTTGTATCCAAAACCAGACGTTTTGTTCCTCGATGAGCCGACGAATAACTTGGACATCGAAACAATCGGATGGTTGGAGCGTGAACTTCAGCGTCATGAAGGGACATTGGTTATTGTCTCCCATGACCGTCACTTTATTAATGCGGTTGTTACCAATATCCTTGATGTTGATTTCCAAAGAATTCGTGAATTTACGGGTACGTATGACGATTGGTATTTAGCCTCTACGGTTATGGCAAACCAAATGCAGCTTGATCGCGATAAGCAAGTTAAAGAAAAAGATCAACTAGAAGCCTTTGTTCGTCGTTTCTCGGCGAATGCGTCCAAAGCCAAACAAGCAACGTCTCGTCAAAAGAAGCTTGATAAAATGAGTATTGAAGACATTAAGCCTTCAAGTCGCCGTGATCCAAGTATCGTCTTTAAGGCGAAGCGTCCTATGGGGGATGAAGCGTTGCGTGTGGCGAATATTTCTCATAGTTATGGCGATTTGAATGTTTTGCATAATATTGATATTTTGGTAGCTCCGGGTGAAAAAATCGCGATTATCGGTGCCAATGGTGCAGGTAAATCGACCTTGTGCAAAATTTTGATGGAAGAAATTAAACCTACGAGCGGAAGTGTCACATGGGGTGCGACGATTGAAAATAGCTATTTCCCACAAGATACGACTGATAAGATCAAAGGCGACGGTACGCTGTACGATTGGCTTCGTGGATTTGATCCTAAGCGTGAAATTTCTGAAATTCGTAACTGTCTAGGACGAATGCTTTTTAACGGCGAACAGCAAGAGAAAAGCGTTGAGAAAATTTCAGGGGGAGAAAAACATCGTATGATGCTCTCCAAAATGATGCTTGAGGGGGGGAATTTCATTGTACTCGATGAGCCTACCAATCACCTTGACCTTGAAGCGATTATCGCGTTGGGTGAAGCATTGCTTGATTTTGAAGGGAATGTTATTTGTGTGAGCCATGACCGTGAGCTTCTTGACGCATTTGCAGATCGTATTATTGAATTGCACCTCGATGGAACCTACACCGATTTCAAAGGTTCGTACGAAGAGTTTGCTGAGGCAAAAGCAAGTGGCGAATTATAAAGAGTATGTCGGCTTCGGTGTGGCGGGGAATTTTGCCCTGCACCTAGAGCAAGCCGGTGAAAGCGCTGATTTTAAAGAGGTCATCACTGATGATCCCAATGGTCCTAAAGGGATGTTCCCTTTTTATATTCCAAACCGTTCTGATTTTCTCGGAATTTATCCCTTAAGCTATGATGCACTCATTCTTCCAACAACTCCCTGCAATGTACAAATTGAGCCAGAAGTAGCACTGATTTGTGATTTAACCTACGATATGCTCGGCAATCTTACACAGATAATTCCCAAATTCTTTGGTGCTTACAATGACTGTTCTTTACGTATTGAAGGTGCTCCTAAAATTAGCCATAAGAAAAATTGGGGAGAGTGTTCCAAGGGATTGTCAGACACCCTTATTCCTATTGACAAGTTTGCTCGTGGTGGAGTGATGGATACCTATCGGATTGCCTCCTTTTTACGTCGTGAGGGGATGTTGATGCGTTATGGTGAAGACGTTGCGCTTACGGGATACAGCTATTTTTATGAGAAGCTCATCGAGTGGATGACGCATCAAATCAATACCCAGACCAATATCGGGCCCTTGGAGCCAATTTGTGACTATCTCAAAGAGGCGGAATATCCCAAGCAAGCTATTATCAGTATCGGGGCAACACGTTATACCCATTTTGGCGAGACGAATTTTCTCCAAGCGGGGGATGAAATTATCGTTGTTGTTTATGATAATAGTAAATATTGTACGAATCCTATTCTCTCTATGGCAAACCGTAATGCTTTTGAGAATGAGGGAGTTAGTGCATTAGTTCAGAAGGTTGTTTATGGTTAAAAAACTCACCTTTGATCTAGGGGCATCATGGGGTGATGGGTGGAGCATGGAAGAGGATAAAACTTCTAAAGTCTTCACGTTATTAGAACCCTCAGTGCACCGTCTTGTTTTTCAAAAGGAGAAGAGGCGTGGTAAAGTTGTTACTCTTGTCGGACCTTTTAGCCTTAGCGATGAGGATGCTCAAAAAAGTCTTTCGATTTTGAAAAAGTCTCTTGCGTGCGGTGGTGCTTATAAAGAGGGATGGATGGAGTTTCAAGGGGATATTGCTCCAAAAGTGCGGGTACAGTTGGAGAAGATTGGGTTTGGGTTTAAAAAGTAATTTACAGCGTCATCGTAAATACCACCT
The DNA here is from genome assembly GCA_041661705.1 of Sulfuricurvum sp. Lineage (GTDB taxonomy): Bacteria > Campylobacterota > Campylobacteria > Campylobacterales > Sulfurimonadaceae > Sulfuricurvum. The sequence goes on from JBAZTZ010000005.1 coordinate 118,313, forward strand.
GATTTCTCCCTCTCTCTTTTGCCGCATAAAGATTGGTATCGGCACTTTGTAGAAGTGTTTCATTGTTTATTCCCATAATGGGTGTGATACAAATAGCTCCTAATGATATGGTCAGTTTTCCTGTATTTTTATTCCCTTTGTGTTCCATATCGAGAGATTCGACATTAAAGCGAAGCCGTTCTGCCATTTTATGAGCATCGGAACAGTTCGCCTCAGTTAGGATCACACCAAACTCTTCCCCTCCCAAACGAAAGACAAAATCTCCCGGACGCAGTAAAGAACTTCTCAGAAGATGGGCAACATTTTGAAGGGCGACATCCCCTTGCAGGTGACCGTACGTATCATTGTATTGTTTGAAGAAATCAATATCCACCATAATAAAGGTAATGGGTTGAACGTTACGCAATGCTCGTTTGAACTCCCGATCATAGACGAGATTGAAATAGCGACGGTTGAAGATTCCTGTAAGTGTATCAGTGTAGGAAGCGTGCTCAAGCTTGGCATTGAGATGTTGGAGGACTTGAGAAGATTCGAGAAGCTGTTGCTGTTGTCGCTCAATTTGCATAAAAATACGCCATGCAAAGGTCATAACACCCAATAAAATTATTGAAAGCATGATAGCAAGTTGCATCAGTGAATTTTGGTGTTGAGAGAGGAGGATTGAGCGTTCGTATTGCGCTGCTGAGATTTCATAGGTAATGAGTTTGGAAATGGTGGCATGGATAGAGTTGATGTTGTCAGAGAGGGTTGCTAGGGAGATCGTTGTGTTGGGATGATCAGTAGCAGTCAGTGTTTGTATCTCTTCAAAATAGCTTTGCATCGTCTCGATTTGTGTTTCGGTATAGTGAATATAGGGGAGTTCTTCGGGGCGTTTATCATGCGCAATATAGCTTGCCCACATTTGATTGACGTGTTCTTGCCCTAAGCTTATATTTTTGGCGAGATCATCGTCATTAATGAGTCCTTCATTCCAGCGATAAATGCTAGCTTCCAGTTCATGATGGTAGGTATCGTTTATCGACCCGAGTTCACTTAGGGGAACAAGAGAACCAAAATAGAGGGTATCAACATTTTTTTTCATTGTATAAAGATTGTAATACCCCACAAATCCGACAACAACAAGCCCAAGTGCAACGCTCAAGAGTAAATAAAGCAGTTTAGTTTTGAGCTGCAATGATTCCATAAAGTTGAGCTACCTTCTAGGTGTAGATGTCACTACTAAGCAACTCTTATACCAAAAGTTATGTTAAGGTAGTGGTTTGTAGGCTTCAAGAGGGATTTTTTTTGCAATGGCGTATTGAATGCCTCCTTGGAGATCCACTACGTTGTACCCCATTTTTTGCCCCAGATGGGTTCCTAATATTCGTGAACGGCTTCCGCTATTACAAATGAGGGCGAAGTGTTCCCCTTTTTTTACTTTTTTATTCAATTCGGTTAGAAAAGCATTGAGATCATAATTACCACGTTCATCAAAAAATACGATAGGGATGGAGCCTTTGATCAGCCCTGTTGTTTTCCACTCTGGCGGGGTACGGATGTCAATGATCTTGATTTTGGTGTCAATTAGTTTTTGATCGATGGGTTGCGCTGTATAATCTGCCATCATTACAGTCGTTGTTAAGAGTAAACTCAGAAGCCATTTGTACATAAAAAAACCTTTTGTCAAAATAAGAGCTATAATTATAACTATTAATCATTAACTGAGGGTGCATGCGCGAATCAAAAGAAGAAAATGCGAAACGGCTTCGTTATATTAGGTTGTTGGGGCGTTTTGTCAATGGTATCCTCTCCTATCTTGCCAAAAGTGACCATCCCACAAGGGAACAGTACGATCAAAAAGTGGATATGAATTTTCGCTTTTTGGAAAAAAATGGGGCAGTAAAGCTGTATAAAGACGACTATGTCGTCCTTGAAGCATTAGGTCAGAAGATTCTTGATTTTCGTTCGTCGGATGAAAGTATCGAAACGATCAAAGAGGAGCTTTTTTATGCCCAAAATCAGCTCGAAAAAAGGGTAAATGCACGTAATTACAAAAAAGATAAGCACGCAGGGCGCGGTCAGGATGGGTGGGATTAATATTCTAAATAATTCTTTATTTTAGTTTTTTTATTGTAAACTAATGGGATGAACCTAAAAAACCTTTTCCAAAATCGCTTGATTATTAGTGTTGTTATTATGTCGTTTTTGAGCTTGGTGGCTTTAGGCTATTTTGTTCCTCAAAAGATAGAAAAGAATATCGAAGAAAGCGTTACACAAAATTCAAAATTATTGGTCGATCACATCCGAATATTTCGTTCTTATTACACCGAAAATATTCTGAAAAAAGTAAAACAGCACACCAATTTAAAGATTAATTTTGATCATAAAGTACAGCCCAACACTATTCCTCTCCCCGCTACAATGGTGCATGATATTGGTGAACTGTTTACTAAAGGATCTGATCTTGAAGTAAAAATGTACAGTGATTATCCTTTTCCTCATCGTTCGGATCGTGTTTTGGATACATTTGAAAAAGAATCATTAGTTTATTTATTGAAAAATCCTGATCAGATCTATGTCAAAAAAGATTTTTATCATCAGAAAAATGTTATACGGGTTGCTATTCCCGATTTTTTATATTCAGATAGTTGTGTTCAGTGTCATAACAGTCGGATTGATTCACCAAAAACGGATTGGAAGTTGGGTGATATTCGAGGCGTTATCGAAGTTATTACACCGATTGATGATCAACTTGCATCGAACAATGAAGTGATTTGGTATGTGGCTTTCTTTGTTCTTATTAATGCTATTGTATTGATTATAATCTTGATTTATGTTCGTCAGAAAGAGCTTTCAGAGGTTAATCGAAAATTAGAAGACAGCGTTTTTGAACGGACGGCTGAGCTTGAATTTAGCAATCGTCGCTTGGGTGATTACAAGAGGGGTATTGACGCCGGAGCGATCATCTCTATTACTGACAGACATGGAATTATCAAAGAAGTTAATGATGCGTTTTTAACTATTTCAGGTTATAAACGTGAAGAGTTAATTGGTCAACCTCATAATCTTATTCGTCATCCTGATATGCCGGATTCTGTTTTTAAAGAGATATGGGAAACGATTAAAAGTGGAGTTATTTGGCAGGGTGACATTAAGAATAAAAAGAAAAATAATGAATCTTATTATGTCCATACAACAATCGTTCCTATTGTTAACAGTGAGAATACGATTGAAGAATATTTGGCTATTCGATACGATATTACTGAGTTAATTGAAGTTCGAGATCAAGCTTTGGCAGCTGAAAAAAGTAAAGACGACTTTCTTTCAAGTATGAGTCATGAACTCCGTACACCGCTTAATGCTATTATTGGATTCTCACAAATTTTGAGTACTAGGAGTGATATTCCTCCTTTAAGCATCTTGATGATCGAAAAAATTTATATTTCTGGAAAGAATCTGTTACGCTTGGTCAACACTATTCTAGACTTTTCAAAACTTAAATCAGGAAAAATTGATTTTTCACCTAGGTACATTGTAGTAATGGAATTGTTTAAAGAAGTTTATTCGATAATCGAGCCTATGGCAGATCAAAAATCAATTCAGATTATACAGAATTTTAAAGATGAAGAGATGCTCTGGGGCGATTATGATATGCTTAAACAGTGTCTTTTAAATTTTATTTCGAATGCGATTAAGTTTTCATTGCCTCAGACAACAATTACCATGGAGTATGAAGTAGATAACACAAATGGGTTTTTCCGATTATCGGTGTGTGATCAAGGAGAAGGGATGAGTGAAGAGGGGATGAAAAAACTTTTTCTTCCATTTAGTCAGCTCCAAAAAAATCATGCGAAATCAGGAACTGGACTTGGACTTTCTATTGTGAAAAAGATGGTGGAAGAGTATCATAATGGAAAAATTAAGGTCAATAGTAAAGAAAACCTGGGTAGTTGTTTTATCATTTTACTTCCCATGCACAAAGCAGCATAGAGTTTACTCTCTATTTTTTTAAAGATAAGAGTAAATAAATACTCTCCCCTAAAAAGGGGAGTAATTAAAGTAAACACTCCCGTTTGAAATATTCGCGCCCCACTTTACACAACGGACAAGCAACGGGTGCTTTTTTCCCTCGATGAATATGACCGCACACTTCGCAAACCCAGATTTCATCTTCGTCACTCGCAAAGAATCCATCGGCAATGAGAGCTTCTTTAAGAGCAGAATATTCACGTTCATGCTCCACTTCGACTTTACCAATGGCCGTGAAGAGTCTGGCTAAATCATTGTGTCCTTCGGCTTTGGCAATCTTAGAGAACTCAGGATACATGGTTTCGTGCTCGTAGTGTTCTCCCGCCATTGCCGTGTCGAGATTGGCCAGTGTTGCATCCACTTCACACCCATAAATCAGTTTGTGATACGCTTTGTATTCGGCGCGGGCATGGTACATTTCATTAAATGCTGCTTCACGAAAATGACGTTCTACCGTATGCCACCCCTCATCATGAGCTATATCAGCGAATAACTCATATTTGTTCCGTGCCATACTTTCTCCACTAAATGCCTTCATTAAATTTACAGCAGTGAGATCAGTAGTAATCATTTCCATCTCGTTACCACAGCAAACAAGAGTTCCGCCTCCGACATTTTGTACTTCGATTTCATTTCCACAACTATTACAGTGATAAGTTTCATATTGACGCATGGCGACTCCTCGGATAGGTAGTATTTATATAGCAACCACTATAGAGCAATAGATATTAAATATGAATTAATCATATCTATAAAAGAATATCTAGTAGAGGAATAATTGCATTAAAATTTAAGAAAATACCCTGTAATATTTGAATTGCCGTATTTCGCTCGCGATGACGGTTGTTTTTAATATTCTTGATTTGATTATACGGTAGAGGAGATTATGATTTGATTTCATTGTAGTATTGTCATACCATACGTGATACGGTATGACAGAGAAAATGATTTAGTTATTCACCACATCCACTTTCGGCGTTTTCACCGTAGAAGCAGGAAGCATTGGATAAACAACCGTTGGTTTTCTACCCTCTAATGCTTTTAGGAACGTTTCGATCTCGGTGGTCTCTTTATCGTTGAGATCAACACCAAGCTGAATACGTCCCATCTCTTTGATGGCTTCACTAAGTGTTGCGATTTGACCGTTGTGGAAATAAGGAGCGGTTTGTGTGATGTTACGAAGCGTCGGTACACGTACCATTGCGTTTGCATCTCCTTTGAAATCACCTACATTCATATATTTGTATTGCGCTGTGATATTGAACGCATTCATCGTTCCACCAAGAGCTATATCGTTATGACACGTTGCGCAACCCTTATCAATAAAGGTTTTAAGCCCTTTTTGTTCCTCTTTTGTAAGGGCTTTTTTGTTCCCGTTCAAGAAATCATCATAACGGGATGGAGTGACAAGGATACGCTCATACACGGCAATAGTATCGGCAACTTTTTCAAAGGTGATTTTGACCTCTTTACCGTACGCTTTTTGGAATTTATTCACGTACGTTGGAATAGAGTTTACGACACCTACTACAAACTCTTTGGGTGCTGCCATCTCTGGACCTGCTTGGATCGGTCCTTGCGCTTGATCTTCGAGATGAGGAGAGCGTCCATCCCAGAATTGTTGGCTATAAAATACTGCATTATAAACAGTCGGTGAACTCAAATGGTGTGGATTAGCCGTCCATTTGTGCCCAATAGCGGCAGCCATCCCGTCTACTCCACCGATGGCAAGATTGTGACACGTATTACAACTAATCAAACCACTTTTAGAGAGGCGCGGATCAAAATAGAGCATTTTACCCAACTCTACTTTTGCCGATGTTGTCGGATTTTTGGGATTGGAAGTGAGTTTTTCGAGCGCTTTGGCATTGGATGGGATCGGTTTCAACCCTGCTGTTTTAGCATCGTCAGCAAGTGTTGCACCCATTACGCTTGAAGCTACGAGGGCAGATATTATTAATGTTTTCATACAGATATCCTTGAAATAGTTTTTCTTGAGGAATAATAACACAGTTATTATAAAAGTTAAATATTATCATTTAGAAAAATATGTTATTTAATAAAGAATACTATACAATTATTCGAACTTTTTAAAAGGAAAAATATGAAAATAGTGGTTACTTTATGCTCTACGGCTTTATCTTTATTAGCAATCGATCCTCTTGTGAGTCCACAATGGCTTAATGAGCATCAGAACGATTCACAGCTTAAAATTATCGAAGTGTCAGATGGAGAAGGCTATGAGTTCGAACATATCAAAGGTGCTGCGCATACGACAATCGGTAAATGGCGTTTTGATAACGGTACATTTCTTTCTGTTCGTCCTATCATGGAAATTGAAAAAGAGATTAATGCCTTGGGAATCGATGAAAAAAGTGAGATAGTCCTTTATTCTCCGATCAATGAACCAAAAGATCTTCTCAAAGCCAGCTATATTTATTGGGCATTGAACTATCATGGAATCAAAAATGTGGCACTTTTGGACGGTGGACTAAAAGGGTGGAAAAACAGTAAACTTTCCCTTACCCAAGAGAAACCGCAAATGGCTCCAAGCAACTACAAAGCAAAAGTCGATGTCTCTAAAATTGCCGATATTACCTATGTGAAAAATCATCTTGGTCAACTGCCTATGATCGATGCACGACCAAGCGATATGTATTTAGGTGTCACTCCTACTGCAACAGTTAAACGTAATGGTCATATTAAAGGCGGTATGAGCTACTCGTGGAACTATTCGGTCGATAAAGAGTATGTATTAAAAGATAAAAAAATGTTGGAAAGTCTCTTTAAAGAGGGGTATGGTTTAGATAAAAACAAAGAAGTTCTTGTCTATTGTACTGGAGGACTTGAAACCTCTTTTAACTATTTCGTCCTCAACGGTGTACTTGGATATAAAAATGTCCGTTTATACGATGCGTCGATGAAAGAGTGGGGAAATCGTGAAGATACCTCGATGATGCAGTATCGATACGAGATGTTTCAAAAATAGGCCTCTAGTCGACTATTTTAATGATGATGTTAGGGAATTCTTACAAGATTTTCTTTCACATCACTCAAGCGGACAAAAGTAAATCCCTCTTTGAGCAGAGCATTGACCCCCTCTATTATTCCTTCCCGTGTCCCTCCTTCGGGGTGGTTCATGTGACAAATAACAATATCACCGCTATGTGCACTTAGAAGCTGTTGGGCTACCTTTGGTGGGCTAAAAGTAGCTCCTGCATCCCCAAGCACTGAAAACCCTCCAATCTCCATACCGTGTTCTCGTGCAATAGCAACGGCTTTCTCATCATAATAAGCGGTTCCTGAACGGAAGAAATGGGGATGTTTCCCCGTAAGGGCGAAAATCTTCTCATTATTTCCTTCTATTTCAGCGATCACTTCACTCTCTGAGACTGTCCCTTGAATCCCATAAATACTTTTTCCATCCGTAGAGAGGGGTTTGTGTGCCGTTCCATGATTGGCGATTTCAAACAAAGGATTGTGGGCGAGTGTCCTAAAAATATCAGGGTTGCTATCAATCCAGCGTGCGTTGATAAAAAGTGTGGCAGGGATATGGTTATCTATCAAAAATTGTATGAGCTTTTCATCGTATTGAGAACTTTTAGCACTTCCACCACACGCATCGAAGGTTAGGGCAATAGTTTTTGCGTCAGAGTGAAAATGGGTAACTACTCCTGTGACATTTTCACCCCATTGCAAAGAGGGCTGAATATCGGAAGCAGATAAAAAAGTTGCAGTTAAAAATAAGCATAAAGAGCTAAATCTCATTAAACTTTTTTACTAAGGGCTTCAACATTGTTGCTATTGCCAAGAACAACGAGAATATCATTTTTTTCGAGAATATCATTTTTTTCAAATGAGGTGTGCCACTCCCCTTGGTGTTTGTAGGCGATGGGTTTAACTTCAAATTCATTTTCAAAGATAGGGGAAAGGATGGAGATACCTACCCAAAATTGAGGAACAGTCATTTTGGCAAGCTTCATTGTAATAGAGAGATCAATCGTCTCATAGTGCATATTCGCAACGATTTTTTTGACCAGCTTTTTCGCTGATTCCATTTCAGGATAGATTACTTTGGCAGCACCAAGTTTAGAGAGAATTTGACCGTGTACTTGGGTGATCGCTTTTGCAACCACTGTTTCGATACCGATCTCTTTGAGTGCCATAACGGTGAGGATACTAGCTTCTAGGTGCTCACCGATACTGACAATAGCAACTTCTGCATCGGCAATACCTGCTTCGCGTAACGCACGCGGATCAGAGGAGTCAAGAATAATAGCATCTTGAACATATTCGTTGATATTACGGATTTTCTCTTCATCGTTATCGATAGCGATAACGGTTTCCCCTTGTTGTGCCAACCCTTTGGCGACATGAAACCCAAATTTTCCTAATCCAATAACTACATACGTCATATAATAACCTTTCCTTCTGCGTATTTAATACGGCTTTGCATTGCTTTTCCCACGAGAACGATAGTGAAGGCAAAAACACCGATCCGCCCCATCAACATCAAGAGAATAATATTTGTTTTTCCCAAATCACTAAAGAGGGCACTGTAACTGAGGACTCCACCATCACCTGTCGATACTCCAACCGTAGCGAATGCGGAGCATGTTTCGAAAAGTGTACGGACAAAATGGAGATGTTCGCTTTCATTGAGCAAAACGGTTGAAATCAATATATAAAACGAAGCAACGAAGATAATCGCATACGCTTTGTTGATCTGATACGATGAGAGACTTCGTCTAAAAACATGAGGATTACTCTCCCCGCGTAATGTGAACCAAACTCCGATGATAGCAAGGGCAAAAGCAGTGGTTTTGATACCGCCAGCGGTTCCTCCTGGACTTCCCCCGATGACCATGAATACCGTTCCAAAAAAGAGATCAGAATCGTTAAAAGTTGAGAAATCAATCGTATTGAATCCTGCTGTACGGTAGTTGACTGCAGCGAACCATGCGGAGAGAATTTTTTCGTAGGTGTCCATAGAGCCAAGTGATTTTGGATTCGTCCATTCAAGTGAAAGTATGATTGCCATACTGCTAAGTATCAAGAATCCTGTTGTCCACAAAACAAGCTTTGTATGGGTTGAGAGACGCATCAGTGATTGTCTACGATAGTTATAAAGTTCTAAAAGAACTAAATATCCTAAACCACCGAGGATAACAAGTAATGGAATCGTGATGTTGATGATTAGATCCCCTCGATAGTCCATAAGATTGGTACTAAAAAGAGAAAAACCAGCGTTGTTAAAGGCAGAGATAGAGTGAAAAAGACCAAACCAAACGGCACTCCCAAAGGGCATATCGTGCCAGAAACGGAGGGTGAGGATGATGGCCCCTGTTACTTCGATAATAATGATACTGGCAAAAACAATTTTTAAGAATCGAAAAATCCCGTCCATCCCCGGATGATTTAACGACTCTTTGAGAATCAATCGGTCACGATGTCCCAGTCTCTTACCGCGCATTAGAGCAAAGAAGGTAACGGCTGTCATGTAGCCCAAACCACCGATTTGAATCAATGTGAGGATGATGACGTGCCCAAATGGGGTAAAATCGAGTGCGGTATCTTTGACGATAAGTCCTGTTACGCAAACAGCAGAAGTGGCGGTAAATATAGAATCAATAAAAGAGAGCGAGCCATGATGGGCAAAAGGGAGCATAAGCAATATCGCCCCAAAAAAAATGAGGATAACAAAACTCATAAAAATAATTTTAACGTCATCTGTTTGCAGAGTAATTTCCTTATTGATTGAATTTTAAAAATGAAATCCTATGCCTCTTTGGCTTAAAAGGTACTTTTTTAGATTTTAGATTGTGTTATGATACGTCTACTATGATTTTTAATTCGAAGTAAAAGGTAGAAAATAATGGAACTGATTGAGAAAGTAGAGCACTTTTTAAATCAAAATATGGGATGGAAAATAGAGATTGATGCTCCAAGTTTTGATTCAAAGATGAGCCGAATTACTCAAGAACTTGAGTGCCGTGATAGTGCTTCTTGTATCCAATATATCGAGTCCCATCCGATGGATAATAAAGTGATACAAGCACTTGCCCGTGAGTTTAGTGTGGGTGAGAGTTATTTTTTTCGGGACCTTGCTTTTTTTGATACATTCGAACATATTATTATCCCTCAAATTATTGCAAAAAACGACCGCTCTTTATCGATTTGGTCGGTGGGGTGCAGTCATGCTGAGGAGCTTTATTCGGTTGCTATGATGGTAGGAAAAATGATCCCCTATTGTGAGAGTTGGAACCTTTATCTATTGGGAACGGATATAAATCCAGATGCGCTGAATCAAGCGAAAGAGGGGATATTTAACCAATATTCCTTTCGACAAATGCCTGAAGAGTATAGAAACTATTTTGAATGTATGAAAGGGAACTATCGTCTTCATCCAGAGATACAAAAAATGGCTCATTTCAAGTATCACAATATTATGGATGAGGTTTCACTGTGTTTGCCCCCTGATGGACGTGGATTTGATCTGATTCTTCTCAATAATGTTTTGATCTATTTTGAGATTGAAAAAGCCAAACAGGTTGTAGAGAAACTTTTCTCTCTCCTTAATGAGGGGGGATGGCTGGCGACAACGGCAACCGAGTACAGTATGGGAATATTTGATTTCCCTCACTCGCAGTGTATACGCAAGGGGTATTGCATTCAAAAGGTTTCCATTCCCACGGTAGTACCTGCGCCTATTTTTGTGGAACAGGAACTAAATATCTATGAGGAAGTAGCCACCCATAGAGTACAATCTAGCGAGAATAATAATATTGAACGTCAAAAGTTAAATGAAGATAAAGAGTGTATACACTATCATAGTGCTCTTAAGATGCTCGAATCGGGTGATATTGAGGGGGCAAAAGTTGCTTTGCGACAGGCTCTTTATCAAAATAACGGTTTGATTATGGCACATGTGATTCTCGGGAATATCTTGAAAAAAGAGGGGAAAAGTAAAGCTTCGATGAAACATATTAGCAATGCAAAAATGGCGCTTGAGCGAATGCAGCCACAAGAGGTGGTGGAACTATCGGATGGAATTATGGCATCTGATTTATTGACGATGCTCAATACTATAAACTCGATATAGATCAAGGGAGAAACAATGTTCAGTAATTTAAGTTTGAAGCAGAAGATATTGGGTGGGGGGTTATTGCCTCTCGTGTTGGTTGGGTTGGTCAATATAATCGGCTTGATTAATTTTAACGGAGTGGTCGATAGTTATACGCATGTATCCCATACGTATCAGGTGATCGAAATGGGAAATGATGTTGAGAAAGCTGCTTTGAATATGGAGGCGGGAGAGAGAGGCTATCTCTTAACGGGGAATCTGACCTATTTGGAACCGTATGTAGAAGGGAGTCAAGCTTATCCTGTTTTGATAAAAGATTTAAAACAAATGACTAGAAATAAAGAGTCGCTTGAAGCTTTGATTGAAGCTGAAAAATCGTTAAATGCTTGGGAAAGTATTCATGATCAATATATTCAAAAGCGTAAGGCACTAAACAACTCACCCCGTATCAATGACATAATGAGTGCGTTGGTTGGACAACGAAAGGGGAAACCTTATTTTGATGCTTTTCGAGTGCAGATGAAAGTATTTGAAACAAAAGAAAAAGCACTTTTGGATGTTCGGGCTAAAGATTCTGATGCTGTCATTCATACAACGAATAATGTCATTATCATCGGCACTTTGTTGGCTCTTATTTTAGCGGTGATTAGTGTCATCTTTATGCTAAAAACAATCATTTCTCCTATTAGTAGCATTAAAGAAGCCATTTTCGCCCTCAACAGTGCAACCAATGAGATTCTTGCAACAACCGCACAAGTTTCCTCAGGTGCAAGCCAAACCTTCTCCGCTGTTTCCCAAACGTCCGCTTCCATCGAACAAATCAAACAAACGGCAAAAGTAAGCAGTGGCAAAGCAACCCAAACCGCTGAGAGTACAAGCAAAGCGATGGAAATTGCCAAAAGCGGAACAGATGAGTTGAATGAAAATATGAGAGGTCTCAATCAAATCAAAGAAAAAATGGATTTGATTGCCTCCAATATCATTCAGCTAAGCGAACAAAGTCAGCAAATCGGAGAGATTATCACAACCGTAGAAGATATTGCTAATCAATCCAATATGCTAGCCGTCAATGCTTCCATCGAAGCGGTCAAAGCAGGAGAACAAGGCAAAGGATTCTCCGTCGTCGCCCAAGAACTAAAAAACCTAGCGGAGCAATCCAAGTCAGGAACAAAACAAGTTCAAAAGATTCTCTTTGATATCCAAAAAGTGACAGGGACATTAGTCATGGTGGCAGAACAAGGGGGCAAAGCCGTCGAGAGTGGTGTTAAACAAGCTCAAAATGCGAAAATATCAATGGATCAACTTAATAGTAGTGTCTATAATGCAGCTAATGCCAGCAAACAAATAGCAGCATCGTACGACCAAGAATTGGCAGGGATGGATCAGATTTCAGGAGCAATGGGGAGTATCAAAGAAGCAACCTCCCAAAATCTTAGTAGTATCAAACAAGTGGAGATGTCTGCTAGAGATTTAAGCGCACTGAGTCAAAAACTCAAAGAGGTAATCAGTGATTATATTATTGCCGAAGCGAAGTGAGGTACAAATAGATGTTGGACATATTGATTTTTTCAGTCGAAGACCATTATTACGCATTACCTGTTGTGAAGGTGGTGCATGTCATTTGGGCTCTTGAGCTTACTCAAATGCCTCAATCCCCCAAAATCGTATGCGGTGTTTTCGATCTCCACGGTAAAACGATTCCTGTTATTTCGTTCAGAACCCTTTTTTCATTGCCCGATAAGATGTTAGCGTGTGAAGATGCCCTTATCATTGTCGAACTCCATGGTCATCAGATGGCACTTTTGTGCGATCACATTATTGGAGTGTTTGCCATCAACGTTGAGGAAGCAATAGACGCTCAGGATGTTTTTCCACAGTTTCAGATGACACAGGTCGTAAAATATGAAGAGAGATTAATCCCTCTTCTTGATCTTGAGACGTTGATTGATCATGAAATGGCGATGGTCAATGTGACTAAAGGGGGAACAGAGTGAATAATACGGAATTGATCCTCAGACAACGGGCCATCACAGCAGCAAGAAAAATAGAATCGACCGAGTGCGAAGATGGGGTTGATGTTATCACTTTTCGAATCGGGAATGAGAGCTATGCGATTGAATCGGAGGTGGTGAATGAAGTTCATAGCCTTATGAAGCTGACACCTGTCCCTTATACCCCATCGTATATTCAAGGGATTTTTTACATGCGCGGAAAATTTATTTCAGTGGTTGATCTCAAACATTTTCTAGGGATGGAAATCCAAAGTGATGAAGTGTTCGGGTCGATTTTACTCCTTAGTGATGGAGATATGGAGTTTGGGGTGGCAGTGAATGAGGTACAAGAACAGACGAAACTATCAAAAAAAACGCTTCAGCTCCCTTGCGGTTTTGATCTTCCACGTTCAGATTTAATGGTTGGGGTGAGCGAAGAGGGGGTGATTCTCCTCAATGGTAAAAAGTTACTGAGTGATAGTGCTATGAGAATACATCAAGAAGTTGTAACTTTGTATAAAGGGAGAGAAAATGTTTAGGAATCTAAGTTTGAAGCAGAAGATATTGGGTGGGGGGTTATTGCCTCTTTTATTTGTCGGATTGGTTAACATCATCGGGCTGATTAATTTTAACGGGGTGGTGGAGAGCTATCAGTGGGTATCGCATACCAATCACGTAACTGAACTTGGAAATGACGTTGAAACAGCCGCATTGAATATGGAAACAGGCGAAAGAGGCTATGTAATAACGGGCAATAGTGTATTTTTAGAACCTTATACGCAAGGCAGCCAAGATTATCACGCTATCTTTAAAGAGTTAAAACAAATCACAACAGATAAAGAGTCTCTCGATGCTTTGGATGAAGCTGAAAAAGCATTGAATACATGGAAAGGTATCGCCGATGGATACATTCAAAAGCGCAAAGAGTTAGCCAACTCGCCGCATGCTAGTGATACATTGAGCAATTTGGTCGGACAGCAAAAAGGAAAAGAATCGTTTGATGCGTTTCGTGCACAGATGAAAAAATTTGATTCAAAAGAGAAAGAACTCCTTAGCCTTCGGGTAAAAGATGCTGAAGCCGTCGCGCATACCACGAATAATGTTATCATCTTTGGGACGTTGTTAGCGCTTATTCTGGCGGTTAGTATCACCATCTTCATTGTAAAAATAATTACCAATCCTATCTTGGCAATCAAAGAAGCGGCGATGAGAATCAGCGAAGGGGAGATGGACGTTACTATCAATATTGATAGCCGTGATGAACTGGGTCAAATGGGGCAGGCATTCACCGTGATGGTAAACCGTCTACGTGACATCGCTACTATTGCCCATAAAATCGGAGAAGGGGATTTTAATGTTGTGATTAGCAAGCATTCGGATAAAGATGTTTTGGGTAATGCCCTTGAGAATATGGTTGCGAATTTAACGAATATCTCTGGTATCGCCCACAAAATTGGGCAGGGTGATCTCAATGTCAGTGTTATGAAGCGATCCGAAAACGATATTTTAGGGAGTGCCCTTGATAATATGCTCACCAATCTCAACGGTATAATGTTGGATCTAAAAGAGGGGACGTTTGCGCTTAACAGTGCAACCAATGAGATTCTTGCAACAACCGCACAAGTTTCCTCAGGTGCAAGCCAAACCTTCTCCGCTGTTTCCCAAACATCCGCTTCCATCGAACAAATCAAACAAACGGCAAAAGTAAGCAGTGGCAAAGCAACCCAAACCGCTGAGAGTACAAGCAAAGCGATGGAAATTGCCAAAAGCGGAACAGATGAGTTGAATGAAAATA
>JBAZTZ010000006.1:0-129319 GCA_041661705.1 Sulfuricurvum sp.
TCTCTTTTATAACAATCTCATTGAGTTTTTGAATTGTTTCTTCCGGTAAATCTTTAAAATGTTTCATCCCCTGCTTAAAGCAAATTCTATGCCAGTACTTGTGATTTGATTTGAATTGCTACTTAGCAACGTTTGAAGAACCGATCAAAAAATTGGGCGGTTCTCAGGGGTTTATCGACTTGTTTTGGAAAGGACAGCTTCTCGTAGAGCATAAAAGCTTTGGTAAAGATCTCTGTAAAGCCAAAACTCAAGCACTTGATTATTTTCCCAATATGCCTGAGCGTGACCTTCCGAAATTTGTTCTCGTGTGTGATTTCCAAAACTTTGAGCTGTATGATCTCGATGAAAATACCGAATATCATTTTAGACTTGACGAACTGCACAAAAACATCGAACTTTTTGCATTTATTGCTGGCTATCAAAAGAAAACCTACAAAGCGGAAGAACCAACCAATCGTGCCGCCGCCGAACTTATGGGGAAACTTCATGATAAACTCCTTGAAAACGGCTATGAGGGGCATGAACTTGAGCTTTATCTCACACGGCTACTTTTTTGTATGTTTGCTGAGGATACGGGGATATTCCCGAAAAATGGTTTTTATGAATTTATCGACACGTACACCGATGAAGATGGGCGCAACTTAGGTTCACAAATCGGCTATTTGTTTCAGATTTTCGATACTCCCAATGAAAAACGTCCTAAAAATCTTGATGAAAGTTTCGAACAGTTTCCCTACGTTAACGGTTCTGTTTTCAGTGAGCAGATACGCATTGCGACGTTTGATCGCTCCATGCGCGAAATGCTCCTCGAGAGTTGCGCCTTCGACTGGAGTCTTATCAGCCCTGCGATATTCGGGTCAATGTTCCAAGCGTCGATGGACAGTACTAAGCGTGGAGAATTGGGGGCGCATTTTACGAGTGAGAAGAATATCCTAAAAGCGATCAAACCGCTTTTCCTCGATGAATTGTGGGAAGAATTCCAAAGAATAAAAAATAACTCCAAACAGCTTGCGGTATTTCACGATAAAATTTCTCGTCTTCATTTTCTTGATCCTGCGTGCGGAAGTGGAAATTTCCTCGTTATTGCGTACCGTGAGATAAAGCTCCTCGAATTTGAGATCATGAAGATTACCCAATCTCTTATCCCTCTGATCCATATTGACCAGTTTTATGGGTTTGAAATCGAAGAACTCCCTAGTCGTATTACTCAGATGGCAATGCTCCTTGTTGACCATCAAATGAGTCTTCATTTTGCCAAAATACTGAACGAACCGCATTTTAATATCCCGATCAAAGAGAGTGCGAATATTTTTAATGTTAATGCGCTCAGAGTTGATTGGAAAGATACATTGTCATTGCGAGGAACGAAGCAATCCATCGACTACATCATAGGCAATCCACCATTTTTGGGTTCTAAATTGCAATCCAAAGAGCAAAAAGAGGATATGACGATTGTATTTAATGGAGTTAAAAATGCGGGAGACCTTGATTTCGTAGCAGCGTGGTATATCAAAGCTGCTCAACTGATACAAGGGACTAACGGTAAAGTCGCTCTCGTCTCTACGAACTCGATTACGCAAGGGGAGCAAGTAGGGATTTTATGGCAGGAACTTTTTAATCGTTATGGTGTGAAAATCCACTTCGCCCATCGTACTTTCAAATGGAATAATGAAGCCAAACGTAATGCCGCTGTTTTTTGCGTCATTATCGGTTTTGCCGCTTACGATACAAAAACAAAACGAATTTTTGAGTATGAAACACCTATCTCAGAGGCGCACGAAATCGTAGTGCAAAATATTAATCCGTATCTCGTAAGTGGGGATGATTTTTTTATATCATCTCAACGAAAACATATCCAAAATAGTGTTCCTCAAATCCTTTTTGGGAGTATGCCCAATGATGGAGGAAATTTTCTTTTTACAGATGATGAGAAAGAGGAATTTTTAGCAGTAGAGCCAAAAGCCGAAAAATATATAAAGCCTCTTGTATCTGCAAAAGAGTATTTAAACGGTAAAAATCGGTGGTGCTTATGGCTCAAAGAGTGTCCGCCTAATGAACTATCAGCAATGCCACACGTACTAGAACGGGTCAATAATGTTAAAAAATTACGAAGCGAAAGCAATCGAGAAGCCACCAAAAAATTAGCAAAAATACCGATGCTATTCGGAGAAGATCGACAGCCAGATGGTAATTATATTTTTATACCACGTCATTCATCTGAAAATAGAGATTATATACCTATGGATTTTTTTACGAAAGATTATATAGCGGGAGATACTGGACTTGCTATTCCATGCGCTAGATTATTTGACTTTGGTCTTTTAACTTCAAAAATACATAATGATTGGGTACGATATACGTGTGGACGGATTAAAAGTGATTATCGCTACTCAAACGAAATCGTCTATAATAATTTTCCATTCCCGCAAGAAATCACCGACAAACAGCGCGAACAAATCGAAACGTTAGCCCAAACCGTTCTCGATGCCCGCACACAATTCCCCGACAGTTCCCTAGCCGACCTCTATAACCCTCTCACGATGCCACCGAAACTGCTAAAAGCGCACGAAGCACTCGATAAAGCCGTTGATAAGCTGTATCGTAAAGAAGGGTTTAAAAGTGATACGGAGCGGGTGGCGTGTTTGTTTGAGCTTAATAGGGCTTTGACTAGTTTGGTGGTGGAAGATAGTAGGAAGAAGAAGGGGCGGAAGTGAGTGAAGATGAACCTGAAAATAAGCCCCGTGAAAAAGTACGCGCTAAACTTGCAAGTGGTGAGCCTATTATCATCAACTAGTAGAGTTAGCACAATCATATATTAAAAAAGCACCTAGATTTTATGAATATGAAAAATTTTCAAAAGAGATAATGGTAAGATTAGCATAGATGTAGCAAATCAAGAAATGCAACACTTCATTATGTCCATTCTTGCATCATCAGTTGAAGGAGTTTTTTATGAACGCAGAGAACCTTAATAGTAGGATTTTATACCCTTGGAGTCGATCTCCATCGCTTATTTTACCCATTAATGATTTTTTCATCCCAATCCACTATGATTACGCTAAATCTAGTTTTCTAAGGAACATAATGCGTTTTTTCTGGCTTTCGCTAGTCGCCATCCCCGTTATGGCAACCTCCTATAACGTTACGGAACTTATGAATAATGCTCTCCAAAACGATGCCGCCTTAAAAGCGGATCGTGAAACTATAGAGCAACTTTTTACCCAAAAAGAGGCAACAAAGTTATGGGAAAATCCTGAACTTATGTTTTCCTACGGACGGACAAAACCTGATGGGATCGGAGCTCAAAATGAGTATGGAGTTACCCTTGTACAATCCATCGAAAAATCGGCTCTCAAAAGTGCAAAACAAAAAATACTGGATGCTAAAATTCTCCAGACAAAAGCGCTAATTGTCCAAAAAGAGAATGAGCTAAAAGGGGAAGTACGTCAAAGAGCTTATCTCTACACAATTGCAGCTCAAATGAGTGACAAAGCAGAAGAGGCACTTGCTCTTGCAAAAACATTCCGCCAAAAAGGGGAAAAACGATTTGCGCAAGGGGCACTTTCCAAAGCCGATCTTCTCAAACTGACTGTCGAAGAGGAAAAAATAGCCCAAGAGGTTCAATCAGCACAAATCAAACGCGATAGTGCCAAATATCTTCTTGCCATAAGTGCTCGCTTGAGTTCATCTGCTGATATTACACCACTAAAACTTCCTGCCCCAACGGCTGTCGATTTGCCTTCAGAAATGGATAATTTGCCAATGATGGCGTATTACAAAAATCTCAATGAGGAATATCGCGCTCAAAAAGAGGTCGCAATCGAATCGGTCATCCCTGGATTTAAAGCAGGGATTGGTGTGGCGCAATTGTATGATCAGCATTCACTGACGGCTTCACTTTCCATGCCTATTCCGATTTATCATCGCAATGAGTTGCACCTTAAAAATGCTGAAAGTAAAATTAGTGAAAATGCTTTACGAGAACAATCCTACCGCTATGAAACCCAGCAAAAGCGCCTTCGTCAACAAAAAATGCTCTCGTCTCTTTCGAACCTTATTGTCTCTCAGGAGCATATTATCGATCAAGCGTCCAAAATGGTGTCTCTCTCTCAACGAAGCTATGAAGAGGGATATGGAACCTTGCTTGAGCTTATCGACGCACGTCGTGTTCTTGTAGCACATCAACATGAAATTCTCAATAATCTTGAAATGTACTACGATACCCTTGGGGAGATGCAAAAAACGTTTCCCCCAACTGAGGAAAAATAATGAAAAGACTATTAATCATCCCCCTTGCTGGAGCAATCCTTACTTTATGTGCCAAAGAGATTATCCTCACCCCTAAACAAATGGGTGAACTTGGTATTGTCACAGAGTCACTTTCGACGACCAAAGCACTCTCACAAGCCAATCTACCTGCTACGGTAGTAATTCCCCCTAAACAACTCTCAATCGCCACTTCCATACACGAAGGTGTCGTTCAAAAAGCATTTGTTGGCGTTGGTGATTCGGTCAAAAAAGGACAAACAATTGCAACGGTCGCTTCAACAGAGGGCTTGACGCTTCAGCGTGAGTATCTCCAAGCACTTTCACGCTACGAACGCTTACAAAATATCATCAAAAAAGACGAGGCTCTTTTTAAAGAGGGGATTATCTCTGAACGTGATTATCTCAAAACCAAACAAGAGAGTTCATTATTGGCGATGGAAGTAGCAGAGAAGCGGGGGATGATGAAAATGATGGGGATATCCTCTTCCAAAAAACTTTCACTTACCATGACAGCTAGTATTACTGCCCCTACAAGCGGACTTATCCTAGAACAATCTGCTCTTATCGGTCAAAAGGTCGATGCACTAAGTCCGATCTATAAAATTGCCGATCTCTCAACCTTGTGGTTGGAAGTACAAGCCCCTGCAATGATTGCGAAAAAGCTTCATCTTGGCGATATGATTCGAACCAATTTGGGTGCCACCGCTAAAATCATTAAAATTTCCAGTGGTGTCGAAGTTCAGAATCAATCGGTTATTGTTCGTGCTACCGTTATCTCCGGAAAAGAGCTTTTACGCCCTGGAGAATTCGTTCAAGTTTCTATTCAAACTCCAACCGATCAAAGTATCGTCGTACCAAAATATGGGTTGATTCGAAATAAAGGAAAAGCTATTATTTTTGTCAAAACGGCGAAAGGGTTCAATCCTCTTGATGTCAATGTGATAAAAGAGGAGTGCACTACCTTTATCATCAGCGGAGCTCTGCGAGGGGATGAGAAGATTGCTATTCGTGGATTGATTCCCCTCAAAGGGATGTGGCTTGAAAATAAAGTAGTTAGCCAATGAATAAATTAATCTCATTTGCCTTGACACAAAGGGTTCTCGTCTTTGTCGCCATGCTAATGCTTATCGGTGCAGGCTATACCGCATTTACGAAGCTCCCATTTGATGCCTTCCCTGAAGTCTCTTCACCGCAAGTGAAGATCATCATGAAAGCACCTGGAATGACACCTGAAGAGGTGGAAACACGGATCATTGCCCCCATCGAAACGGAAATTTTGGGAATTCCCAATAAAAAACTTCTTCGTGCAACCGCCAAATATGGAATTGCCGATATTACCATCGATTTTAACGAAGGAACAGATATTTATTGGGCACGCGCCCAAGTAAGTGAAAAGCTCAATGCTATGATTAGCACCCTCCCAGCAACTGCTAGCGGTGGGTTAGCACCTATTACCACACCACTGGGTGAAATTTTTATGTTTACGGTAGAGGGAAATCTCTCTGTTGCGGAAAAACGCTCTCTTTTGGATTGGACAATTCGTCCTGCGTTACGTACCATTACAGGTGTGGCTGATATAAATAGCCTCGGGGGAGAAGTTAAAAGTTACCTCATCAAACCTAATTATTCTATGTTAGGGACTCTTGGGATTTCAGTCAAGAGAGTAGAAGAAGCA
Organism: Sulfuricurvum sp.; assembly: GCA_041661705.1. Taxonomy (GTDB): domain Bacteria; phylum Campylobacterota; class Campylobacteria; order Campylobacterales; family Sulfurimonadaceae; genus Sulfuricurvum. Next base: position 5,945 of record JBAZTZ010000006.1, read on the forward strand.
CTTGCATTCAATAATAAAAATGATGGTGCAGGACGAATACATGAAGGAGAGGAAGCATTCTTGGTTCGCTCAGAGGGAAGCATCAAAACTCTCGATGATATTCGTGCCATTGTCTTACGTAATACCGATGGGCATATTGTCCGTATTGGAGATGTTGCAACCGTTGAAATCGACAAACTAACCCGAAATGGGCTAGTAACAAAAAATGGAGAAAGTGAAGCCGTTTCAGGGCTAGTTCTCTCCCTTAAAGGGGCAAATGCTCGGGATGTAACCGAACAAATCAAAGAAAAACTTGCCACTATTAAGTTACCGCAAGGAGTTTCAATCAATCCTTATTACGATCGAAGCAATCTGGTAAACCAATCCATTTATACGGTATCCAAAGCACTTGTGGAAGCCATTATCCTTGTCGTGATCCTCTTGCTCCTTTTTCTAGGGGATGTTCGTGCGGCGCTTACCGTCGCTATTATGGTTCCAATGGCAGTTTTGGTCACTTTTATCCTTATACGGCAGTTTGGAATGTCTGCCAACTTGATGAGCTTAGGAGGATTAACCATCGCTATTGGTATGTTGGTGGATTCTGGAGTTGTTGTCGTCGAAAACATTATTGCCCATTTGGGGCAATCGCATAATAAAAATATCCCAAAACTCAATATTATCTACCGTGCTACCAAAGAAGTAGCCACTCCCGTAGTTTCAGGGATTTTGATTATTGCTGTGGTATTTTTACCCCTTATATCACTAGAGGGGATTGCAGGAAAAATGTTTATGCCCGTAGCATTAACGATTATCTTCGCCTTACTTGCGTCATTGATCCTTTCAATGACCATGATTCCCGTCCTCTCCTCGATTATTTTGAAAGTGGAACACGATCACGAATCATGGATTGTACGCAAACTCATGGGTATCTATTCACCTGCTCTTGAATGGGCACTCAAGAATAGTCGAAAAGTGACCATCGCCGCACTAGCCGCCTTGGTATTAACCGTAGTTGTCTACACCCAAATCGGTAAAACCTTTATGCCTATCCTTGATGAGGGGGATGTCGTTATAACCGTTGAGACGATCCCCTCTGTCAATCTTGATGCTTCCAAAGAGATCATGCTTCGTTTTGAGAAAGAGATGATGGCTAAAATTCCTGAGATCAAAACCATTGTCGCCCGTACAGGTTCAGATGAATTGGGACTTGATCCTATGGGGTTGGGTCAGAGTGATGCGTTTTTTGTCCTAAAACCAATAGAGGAGTGGCGCGTTCACGATAAAGAGTGGCTTTTGGGAGAGATGCGTCTTGTTGCTGAAAACTTCCCGGGGATTACCTTTAGCTTCGGTCAGCCCATTGAAATGCGTATTTCAGAGATGCTTACGGGGGTTCGTGGAGATCTTGCGATTAAAATTTTTGGAACCAATCTCGATAAACTTAACCAAATCGCGGCACAAATTCAAACGATTTTAGAAAAAACACCGGGAAGTATTGACGCATTTACCCCGATCAATGAGGGGATGCAATACCTAAAAATTGATATTGATCGCCTTGCGGTTGGAAATTTCGGATTGAGTGTCGATGAGGTGCAAGAGCTTCTAAAAACAGCCCTAGAGGGGAGCCAAATCGGTATCGTCCTTGAAGAGGGGAAACGTAGCCCTATTATCGTACGGGGGGAGAGCAACTTTCGTGATTCGGTAACTGCCTTTAGTCAAATGCTCATAGCCTTACCCAATGGAACGAGTGTCCCCTTAAGCGCACTGGCTAAAATCAAACGCATCGAGGGCCCTGTTCTTATTAATCGTGAAAACGGTATGCGAATGTCGGTTGTACGAAGTAACGTGGAGGGGCGTGATTTGGTCGGTTTCGTAGAAGAGGCAAAAGCCAAAGTAGAAAAAGAGGTGAATCTTCCTGAGGGGTATTATATGAAATGGGGAGGAGAGTTTGAGAATCAACAACGTGCGGCAGAACGTCTTTCGATTGTTGTCCCTATTGCCATAGCGTTTATTTTCATCATCCTTTTTATTACATTTGGTTCTATGCGTCAAGCGGGCTTAGTATTGACAAACATTCCTTTTGCTATGATTGGGGGTGTTGTAGCGTTATGGATTTCAGGAGAGTACCTCTCCGTCCCAGCATCGGTCGGTTTTATCGCATTGATGGGTATATCAGTGCTCAACGGTGTTGTTATGCTCACCTATTTTAATCAACTCCGTGCATTAGGACACTCGGTTGAAATGGTCGTTGTAGAAGGGGCAAAACGTCGTCTTCGCCCTGTTATGATGACGGCTAGTATTGCGGCCTTTGGTCTTGTTCCTCTCTTGTTTGCTACAGGACCTGGCTCTGAGATACAAAAACCCCTTGCTATTGTCGTTATCGGGGGGCTTATTACCTCTACATTACTGACTTTAATTCTTTTACCAATATTTTACCGATGGTTGGAATCAAAACCACCTGAACAAGAGGACCTTGCATGAATACGAAAGAGCGTCAACTATTAACGATTGTCATGACACCTGATATTGAAGATACTATTGTAGATTGGCTATTAGAACAGCCAGATATTGAAGCAGTTAACTCTTATTCGATTAAATCGTACAATAAAGATCACTCCAAGTATACCCCTTTGGAAAAGGTGACAGGATGGAAGCGAAAAACAACACTACGAATCATCCTCCCCTCGGAGGTGATAGTTGAAGTAACCGCTCTGATGAAAGTCAAATTCGCCAATTCAGGCATTTATTATCGTATTGCTTCTTTTTTAGATGAGGGTATTCTTTAACTATGCGTATTCTTATTGTCGAAGATGATCCTGATTTACGTGAATTATTGGAATCAATTCTCTCAGGTAGATACTCTGTTGATGCGGTAGGCGACGTTTCAACTGCGTTGGATTACCTTGCGAGTTATCACTACACTATCCTTCTGCTGGATCGTAATCTTATGGGAGAAGACATAGGGCTAAATCTTATAAAACCTGCTAAAACCAAAAATCCTCAATGCGGTATTCTTGTTATGAGTGCGTATGGCAATGTTATCGACAAAATAGAAGGGCTCAACAAAGGGGCAGATGACTATATCGAAAAACCATTTGATATTGATGAATTGCTCGCACGAATCAACGCCCTCTCACGCCGCTTTACTCCAACAATATTAGTATTTGACAATATTACCGTTGATATGATTTCCAAAACTATTATGAGTGAGGGGAAGCCGATTCTTCTAACCAAAAAAGAGGATGCACTCTTTTTCACCCTTCTTGAACGAATGGGAATGATTGTTTCACGAGATGAAATTATCAGCAGTATCTACGATCATCCTGAAAATATTGCCTCCAATACCATTGATGTGATGATTAACACCCTCAGAAAGAAATTAAATCCGAGTATCATTACCACAATAAAAACACGAGGATATATGATTGAACACCCTTAAAGCTAAAATCATACTTTTTTTTATCCTCACAACTTTTTTTATTTTTACGGCATTGGTTATTTTGATTCTAAAAATGGAGAGAAAAGAGCGTATAGAGGATGCCGTCGCCCTCTTGCATCATATTTCATCGGAAATCATCACCGAGTATCTTGTTGATCCTACCCCAACCGCTGATTTAAAATACTTACAACGCATAGAGCTTACCCACACCTTATCGGCGGATAAAGCACTCAGTAACCCTCTCTTTAAAATTATTGCCAATCCAAAACTTCAAAAAATATCTTCCGATACCATTGCTGTCACTACAAAACTTTCCAACGGCTATTATTTTATTGCAATAAGTGATACAAAAGTCATTGAAAAAAGTCTTCATCGTTTAGCCACAAGCCTTTATCTCCTCTTTTTCGGCGCACTTGCTTTACTCACTTTTGTTTTTTATACCATACTGCAAAAACTACTCGATCCTATGGAGCAACTTGCGCAAGTATGCACCACTATAGACTTGGAAGGAAATGAAACCCATTTTCCCCTCTCCTGCGCAAGTGTCGAAATACAAAGGGTGGGAACAGCGTTACAAACTCTTGTGGATAAAATTGCTTTTCTACGAGAAAAAGAGCGACAACTTTTCAAAGAAACGGCACACCAGTTCAAAACTCCATTGGCGATTCTCAAAGCCAGACTCGACAGTTATGCCCTTGATCCTACCGCAAATAAAGAACAGTTTCTTCGACAAGCCAATGGTGACATAGGTAAACTTCTCAAGTATTTGAAAGAGCTTCTAATCGTCCAAGAGAGCCAAATACCCGACAATGCCACTGCACTTCGTATTGACCTCGAATCGCTCGTTGCCCAAGCATCTCTCTACGCCACTCCCTTGTTACAACGTAAACATCAATCGCTTGATCTCAAGCGGGGGAATTCTTTCACCATTACAACGCACAGTCAATCCCTCACAAAACTCATTTTGACCATACTTGAAAATTGCATCAACCATGCCCCTGAGAACTCAACCATTACCATTGTTTTGCATCCAAAAGAAAGAAAAATCGTTTTTGCCAATACTATAACTTCCGATAAAGATCCCACTCTCTTTAGCTCTAGTCTTGGACTCAATATCATTCGTAGACTCTCTCTTGCCCTCAATATGGAACTTTCCGTCGAAGAAAGTGACGAAACATTTTTACTATCCCTCAATTGCTAGACAAAGCAGTTTCAAGGGATTTAAACGATCTCCAAAATAACCGTTATCTCCTGCTGCAAACGTCTCATTTTTTCTTCAAAATCACGATATAACTCACCAATACCCGTTAAATCGTCACTTCTACATTGATTCTCAATCTCTTCAGCAATCTTACGCATTGGTTCTACATGTAAGTTCCCTATTACACCTTTAAGGGCATGTGCGGCTTGACCTATTTTTTCCCTATCTTTTTCTTCAATTGCTATTTCTAATCGCATTAGGGAATTGTCAGAATTATCCAAAAAACTGCGCAACAGCTTATGAATTACAGGTTTTGGGAATGGAAGTTTTTTTTGTATTAGCTCCATATTCAATAAATTAAAAGGGTGAAGACTTATTTTTTCAATAACTGAATTTTTTTCGCAGGTTTGAACACTTTTATAGGAGAGATATTCACTCAGAACTAATTCTAACTCTTCTTGCACCATAGGCTTAGAAAGGTATCTATCAAAACCTTCCGCTAAAAACTTTTCCCTATCTCCTGCCATTGCATTAGCTGTCAACGCAACAATAGGTGTTTGAATCCCTTTGTCACGGATACAACGTAAAGCTTCCATTCCACTCATTACAGGCATATTAATATCCATTAAAATTAAGTCGTACGTATTCGTATCGAGAATTTCAACGGCTTCTTTCCCATTTTTAACCATATCTGCTACTAAATTATACATATTGAAATATTCTCTAATCAGCATTTGATTTGTACTATTATCTTCGGCAACCAAAATTTTACCGCTGAACTTCAGTAAATCTTTCGTTTTTTGCTCATCGGCATAGGATTTACTTTGCAGTGGCGAAGAAGGGATTACTAAACTGCTGTCACATACACTGACGGGAATGTCAAAATAAAAATAACTCCCTTTTCCCGGAAGACTCTCGACATGAATTTTACTGTTCATCAATCCAACCAAGAATGCACTAATGGATAATCCAAGACCCGTTCCACCAAACTTTCGAGTGGTAGAAGTATCTGCTTGCCCGAATGCCTCAAATATCTTTTCTTGTTGCTGCAATGAAATTCCTATCCCATTATCATACACACCAATTCGTATTAGTAACGACTCTTCGATTTTCTCTAAGCGTAAAACATCCAAAATAATTTCTCCTCCACTGGGAGTAAATTTAAGGGCATTGTTCAATAAATTTGAAACAACCTGTTGAATCCGAAGTAAATCAATATAGATACACTCGGTAATAAAAGGATCGATTTGTACTATAAAATCAATATCTTTTTCTTCCATCCTCGCACTGAACAATTGTGCCAATTTATTCATTTCAATGATTGGATTATGAGGAAGAAGTTCAAGTTCAAGTTTACCGTTTTCAAGTTTGGAGAAATCTAAAATATCGTTAATAATACCAAGCAGTGTTGTTGTGCTTCCATTTATAATATCAATATAGTGCTGTTGTTTTTCATTTAAACCGCTTTTAGCCAGTAAATAGGTAAACCCCAAAATTCCATTCATTGGTGTTCGAATTTCGTGACTCATATTGGCCAAAAATTCACCTTTCATTTTAGCGGCTGCGCTTGCTTCGTCTTTTGCGCGTTGAAGCTCCGTTACATCCCCAAAGGTTACAACATACAGTTCATTATCTTCTAGTGATTGTACCGAGACTGAGAAGATACGTTCGTGACCATCTTTATCGATCATTAGCACATGATGCGTATGGGAAGAGTGTTCTAGGATATAAGGAATCCAATATTGATCTCCCATAATGGACTGCATATAGCCATCTTTGTTTTCAAAAATATCACAAATACATTCATGTTCTTGACGATAATTATCGAAATCGACATAAGGAAAAATATCGAAAAATTTTTGGTTCATGAAAAGTAGTTTTTCACTCAAGCTAACCATTATAACAATGCTATCAACATGGTTTAAAATCTTATTTAATTTCTTTTGCTCATTTTGAACCTTTAGCTCCAGCTCTTTAGTTTGTGCTATATCTTCAACTTTAGCTAATAGGTCTTTGATTTGAAGAGGCTTTGGGAGGAAAGCACTAATGCCTTGCTCGATGGCTTCGGTTAGGATGTCAAGGCTTTTTAAACCTGTAGAGAGAATAAACGGAATACGACGATCATTTTGACGTACCAATTTTAGAAGTTCAATACCATCCATAACAGGCATATTAATATCGCTGATAATTAAATCAATTTTTTCTTTTTGATAACATTCAAGCGCTTCCATACCATTTTTAGACCTAAATACATTCTCTACTAAACGATTTAAGATCCGAACCATATATTCTAATATTTCAGGTTCATCATCCACGACTAAAACCGAAATATTAAATTTTTTCCGATCCTTCACAATATTCACCTCTTTTAATGTATTCATAAATGGTTAATCTTCTTTGTATAGTCTTGAGAGAGTTATTGTAAAACGAGCACCATCTTGAATATTCTCCACGCGAATATCACCTTCCATCTTATCGTGGACAATCATATAAGACATATATAATCCAATACCCGTACCTTTACCCTCGCCCTTGGTGGTGAAATAGGGCTCAAACACACGATTTATTACATTTATAGGTATACCACCTGCATTATCTTCAAAGGTTATTATAGCGCTTAAATCGTCAGTATAGGTTCTAATTATAATATGACGTTTTGAAACCAGTTTTTCCAAAAAAGCGTCTCTTGAATTGTTAAGTAAGTTGACAATAACTTGCTTTAACTCACTGGAATTTCCTATAATCTTAAGCGATTCAAGGGGGTTATGAACCTCTACTGTTATTGAAGAATCATCTAGCATCCCTTTTACGAGCTTAACGGCATTATCAATACAATCACTTAGCACAAAACGAATTTCGGCGCTACTTGGATTGACAAAATTCCGAAAATCATCAATCGTTTTTGACATATAATTAATCTGTTTCATTGATTCTTGTGTCACTGATTGAATGTAACTCTCATTGAGTTCATTATAATGATACGCTAGTTCAAGGTCTTGGATTTTAAGTGCCAAAACATTAAGTGGCTGCCGCCATTGATGAGCGATATTTCCAACCATCTCACCCATGGCAACAAGACGGTTTTGATACAGAAGGGCTTGCTCTTGTTTTCTACTTTTTTCAATCTCTTCTTTGATCCGCTGATCAAGGGAATAATTGATTTCTTCTAGCTCTTTTGACCTTGCTTGTACGCTTTGTAATAAAATTGCATTGGAACGCTGAATTTTTTCTTTCATTATATTTTGCGCTTCTTGAGCTTCTTTTATTTCTTCCAGTTCAGCTTCCAACTCCTTTTTTTGAAGAGTGCACTGCTCTAGCAAAAGTATAGTTTGAGCAAAATTATCTTCTTTTTCTCTCAATAATTCCTGTGATTTCATCGGTTATCGATACACTTCAACTTCCAAATAATCATCCCCACATGAAATACCTTTGGTCATTGATGTTTTATAACCTATATGAGAACGTCTCATCTGACGAAAACCTTCTTCACTCTCGATAGGATGACCATCGACTAAGTCAGTATTGTAAATTAACTGCATCAATCCCGTAAAACCACCACTATTTGCCCAATGAATCGGATAGTTACTCTTACCGTACATACGAACAAAACTTAAATCTTCAAAGTCATTATAGTTACGGAAAACGGCTCGATTTTCAGAAAGTTCCACAATGGTGTGATAACCCCATCCCATGGTATTGATAACAGAAATGAGTCCTCTGATCCAATCCTCTTTGGTTTTTAGATAGGGTCTGACGGCTCCATCCCACTCTTTGGATGTCATTAATCCGCTGTACGTAAAAAATCCGCACGCATATCCTGCTTCTAATAAGAGTTCACTTCCAAGCTTTTCTCCGTATTCACCAGCAATTTCACTCATAGCTTTGATAAATTCAAATTGTAATCGGTTGACATAGTCACTTTGGTTACGTACGAGATAAACACCAAAAGCAGGGATCAACCCATCTTGATCGCCGATAAATGTTGCATGAGCGCCTAAAAATGTATTACTGATAGTTTCTTCATGTTCCCATCCAAGTTTGAGCTTTGGAACATTTTTAAAAGCAGTTTTTTCTTTTGGTGGATAGATCGAAAAATTTCCTTTTCCACTTCTGATACTATGTTTATTGAATTGATCGCCGCATGCCATACATGATACTTGCATAGCTTCGATCTCTTTGAGTGATTTATTGTAAAGAACTGCATACACAGCAGCCAAATAACCTGTCGTATAATAATCAACAGGTTTTTTACTTGCACCAAATTTCATTTGCCATGTTTGTGAAAAAAATGATTTGTCTGTTTGTAATTCAATCCCATTTTCATCCATAGTGGATAAATCGATTAATCCATATCCAAATGTTTTATACATTTGTTCTGCCAAACGTTTGGATGACTCAATATCCAATCCAACACACAAGGTAGCAAGCTGATTATAAACCGAATCGGCAGCTGCTCCGATTAGAAATAAATGACTTTCAATGTATTCAGCATCTAAAATTGAGCGTTGCAAATAGTTCATGTAATGATGGCAGTGAAAAATCATTGCTTCACCTGCAACTTCTATATAGTTGTGCTCAACATCAAAGGAGAACTGATTAATATCAAATAATAATGGAGGTTGATTACTCACAATGACCTCCAACTAGCTCCTCTGCAGTTTTCTTTACTAAATAATAAAGTGACTCGTCCACGAAAAGTTCAGCACTATTTTCGACCATCTCAGCCGTAATTTTTTGATTATACTTCAATAACTCAGGAAGGAGTTTTAACAAAATTCGGTCAACGATTTTGATTTCACCATTGGCTTGTGCCCATATAAAAACTGGCTTAATATCATTCATATTATGACTCTCCATTAAAATGTTTTGATTGCTTATAATACTACTGACTTGATCCTTAATAATTAACGCCCTACCCCAAATTTCTGAATCACAGTTGGAATATCCTCTAAATCTACAACCTGTTTTATCGCACCTGCTTCGATGGCTTTGGCTGGCATACCGAATACCACACATCTTTTTGCACTTTGGGCGATGGTGATGGCTCCTGCGTCGTGCATCTCTTTCATTCCGATAGAGCCATCGTCGCCCATGCCTGTGAGTATGACCCCCATAGCATTGGCTCCCGCAGCATTGCAGACACTTCGGAAGAGTATGTCAACACTTGGTTTATGACGGCTTATACGGGGACCATCGAGGAGTTTGGTGGCATATTTTCCCTGTCGGTTATCTAACAATAGATGCTTATTCCCTGGGGCGATATAGACCGACGAATTTTCGAGTATTTGACCATCTTGGGCTTCGAAAACAGTTAAGGAAGACAACCGATTGAGTCGTTGAGCAAAACTTCCTGAAAATCCGAATGGAATATGTAAGGTTATTAAAATAGGAGGTAGTGGCGCAGTTAGATGGGTAAATATTTCCATCAATGTTTCAACCCCACCCGTAGAAGCACCTATCGCGATAACTTTGCCTCCAGGAATAATAATCTTTTTGAGGGGAAGTAAGGTATCGGGATGATTCTTAACTGTTTCAATTTCGATAGTGTTTACTTTCTTGGATTTTGTTTTTGATTTATGACGATCAATTAAAAATGTCAACCGCATCAAAGTATCTTCAAGCCGAGAGAAAAAGCTTATTTCCGTCTCACCAATCCCTTTTTTAGCAATAAATCCAACCGCACCATCATCAAATACTTCATGATGCTTGGAGACATCGGTCGAGATAACAACCGCCGGCATCGGATGAAGTCGCATCAAATTTCGTAAGAATGTAACACCGTCCATTTTGGGCATATTAATGTCAATCGTTACCAAGTCAGGCTCAAATTTTTTGATCAAATCACGTGCTTCAAAGGCATCCGAAGCGGTAGCAACCACCTCAAAATCTTCTAAGCGTGAAATCATATCGGACAAGATCCTTTGCATAAGCTTCGAATCATCAATAATTAATACAGAATACAATAGCTACTCCCTAAAACAGGATAATATCGTCAGTAACGATAGTATCTGTCTTGTTAACCGCTTTCGCCAATGCACGATCTGCTTGCGCTAGGCGCTCATCCATCATACGATTTGCAATGGATTTGGCAACCGTTTTAAAATCATTGTCCACCATGACAATACGCCCATTATTTCCCAATACACTCTCTGAAACCACTTTTATTTTCTCAGAACGGCAAAAACTTCGGGCGAACATAACGTTACGCTCACCAATATTTTCACTTAAATCTTGAAGAATAGTCGCTCCTCCTGCAATTTTGGCGGAAATATTTTCTTTACGGCATCCAAGCTTATACATTTCATTAAGCATAGTTTCCATCGCATAAAGTCCGAAACGGCACGACACCCCTTGCGAACACGAAGTAGGAAGCAAGAAATGATTCATCCCTTTGATACGTAAAACATCATCATAAAGCATAACAGCAACGCACGATCCAAGGAGGGTCGCAATAGGGAGATGATCATCATCAAACGTAATAGCAAATTCTCCCCCAATAATCCCTAGTGTTTCACGGTTTTGTATATACTTAATACTATCTGGTTTTTTGAGTTTAATGATTTTAGAATCAATAGTTCCTTTGATTATATTCATGAGAAATCTTTCGTTTTTATAAATATATTTTGCCCGTATCGTTCTACATAGGGGCTTAATCCTAACGGGCTTTCAGAGTGTCCTATGTAAAGAGTTCCACCGACTTTTAGAGTACGGAATAACTTTTTCAGTATGGCATTTTGATCATCTTGATTAAAATAGATTAAAACATTACGGCAAAAGACAACATCAAATTCAGCCGCTTTAAAAGGATAGGCAGGCGACATCAAATTCATCGTATCAAATATGACTTTCCGACGAAGTGATTCTTTGATTTTGATCAGATATTCACCCTCTTTCGTTGGGTGTTGCTTTCGCTTAAAATAATCGGGAGGACGAATCCACTCGGGAAAATCATCCGCATTTTTTGACCATTCATAGACACCATGAGATGCGTGATTAAGTACCTCCTTATCAATATCCGTCGCGATAAGGGAATAATTCAACATCGGGGAGTGATACTCCTCTTTTGCAGCTTCGATGGTCATAAGAATAGAATAAGGTTCTTCCCCTGTCGATGCGGCAGAACAATACACTTTTAATCCTTCACCATTGGCGATAGATTGCTTGACAACTCGTTCTTTTAGGTCATCAAAATGGAAGGATTCTCTAAAAAAATTGGTTTTATTGGTGGTAAGAGCGCTGACAAAGGTTTCAATGTGTTCACCACGTTCAATGGAGGTTAAAATAGCATCAATATCATGATGATCAAGACTGCGCTTGAGCTTATCAAGACGGTTGGCAATCATAACATCCTTATTTGCACTAAGGGTAATTCCCGTATGCGCATAAGCAAGGCTACGCGCCCGATCAAGCTGACGTGGCGTGTACATGGGGAGCTTCGTGTGTTTGACGAGAGAGGCGTTGCATTTCGTCTTTGTCCAGAATTCGGTCAATATCTAAAATAACAATCATTTTCTCATCTTTTTTGAATAATCCTTTGAGATATTCAGGTGCGATAGAGGCTCCCATATCGGGTGCTGGGTAAAGACGATCAAGATCAATGTTTTCCATATCAGAAACTTCATCAACAACGAGACCAATCATCCGATTATCTTGCGTTTTGACGGCGATAATAATCGTTCTTGGGGTATAAAGAGGATCGTTATTGATACTAAAGCGTACACGTAAATCAATAACAGGTGCAACTTCTCCTCGGAGGTTAATGACCCCTTTGACCCAACGCGATGCGTCAGGAATCGGCGTTACTACGGGATACGTAAGAATTTCACGCACTTTGTTGATCTGAATGCCATACGTTTCACTTCCAAGCTTAAACGTCAATAATTGATTGCTTTCTATAATTGCCATAACATTCTCCTAGTATTTATTCATAATGTTCATTGTGTCAATGATAAGCCCAATCGTCCCATCACCGCGTACCGTTGCTCCACCAATTCCATGCGCATTGCGGAAATTACGATCCAATGGCTTGATAACAAACTGCTGTTGATTCATAAATTCATCGACAAAAAGTGCAATTTTTTGCGTCGCAGAGCGAACAACAATCAGCAAGCCATCCGTAAGCTTTTCATGGTCTGGTTTGACATTAAAAATAGTATGCAACCGTACCACGGGAATAAACTCATTTCGTAACATCAAAACTTCGGATGTGTTGTCTCCGATTTGCTTTATCATTTGCGCCTCAGGATTGAGTGATTCGATAATGACCGATAACGGGAGAATAAACTGCTCCGCTCCAATACGAATCGTCAATCCATCCAAGATAGCCAATGTCAGAGGAAGGGCAATTGTAAACGTCGATCCATAGCCCTCTTCAGTATCAACTTTGACCGTACCTCCGAGTTTTTTGATATTGGACATAACGACATCCATACCTACTCCACGTCCTGATATAGCAGTGACCGCTTCAGCAGTAGAGAGCCCTGGAGCGAAGATCAGCATTGCTTTTTCTTCTTTTGTCATTTGTGATGCCTGATGATCATCAATAACACCGTTTTCGAGAGCTTTAGCGGTAACACGGGTCAAATTAATCCCACCACCATCATCTTGAATCTTGATAATCATCTGACCGTTGGCTTGTTCTGCACTCATCATGAGGGTTCCTGCCTCATGCTTCCCTGCTTTACGACGAACTTCAGGCGTTTCGATTCCATGATCCATTGCATTTCGGACAATGTGCATAAGAGGGTCTGTCAGTCCCTCAATCATCGCTTTATCAATCTCTACACTCTCACCTGTATGGCGAAAATCAATCTTTTTATTGAGACTTTTAGCAGTATCACGAATTACCTTTGGAAATTTAGAAAATACCGTCTCCATAGGAACCATTCGTACACTCATAACTGACTCTTGGAGTTCACGAATATGACGATCAATAAGATCAAGTCGTTCACTCAGATCCGATTTTATCTTTTGGTCTTCCATCGTCGAGGTATATTGAGTTAACATCGAATGTGCAATGACTAATTCACCAATGTTATTCATCAATCCATCAATCTTAGAAAGATCAACACGAATTGAATTGGATGCACTTTCTGGTTTAAACTTCTTAGAGGATTTAGCTTCTTCAACGACTGTGTCATCGTGCACTATTTTTATCTCATCGATATGTTTTTCAACGCTTGTCGGAATATCATCAAAAAAACCGAAATGGTCATCATCCTCTATTTTAGGTGAGCTAATAGGTGTCTCATCATCGAAAAAGCCAAATCCGTCATCCTCTACCGCTACTGCTTCAGGAGTCTCTTCATCAAAGAAACCGAAACCATCATCTGAAACTTCAGATGCAGGAAGCGTTTCTTCATCATCAAACAATCCAAAAGCATCTTCTTCAACGGTTCCAGAAATCGGGCCAAAAGCTCCCTCTTCATCCATCGGAAGTAAAAGACCAAAATCATCTTTTTGTTCTTCCACTTGATGCTCCATTAGTATATGAGCTTCATGGCTCTCTTCACTAAATGCGTCAAGTTTTTCTAATAACGCACATTTTGTACTATCGTAGTGTCCCTGCTCCAATTCATCGGCAAGCTCCAACTCCAATATCTCTTTGAGAGTATCAACACTCTCAATCAAAAGTCCTGCCATACTCTCTTCAAAGCTTAGCTCACCCGTACGAAGGCGATCCATGAAAAATTCGATTTCATGCGCAAGTGCCGCAAAAAGGGCCAGCTCTACGGACGCAGAATTCCCTTTAAGTGTATGAACAGAACGAAACAATGAATTAATCGTCTCATTGTCCATACTATTCGTCTCTTCCGCTTCGAGTAAAATGGTGTCGATAGTTTCAAATATCTCTTCTGCTTCTTCCAAAAACATTTGACGATATTTATTGATGTCAAATCCTGCCATGACTATCCTCCTATCGACTTAGGACGATTCCCACCGCCTTAAGAAGTTGCTCTGGAACAAATGGTTTAACAATCCAACCTGTTGCGCCTACTGCTTTGCCTTTTGCTTTCATGTCATCGTTTTTCTCAGTTGTGAGGGTAAGAATCGGTGTTTTTGCATACGCTGGAAGTTTTCTAAGCTCCACAATCATCTCAAAGCCATTCATATTGGGCATATTAATGTCACTTACGATCAAATCAAATACGGTTGCTCGTGCTTTTGCAAGACCATCTACTCCATCAACTGCTTCCGTTACATCAGGATAGCCACCTTCATTGAGGGCGTACTTCACCATATCGCGCAACATATTAGAATCATCCACTATTAAAATCTTAGCCATTTGTTTCTCCTTGAATAGTTATTAAAATAAAATAAAATCGTCAATATCGACGCTCTCAGGCTTGCACCCCTGTGCAGGAGTGTTAAGTCCTATTGCATAATCACGCTGATCTTGAATCGTATAAAACGGTACAAGTCGTTCCTTGAGCTGGGCTTCTTTCTCATTGTTGATAAGACACCCATTATCTCGTGCATAGAATATATCATCATCCATAATATTACCAATACCATCAATCATTTGACTGATACGATCTTCACATTGCAATACCATTACAAATCCGAACATTGCTTTGATAACATCATCTGTACGTCCCAATATTGATCGGGTCATTGCCCATGATTCTTCGAGGTTTTCGAATACTTTGGGATTGATTTGCTCTTTAAGATGACTGAGCTGATCAAGTGTATTTGCGGTATCCGTATGAATAGAACGCATCTCTTCCACACGAGCTTCAAAGATTTTTTCAATTTCTTTCGTACTTTCGCGCATACTACTTTTAATCACGTTCAAATTTTCATGATGCACCGAAGTATCAATGATTAATCGCTCTAAAAGAGTATGATTTTCACGAAATTTTATTTTCTCATCAATATGACTCTGATACGCTTTTAACATAGCAGGAAGACGCGCTAGGCGATTACGATCAATCCATGCGTTAAATGTGTTGGGAACAAGATGACGCTCCATCTCTGGATTCTCCAAAGCAACAATAATAAAGCACTCCAATGGATTAACCACGGCCCCTGCGTATTCAATATGTTCAAGTCCGCAAACCAATACATCATAAGCATCTGTCTCTACTGATGAGAGTGTATAACCTATCTCTTCCAACGAAGGGAAGGAAGGCTCATTTTCCAATAAATTCCAAATCTTTTTCACAAGGACTCCTTAAAAGCTTTCCCAAATATCGTCGTCGGTATGCTTGATTGATTTTGCAGGAGTGCTTTTTTTACTGCTAGTAAAAGTCGAGCTTTTATGGGCTGGACGTTGGTGTATTTTTGGTGGGGTATGGCTCTTTTGAATCGACTGTTGAATCTGATTCTTCCCTACAAAGTTTTTAGACGAAGCATCCTCAACCATCGCTTGTGCTTTATCAATCGTTGCATTGGCAATACCGTCCGCCTCAGCTGCAATTTTCGCATTCTCTTGGGTCATTTGATCGAGTTGGGTCACTGCTGTATTGATTTGACCAATACCTTGCATTTGTTCACGACTAGCATTACTAACATCTTGCACCATCATTGATGTTTGTTGAATTTTATCCGCAATACCTTCAAATCCACGTGTAAGTTCATTAGCAATATTCATCCCGTCATTGGATTTACGAGCAGCAAGGGCTGCAAGTGTTTTAATCTCTTTTGCCGCATCAGCACTTCGGTTAGCAAGGTTACGCACTTCTTGAGCAACGACGGCAAATCCTTTTCCAGCATCACCTGCTGTTGCTGCTTCGACAGCTGCATTGAGGGAGAGGATATTGGTTTGGAACGCAATATTTTCGATAATAGCTACGGCATCATTGATTGAATTAGTTGCACTTTGAATTTCTGTCATTGCGTCTGCTGTACGGTGTGCTAGATCTGCACCTTCTTTGGCGCTTGCGTCGGTTTGAGCTGCCATTATTGCCATCTCATTGGACTTTTGGACATTGTTTTGTACATTAGAGGTCATCTCTTCCATAGCTGCTGCGGTCTCTTCCAAGCTTGCCGCTTGCTCATTACTAGCAGTTGAGAGGGACTCTACCGCTTGTTTGAGGTGTCCTGCTTCACTTTGGAGATCAAGTCCATTTTGGAGAGAATTAGTGAGCATTGTGTTAATGGTGTTTTGCATAGCATGCAGACCTTTAATTAGGCGCTCTAAAATTCCACCTGCTTCATCTCCTGAATGCATATCAACCGTAGAGGTGTAATCATTTTTTGAATACATTTCCAAAAGAGTAGCTATTTCGTCAAATCGTGATTGATTGGCTTTTATCATATCATTAATGGTATTTTTAAATGAATTTAGCTCAGGAGAAGCAGGAGTTGCTTCAATAAATTCAGAATACCATCCGTGTTGTACACGAGCAATAATACGTTTTGATTGTTCGACCGCAGCAATATCCTGTTGCAAGTTTTTTTCTATCCCAAGTATATTTGCATTAATCTCACGCGCGATCAGACCAAACTCATCTTCACTATTAATATCAATCAAAGCTGTTTTATCCGTCTCTCGATTGAGAAATGCGAAAAAAGCGTTAAGCCCTATTTGTGTTTTGCGTAGTGAATTCTCAATTTGACGGACAATGAAGAAAACCGCAATCAATCCAAATAAGAGTACCAACGTCGATGCTGTTATAATTTTAATGATAGCACTTTGTGCAGCATCATCCGCTTGCACTTTTAGCTCTTTTGCATGCTCCACATTCCAGTCGATAACTTTTGTAATCGATTTTGCATACTCAAAAGACATCTCTTTGTTGGCATTAACATACCCATTTGCTTCTTTGAATTTCCCTTCACGCGCCATCTGCATCGTTTTTTGGAGAACTACATCATATTTTTCACGCAGTTGCGATGCAGAATTGAAATTTTGTCGATCATCATCAGCAACAATCGTTTTTTCATACGCATCAAAGGCTTCCTTCTCCTGCTTAATGCCATTTTCAAGCTCTTCTAATGATTTATCCAGATGCGCTTTCATTGTTTCATCCGTGATAACTTTTGCTAAAAAGCGTCCTCGTTGAACCGCCATCCCAGCATTAGCAGAGTTCTGTAATCCAAGTGCGGCATCATCATACATTTGACTGCCGATTGAAGCAAGATCTTTTGCCGCCGTATAACTGATTGTACTAACGATACCAAGACCCAAAAGAAGTGACCCTGTTACAAAATACAATTTACCCTTAGTTGACATATTGCTTAGATTAAGCATAGAAATCCTTTTTATAGAAATGTGCGTTTATTAATAAGTAGTTTACTTCTTTAGTGTTGCAAATTTGTTGCAAAATCGAGAAATTTAATAAACCTTCTATGCTTTACTTCCAGATTCTTTAATCAAGGTATCCATCAAGATAAAAAGATTTTGACTTTCCTCTTCCATTGTTCTAAAGCTTGCTAATATCTCTTCTTGATGCTCTACTGTGTTATCTTCATTTTTGATATACTCTAAATTATTATGCACGGCACTATGCACCTTAGCATGAGGTGCCTCCAGCTTGTTGTAACTCGGTAATTTAGAAAATCTTTCCTTACCAATACCACTTTCATACCATTTGCCTAATCTACAATTATGATGGTCAGCGAAAACAATCTCTGCCTTGCCATTACTAATACTTTTGTACGCATTTGATTTAAACATAATATGATCTATTTTAGCCAACGTTATAAACGTTGTATTTTCAATAGCAGTTGACTGTTTAGCCGTACTTATAGCATCTTCATTAAACGTATGTAGGGTATTTCTGAATAACTCAACTGCTTTAGTCGATTCATTGGCAATTTTACTCATACTCTCCGAATTAGCATATATTTCAGTTGACTCTTGCTGTAGTGTTTGAACTACAATGCCAATTTCTCCCGTTGCTTTTTGGGTACCTTCGGCAAGTTTACGAACCTCGTCCGCTACTACCGCGAATCCTCTTCCATGCTCACCCGCACGTGCGGCTTCAATGGCAGCGTTAAGAGCTAGTAGATTGGTTTGTTCTGCAATATCTTTGATTAAGGTAACTACCGAATTAATTTCATTTGTTTTATGATTCAACGATTGAATGGCACGCGTAGAAACTTGAACGAGTTCAATCATTTGATCCAGCTTTTTGATAATACTTTCAAGCTCATTAATGGAAGCCGTTGAATTATTAGACGTTGATTCACTTTTTTCTGCAATATCATGAAGTCGTAGAATTGTTTTTTGAAGGTCTTGCTGAATAACATCAAGTCCACCACCACTGGTAGAAATGAGCGAAATATTACTATTGAGAATAGATTTTTGCATATGAACATAGGTAGTCTCCATTGATCCAATCGCATGATTAACAAAGTTACTGGCTTCTTTGAACTCCCCTTGCAACCCTTGGTATAAAATCCGACGGTAATATTGATCATGGCTTGATGCCTCAACGCTGGCGCGAATTTCGCGAATAAACACTTCCACTTGATCAAGCATATTGTTGGTATTCCAACATAGTAGATTCAACTCCCCATGATCATTTATTTGGGTAATACGACTTTCGAGATACCCCTTTTCTGCCTTATCAATAACAGCAGCAACTTCATGAATGGTAGCTTGCGCATTACGTACATTTACAAATACAAACCACGCCAACGCAAAGTTTGCAACATTGAGAAGTCGAACCCAACTCCACCCATATAAAACCACTTCAATACCTAAGGCAATAACAAATAAAACGATGGAGATGATATTGGCATATTGAATTTTAGAGAGAGAGGATAAATTCGTCATAAGAGAGCCCTTTGTCTTTTAATAATTGATGCAACATCGCTTCAGAAGCATTTATACCTTGAGTCTGTTCTTTTTTAAGAAGAGATGAGTAGAGAGGTTTGATCACATTCAGCCCTTTTTGTGAAGGCTTTCGACGAACGGAATGACAATTAGAGATCTTACGATTATTATCAAAAGAGGGAGTTACATGCGCAAACACCCAATAATAATCGCCATCCTTTGTTTGATTCTTCACATAAGCAAATACTTCTTTGCCCTCTTTGACTCTATTCCAAAGAAGTTTGAAAACAACAGAGGGCATATCGCCATGACGAAGAATATTGTGAGGTTGGTTTAGAAGTTCCCCTTCACTGTATCCAGACATTTTTATAAAAAGTGCATTCCCGTAGGTGATTTTTCCATTCAAATCGGTTTTAGAGACAATAAACTCATCTTCACCGAACGTTAACTCTTGATTTGCCATACTCATCCTTTTCAATCAGCTTATTTTTTGACTCAGTTATGATAGTGTGAATTTAGAACCTAATTTTCCTTAAAATTTAGAGTAAGATTATTTTTTAATAATTTATAAAAAAATAGCTCATGGAAGTATATATTTTTAGTGTTGCAAATGTGTTGCAAAATAAAGATTATTAATATAGAGGGAAAAAAGGTGCGCTAGTGGGGATGCCCTGTAAACAAGATCATTTAAAAATCTTGGGAGTTTTTATTGCTTTTCAATACTCCCAAACACTTTCTTAAAGGCATAGTCTGTTTTTACGTCTAAAAAATTCATATTTTATCCCTTAATAATTTAATGGTTTCAGTTGCTAGTCCAGTTATGAGGTATATGGTCGCATCGTCTAAACCTTGAATGATAGATTTTTGAGCTATCTCAATTTTAGCTAGTTTTTCACCCTCTTCTCTCCCTTCTTCTCTCCCCTCTTCTTTTCCTTTCTCCATCCCAATCACGATTCCCTTATTGATCCCATCTTCATCGGCTTTCATAATGGCTAATCTTTGGATGGAAATAAACTCTTTTCTTTTGTGTTGGGCTTCTAGTTCTTCTTTTGTCATTGATGCTTCATTGACGTAGTTTAGGGCTTTTTTTATCTCATTATCTATATTATTGGGAATATATTCTAAACTTCCTGCATTTTTTACAAAGTAAATCCATTGCTCTTTGATATCTTGAAGCTCATCTAATTCTTTTTTAAACTTTGGAAGCTCTACAAATATCAGTTCAATATCATCGTTGTAGCTTATAAATTCCTCTTTTTCTACTAGTTTATAGTTACTTATAATTTTTTGATGATCTTCGAACATAATAAAATCAACGATACTCAATGCAATAACGGGATTTAGAAGATGGTAATCATCCCCTTTATCCAGCTGAATAGAGTAGTTCTTCGCTGCATTATAAAGAACTCTTTTTTCAAATCCTTTGTGGTTAAGCACTTGCATCTCTATAATCACTTTTGTATCGTCGTCTAATATAGCTTTGACATCTACATAAGTATCTTTCATCCCTTTTATCATAGGAATATTATACGGGTCAACGATGGTTAAATCTTTTATTTTATGTTTTCTATCGAAGTAAATGAGGGCATTTAGAAAGCTTATAAGCGTCTCTTTACTCTCAATACTTCCAAACACTTTTTTGAAAGCATAATCGGTTCGTACATCTAAAAATTGCATACTTTATCCCTTGTGCTCATTTTAGAAGAATTGTACCATAAGAGTAGAGGAGATTCAGGTACTCTTAGTTTTCGTCCAAGATATGGGTAAGTGTTTGAGAATAAATGCGAGAAGTGACTTCAGTCGGGAGAAGATAGCGAATATTATGTTTTTTAATATGACTTAAATATGTTTCAGTCATAGTTTCTACCACTAAAACAACGTTTATTTTTTGAATGATCCCACTTGCTTTTAGTGCTTTAATCAATTTTCTCAAATCAGGATGTTGTTGATCGATAAAAATAAAATCAGGAACTTGTTTCATGATAGAAGCAATTGTTTTATCATAATGAAATGTAGATTCTACATCAATGTATTTATCAATCGAAGAAATTACAGTTTTTAGGCGTATTGCATTGTCAATTTCGATACTAAAATAGAGGGCAAAACGGCGATGTAAATTTTCAATATAGGGGAGAAGTGTAATCAATTCTCGATGGCTTTGGGAAAGTTTTTCTTTGTCAAGGGATTGAAGATAATATTTAAGATACGTCAAACTGCACAGCTTCCCTTTCACTTCAGATTCTCTGAAATGATTTTTAATACGTTTGGATTGACGCGCTTTTTCCCATAGGGATGCCTCGAACCGAAATGCCATTTTATTGAGTAAGGCAATGATTTTTTGATTAATGATTTTTGCTTGTGTACGGTATTTTACGGTAAAGCTCTCTTCATTTTCATTCTTAATCATCTCTGTAAACTGAATCAATCCAATATTAGCTACTTCAAGTGTTCGCTTATGATGAATCTCATCCGTGGCAATAGTTCGTACTTTTTTTATTTTCTCTTGAATAAGAATAAAATTGGGAGAAGTTGGAGAAGTTTTTTCAAATATATGGGTTAGCTTGGCGATAGTGGCTTCTGCTTTAGTGATATTGCCAGAATGCTTGCCAATAGCTAGTTTATTGCTCTCAAGTTTATATTGCGCTTTTACAAAGTCATCATGGCAATTTAAAAATAGATCATGGAATGCACGTTTGATCTGCTTGGACTTTTGTTGAAATGAGTCATAAATAGTTGTTACTACATTTAGCTCTTTTAGTATATCGGTGATGATACTTTGCTTAAGTTCAAGATCCAAATCAATAAGAGTATTGTAGGTTGTTATCAAAAAACGGCGCATTTTTAGGAAATCAATGGACAAGGTAGTATTCTCATAATCAGAGAATTCTTGAAGGTTGTTATTGATACTGCACATATACGCATCTATAACACTTTCAGTAGTAATAGCAGTTGCGGCTTCTTTTTTAATTTTCATAACTGACAGTATGCCATTTTTTGTGTTGTATTTTTGTTTTAACTAGGGGTAACACAAAATTTTGCCACATACTTGCAACACAAAAATGAGATAATTCTATAATTTATATAAAAGGGAAGTCATGAAAGATTGGTTGCAACAAATATCGGTATCCAAAAAGCTTGGGCTCAGCATGCTATTAGCCTCAATTATCGTCAGCTTTGGAACAGTTTTCTTTATTATAGCGACATCTTCGCTGGGTAATGAATTTGAGTCTTTCGAGAAACAGAGTTTTAATGGTGTAAAAGCAGTATTAGAAACGGAGAAAGAGCTCAATTATTTCTCACGTGTAACGCGTGAGATCATGTTGGGGGGAGATTTAGACGAAAATCTCGCAAAACTGGATGATACAGATCATAAAATCAATCTCCTATTTGAAGAGATGCAAAATTCAAATGCAACCCAAGCGCAAAAATCTATTTGCCAAAAAGCAAAGCAAGATACGTTGGTCTTCATTAGTTCATCTCGTGACTTAATGCATACACTCAAAGACAAACCTCAGAATTTACACGATATGTACCAGTTTTATCATAAAAACTTTTCTCCTTTAGCGAAAGCATCGCGAGTGTCAATGGAAGCATTGGTGGATGCAAAAACCTTAGAGGCAAAAGTTTCACAAGAAGCTTTCAAAAAACATATTGTTTTATGGGGAACAGTAGCAGGTGTTGGAGGGTTACTAGGAGTGCTTTTCCTAATTGGCGTTATGTTACTAATTTCTTCACAAATCAAAAATTCACTTGCCAAAACCCAACACGGATTGGTTGAATTCTTTCGATTTCTCGAGGGAGAAGAGAAGCAGGCTCAATTACTTCCCAATCTTGGGAATGATGAATTTGGTAAAATGAGTACCATGATCAATAAAAATATTGAAATGCTTGAAATAAAATTTAGAGAACAGCAACAAGGTATCCTTGATTTCGATAGTGTTTGTTCCAATGCCAGTAAAGGCTTTTTATTCCATCGTATTACAACACACTATCAAGATGACAATTTGAAAGCTCTTGCAGGCTCTCTAAATACGCTTCTTGACAACGTAGAACATAGCTTTACTTCTCTAACTAAAGTTATGATTGATTATGCACAAGGAAATTACAAAAATGCTGATATAACGACGACAAGCAAAGGTTCTTTCGCCTCCGTTGAGCAGTCTATGATCTCGCTTGCCGTTAGTAGCAGTGAAATCTTCACCCTGATTTCGAAGTTTTCGGGCGAATTTAGCCACGATGCCAATACCCTTGCCATCTCAGGCGATGAACTCAGTACCAGCGCAAATGAACAAGCTTCCAGTCTCGAAGAGACAGCTGCAGCAATCGAGGAGCTTACATCGAATGTCTCGGCGAATGCGTCTAAAGCACAAGAGATGACCAAAGTTGCCCAAGAAGCAAAAACTGCCGCGGAACAGGGTAATGCCGTCGCACGAGATAGTTTTACCGCTATGAATGAAATTGTTTCCGCAACGGAAGCTATTAATCAAGCCGTAGAGATTATTGACAATATTGCCTTCCAGACTAATATCCTCAGTCTCAATGCAGCAGTAGAAGCAGCAACCGCAGGAGATGCGGGTAAAGGGTTCGCCGTCGTTGCGCAAGAGGTACGCAACCTCGCCAACCGAAGTGCTGATGCGGCTAAGCAAATCCAAGCGCTTGCACGAACGGCACGCGTCAAATCACAAGATGGGCTAGAGACGACTAAGGCTATGATGGATGGTTTCGCTCTCATCTCAGATAAGATCACGCAAACCGATGAAATGGTACGTGATGTTGCCAATGCAAGCCGTGAACAAATGGCAGGAATCAACCAAATCAATGATGCCGTTTCCCAACTCGACCAAATGACGCAACAAAATGCAAAAACTGCTAATAATGTCGCTGAAATCGCCAATGAAGTTTTAAATAAAACCGAACAATTTGAAGGAATGTTGTCCCGTCTGCAATTTGATAAAAAATACGAAAATCAAAGCTGTGATACGGGACTTATTTTTGATATGGCAAAACTAAAAATCGATCATGTCAACTTTAAAGAAAATAATTACAAAAAGCTAAAGACAGAAACCACTTCATGGAAAGTCACTTCTCATCATGATTGTAATTTAGGTAAATGGATTGATACCCATTCAAACGAAGCCTTTGCTCAAACAGCACAATGGAAGACGCTTCTCTCCGAGCACGAAAAAGTGCATAGTGGAGTACAATCCTTTATCGATGCGGATCTATCCGGTGCTTCCCCTCACATTATTGATGAAATAAGCTCTAAACTCGAAGAAGCGACACACGGTGTATTTAGTGGGTTAGATTATATAAAAGTAGCCAACTGTTCATAACAGTTAGCTATCTATCATCAGTATCGGGTAGAACGAATTAGAATAGTTCTATATCCGAATCAGATGATACATGTTGATTGTCTAGCAAACCTTGCAAACTTAACGCATCACTTAAAAGTGAATTATCCATATAGTGAATATCTTCTGCATTTCGGTAAAAGAAGATACTACGTCTCCATTCATCCAAATTATCAAATAAATGGGTCAGCATTGGCATAATCTCTCTAAGCTTCTCGGTGTCTTGAATCGATTCAAACGTAAATGCTAGCTGATGTATCCCGTACGCCAAAGCACTAAATTGTGGAATCATCTCAATTGTTTGCCCATAACTGCGCAATATCTTAATCAAATCTGAGAGCACTTCCTGAACAGGGCTATTTTCAGATTTTACTAAAATAAAATTGAATTGATCTTCCAGTATTTCCAAATCTTCATTCGTTTTGTCAAGTTCAAACGGATAAACATCAAAAAATTCAACAGCACTCATTTTGTCACTGCGAGTATAGAGCATCATTCGCTCATCATTGCTCATCTCACGTCCAGTGTGAACATGAGTAACAAACTCGCTAGTAGCATGGACAGAAGTTGTATCCGTTTTCAACCGTTTGAGCTCATTTAAAGCACATTCCAAATCAATATTGCTAGAACGAAGTTCTTTGTTGGTCTCTTCGAGCATAGTGCTAAAATATTCCAACATTTTGTGATCATAAATAGCTTGGCATGTTTTCATTAATTGACTCAGAACTGTTGTAATATTAATGGGCTTAAGCATAAATCCATCAACACCAATATTAATCAGTTCAATAAGCTTATCGCTTTCAGAGTGTGCCGATACAACAAAAATTTTCTGCTTTTCATTGCGGCTACGTAAAATATGGGAAAGCTTAATCCCTCCCATAATCGGCATCGTTAAATCCGTAACCACCAAATCATAGTGACGCTTGTCATATAGGGCAAGAGCTTCAACCCCATTTGATGCAACATCAACATGACCAAAAAACCGTGTTAAAAACGTTTTTAGCTGACTTTGTAAAATGTCGTCGTCTTCTACAAGAAGCAAAGACATCTCATATCCAATTTCTTTTAGACTTTTAGCAGTATCTTGTGGACTAACCATTGTTATTCTTGATAAAAATGCGCATTTTTATTTTCCCCTATCAAACTAATAACGAATTATCTCCTAATAATGTTGCAAGTTTGTGGCAAAATACAAATATAGCAGTTTTGGAACAAAAAACTCACCACTTTGGAGTTTACTCATCACGTTAATCAGGATTAAATAAGAGTAAAAAATGTATCCTACAAGATCAAACTCTGAATAAAGGATAGAGATGTCGTATTTTATTTGGCTTATTTTTGTTGTCATTGCGGTTGTAATTGAAATGATTCTACCCACTTTCTTTGCCCTCTTTGCGGGGGTCGGATTTTTGGGTGCGGGAGTGTGTGCCTATTTTTTCCCCGAATCACTTTTTGCTCAGTTGATTATCGCTTCACTTTTTATGGTGATTGGAGCAATTATTTTCAAACAAAGACATATTGCCGATAGCACCACAGCAGGAGTTGGGACGCATAATGAGTTTGTAGGGATAATGGGCAAAACACTAACATACCTCACAGAACATCAAGAGGGTGATGTGGAGCTGTATGAGAGCGTGGTGAGTAACCGCAAATGGAAAGCTCTGAGTGTTGGTGGCAAAATTGAAGCAGGTGAAGAGATTCAGATCGTCGAAGTTCGAGGTAACACTCTTATCGTCGAAAAACAAATTAAAGGATAAACAGATGGATGCAGGGATACTTTTTTCGTTAGTTTTAGTCGGTGGAGTCATTTATGCTCTTACACGTATGGTACGAATTGTTCCACAGGGAGAAGAGTGGGTTGTGGAGCGATTGGGTAAATACAATACGACACTTCTTCCGGGGCTTCATCTGTTGATCCCTTTTGTGGATATTGTCGCCTATAAAATCGTCACCAAAGAGCTAATACAGCAAACAAGAGAGCAAGAGGTCATCACCAAAGACAATGCGGTCGTTATCATCAGTGCGGTCGTTTTTTATCGTGTTACGGATCCGAGCAAAGCCTCCTATTCGATCAGCAATTTTGAAAGTGCCGTCGGTAATATGACAACAACGACCTTGCGCGCCGTCATCGGGGGGATGACCCTCAACGAGTCACTCTCTCAACGAGACCAGATCAAAGCCGATGTTGCGATCAAAATCCGTGATTCTCTCAGCGGTTGGGGATTGACACTGGGGAATTTGGAAGTTCAAGACATTCGCCCAAGCAAAAACCTCCAAGAGGCGATGGAGCGTCAAGCAGCAGCGGATCGTGAGCGAGAAGCAACTATTATGATCGCTGACGGAGAGAAGAAAGCAGCGATAGCTAAAGCAGAAGGGCAAAAAGAGTCGGCGATTTTGGAAGCGCAAGGGAGACTCGAAGCCTCCAAGCTCGATGCCCAAGCCAAAGCAGAACTCGCCGATGGAGATCGAAAGTCGATGATGATCGTGACGCAAGGACTAGCAGGGGGTGAAGTAGCCCCGCACTATCTCCTCGCACAGCGTTATATTGACAGTGTTCAAAATCTCAGCAAGTCGGCTAATTCCAAGGTGGTTTTTATGCCCTCTGATTGGCAACAAAGCCTTACAGGAGCAGTTGGAGCATTAGGATACTTGGGGACAGCATTGGGAGAAAAGAAATAAAACATACCCGTTAAAGCTTTGGGATAATCCCCAAGGCTCCCTTATAAATCGGTTCATCAATAAATCCATACCGTTCATCTACAAAGCCTGTAATACCATGCGAAGCGTTCTCTTCAAAAAGACGAACAATCTCTCGTGCACGTTCAATTTCTCCTGTGCTGTATCCAAAAATATCATGAATAAGCTCCACTTGATTGGGAGAAATACATCCTTTTGTATCAAAACCTATCTTTTTTTCCAACTCCAGCCAATCGCGTAACCCCTCATTATTTTTATACTCTTGGTAAACAAACGAGACAGGCTTCACGCCACACGCACGCGCCGTTATCAAAAAATGGGAAAGCAAATAATGGGCGGTTGGATTATCAGGGGTAAAAAGTGTTTGAGACAGTCCCAAATCGGCGAAAAGATCCAATACCCCTAAATAATAAGCTTTAATGCGTGGATGAATGGCAAATGTCCCCAACGCAAGCCATGCTTCTTTGGTCTCGATGGAGAGATGTACTTCAATGGAATCATCAATCAGCTCCAACGCACGTTCCACATCAGTAATGGTTCGAATTTTTGGAATACGAATCGCATCGGGCATAAAAGGGTTCAAATAACGAATCTCTTCAATCCCCCCCTCGTCCAGCGCATTGACACGAACAATAAGTTTTTGCTCAACTTGGGGATAAGATGCGAGGGCAATCGCACACAATACTAACGCGTATGGTTTTTGCTGTACACTTACCCCATCTTCAAGATTGAGGATAAGTGCTTCGGCATTCAAACTAGGAATTTTACTGAGATGTTTTACATTGTGTGTAGAGAGCATCATACATGAACGATAATTTTGCGATTGGTTTTGGATACGTACCGTAGGAACAGCCAAAGTTTTTAGGGAATCTAAATTTCTAGTTTCATAATAATTATTTAGGTTTATTGGATTTCGAAGCGGCACGACGAAACTCCTCACGGTGCAGGTAATAATAGAGCGTTTGAATCTCAACATCGGTGAGATAATAACGGGGCATTCCTCGAATTTTACTTTTTATTCGTTCGTAAAAAAAGGTATAAGAAATAGTATTGATAGGTTTACCCTCAAATATTTTGGGAACCCCTTTATCTT
The DNA here is from genome assembly GCA_041661705.1 of Sulfuricurvum sp. Taxonomy (GTDB): domain Bacteria; phylum Campylobacterota; class Campylobacteria; order Campylobacterales; family Sulfurimonadaceae; genus Sulfuricurvum. Next base: position 34,427 of record JBAZTZ010000006.1, read on the forward strand.
TATACGCAGCAATACGCTTACCCTTGCCCAGTTCACCGTGACACAAATTGCACCCGATACCTCTTGGGTTATGATAAAGACTGGCAGCGTATTCCTCTTTTGTAATAAACGACGTCGCGCCATAAAGGTGTATGCACATAAACAGAGCTAACAGTACTTTCAAATCCACCCTTTAACCATCTTGTTAATCTTTTGTCGCTATCATACCCAAAAACTATTTGAGGGCGACTAAATGCAACTACTTGACGGTAAATCCCTTGCCAAAAAAATCGAAGAAAACGTAACGCTTCAGGCCAAAGAATTCAAAAATAGTACCCATAGAGTTCCTGGCTTAGCGGTTATTCTTGTAGGTCACGATGCTGCAAGCCAAGCGTACGTTGGGATGAAGAAAAAAGCGTGTGATCGCGCAGGTTTTTACTCCGTTACCCATGAGATGCCCGATGATATTTCCCAAGAGGCGATTGTCAAAACCATTGAGATGATGAATCAAAATCCTAATATTGATGGTATTTTGATCCAACTTCCCCTCCCAAGCCACATTGACACGACCAAGATTCTTGAAGTGGTTAGCCCTTCCAAAGATGTCGATGGTTTTCACCCTTATAATGTCGGTCGTTTGGCGACGGGTCTGGATGGCTATGTTCCGTGTACTCCACTTGGTGTCATGGAACTTTTGAATGAATATAATATTGACCCTAAAGGGAAAAACTGTTGTATCGTCGGTGCGTCTAATATCGTTGGAAAACCAATGGCAGCATTGTTGCTCAACGCGAATGCTACGGTTGAAATTTGCCATATTTTTACCGATGATTTGAGAAAACACACCTTGGCAGCAGATATTGTTCTTGTCGGTGCAGGTGTTATCAACTTAATCAAAGAAGATATGGTGCAAGAGGGGGCAATTGTCATTGATATTGGCATTAATCGCACAAGTGATGGACGACTGGTTGGGGATGTTGATTACGATGCTGTTGCTCCCAAAACCTCTTACATCACACCTGTTCCAGGGGGAGTTGGCCCGATGACCATTGCCATGCTCCTTTCCAATACGTTAAAAGCTGCTCAAAATCACGGAGGCGAAATCTAAATGAAGAAAAAAATGCTCAAAGCGGCACACAGTGCCTATCGTTTTTCCAATTCTTGGACGGGGACGATTATTATTGTTCTTTTTGTTATCTTTTTCGTCGCTCAAGCATTTCGTATCCCTAGCGGTTCGATGAAAGATTCACTCCTTATCGGGGATCATCTCTTTGCCAAAAAATTTGCATACGGTATCTCTACTCCGCATATCCCATTTTTAGAAATTCCCCTTATTCCGGGAACTGATGGGCATATCATCAATGGTGACACCCCTAAACGTGGCGATATTGTTATTTTTCGCTACCCCAATGATCCGAAACTTCACTACGTTAAGCGTTGTGTTGCCCTTCCAGGAGATGAACTCTTTGTAATGGATAAAATCCTCTATCTTCACCCGCATGAAGGGAATGAGTACGCACAAAAAGCATTCAAAGGGTACACCATCGAGAATATTGATGGGAAAATGTGGGTCAAAGATCCTTATACCCTCGAGCATGAGGGGATTCACCACGATGAGCATATCGTAGATAATGGTGTTTTTCCTGCTGAAATCTTCAATACAACCCCTACTATCGTCCCTGATGGACAATATTTCATGATGGGAGACAACCGTGACCACTCTAATGACAGCCGTTTTTGGGGAGCCGTTCCATATGGTTTGATCGAAGGGACTCCGTGGTTTGTTTACTTTAGTTTGGATGACAACTATCAAGTACGCTGGGATCGTATTGGTAAAACACCTCATGATTTGGAACAAGGTGGTATTTTGAAACGAGCGCAAGATCAACGAATTATTGAAGACGCTCACGATAATGAACTCTATTAATCCTGACTACTACGGGATTGTTGCCTCCATCGTGGCACTTCTCATCGCCATTATCGGTCATGAAATTATGCACGGTTGGGTTGCGTACAAGTATGGAGATAATACTGCCAAGAACATGGGGAGACTCAGTCTCAACCCAATAGTTCATATTGATCCCATGGGTTCCATTCTCGTCCCTCTAATGACCTATTTTATCCCTATGTTATTAGGTGCTTCCAGTGGCTTTTTATTCGGATGGGCGAAGCCTGTTCCTGTCAATACCCACACCGTTATTCGAAATGGGGGATACAATGCGGCAATGCAAGTGAGTTTGGCAGGGATTGCTTACAATCTCTTTCTCGCAACCATTTTTTCAATACTCCTCACATCGATGAGCGAACCAACAAGCGGTGATACACCTTTGTATATCTTTGGTTATATATTAGTGCTCAAGTTGGTATTAATCAATGTTGTTTTAGCGGTTTTGAATTTTCTCCCTATCCCTAGTTTTGATGGAGCTCATTTTCTTGGGTATCTTAGTTTAAAATTTAAAATTTATAAAATTGCGGAACTGTTTGCAAAAGCTGAACCGTATGGTATGATCATTATTGTTATCATCCTAGTAACCCCTCTGAAAGAACCTCTTTTAGTATGGCCGACATCAGCACTACTTAACCTATTACTTAATTAAAGGAAACATATGAAATTTTATATCGCGACGGATCACGCAGGGATTGATCTCAAAAACTTTACCGTCGAATTACTTCGCACCAAAGGGCATGAAGTCGTTGATTTGGGACCTTTTGACAAAGATAGAGTCGATTATCCCGATTACGCCGTCAAAGTGTGTGAAAATGTCCTTGCTGATTCAACCGCGCAAGGAATTCTTATTTGTGGCTCAGGCATTGGTATGTCGATGGCAGCGAACCGTTTTCATGGTATTCGTGCTGCACTTTGTCATGATGCTTATACCGCAACCGTTGCACGTGGTCACAATGATGCCAATGTCCTCTGCTTCGGAGAACGTATCGTGGGTCAAGGAGTAGCTGAATCTATCCTTGATGCGTGGATTGCAGGGAAATTTGAGGGTGGGCGTCACTGTGGTCGTGTGGATAAAATTGAGGCGATCCAAGGATAATTATGTTTGTAGAGTGGTCACTTCTCACTATTATTACAATGGTAGCGCTTGTTTTCTTGGTTAAAATGTTCTATTTTAGAAGCATTACCGTCAAAGAACAACGTTCCAATGAAATGATGAAGCTAACGTTGAGAGAAGCTGAAATTTTAATTCGGAAGTATCAAATACAGCTTCAACGAGCGTTGGGTAATGTTGATATTCTGAGTGAAGAACTCAATAATTTACGTAATGAAGTCAAAATGCTCAAACAGCGCAATTCAAAACACCGTATTGAAACGGATCGTCTTCAAAATAAAATTCGAGAACTTGAAGGGCGTATTGACGCACTAATATAAAAGGAATGATATGACACTCACTTCAGACGAAAAAGCCATTTTGATAAACTCTATTCGTGATATCCACGATTTCCCAAAGTTGGGAATTGTTTTCAAAGATATCACAACACTGCTTGCCGATAAAGAGGCGTATGGATTGCTTATGCGTCATTTACATCAACGTTACGCATCGTATAATCTTACTCATGTTGCGGGAATTGATGCACGTGGATTTATTTTTGGGGCTGCATTAGCTCAAATGTTAGGAGTTGGTTTCGTCCCTATCCGTAAAAAAGGGAAACTTCCCTATACAACCGTTTCGGAAAAATATAGTCTTGAATATGGATTTGATGAAGTAGAAGTTCATATTGACGCATTTTCCAATGTTGATTCTCCACGTGTATTGCTCATTGATGATTTGATAGCTACTGGAGGAACTGCATTCGCCGCTGCAAGTTTGATTAACAAAGTGGGTGCACAGTGCGTCGAAGCATGTTTTATACTGGGGCTTAATTTTTTAAGCGGTCAAGGAAAAATGGCTGAAATTGTAACAACATATACTGTAATAGGAGTTGACTAATGTACATCCCAAAACCTTCCCCCTTTGATCCCGTAGATGGTCATTTTGGAATTTTCGGAGGACGCTTTGTCCCTGAGACCCTTATGCCTGCCCTTTTAGAACTTGAAAATGCGTATAATGAGATTCGCTTTGATGAAACCTTTTGGAGTGAAGTGGATGGGTATCTCACCGATTACGTTGGTCGTCCAAGTCCCCTTTATTTTGCAGCTAACCTCTCTGAAGAACTAGGAGCTAAAATCTACCTAAAACGGGAAGATTTGAACCACACTGGGGCGCACAAAATTAACAATGTTATTGCGCAAGGACTTATGGCAAAACGCTTGGGCAAGAAAAAGGTCATCGCCGAAACGGGAGCAGGTCAGCACGGTGTCGCTACGGCAACCATTGCAGCACTGCTGGGACTAGAGTGTGAAGTGTTTATGGGAGCCAAAGATGTGGCGCGCCAGGAGCTAAACGTTTTTCGGATGAAACTACTTGGGGCTAAAGTTCACGCAGTAGAAAGTGGTTCTAAAACGCTCAAAGACGCGATGAACGATGCTATACGCCATTGGGTCACCCACGCTCGTGATACCTTTTATATCATAGGTACGGTTGCAGGACCGCATCCCTATCCGATGATGGTACGTGATTTTCAAGCAATCATTGGGTGTGAAGCCCGTGCACAAATTCTCGAAAAAGAGAAGCGTTTACCTGATTATGTCATTGCTTGTATCGGTGGAGGCTCTAATGCCATCGGAACATTCCAGCACTTTCTTGAAGATAAAGAGGTTCGCTGTATCGGAATCGAAGCGGGAGGACTTGGAGTTGAGACCGACAAACACGGATGTTCCCTCCTTAAGGGTCGTCCGGGAGTATTGCACGGACAAATGAGTTATCTCCTCCAAGACGATGACGGACAAATTCTCGAAGCGCATTCTATTTCAGCAGGTCTCGATTATCCAGGGATCGGGCCAGAACACGCATTTCACAAAGATAATGGGTCAATAAGCTATGATAATATTACTGATGCGGAAGCGTTGGAAGCTTTTGTATGGCTTAGTCGTGTTGAGGGAATCATCCCTGCATTTGAAACAGCTCATGCTATTGCCTATTTGAAAAAGATGTCAGATATTAAAGATAAACTCATTATCGTCAATATTTCAGGACGCGGAGACAAAGACATGATTCAAGCCAAAGAGCTTTTAAATTTTGATAACTAAGGGGTTTAGTGGAACATCTTTTCTTAGAATGGCTTAAAGAATACGGGTATATTGTCTTGTTTGGATGGAGTATCCTCGAAGGTGAGCTTGGGCTTGTTATGGCTGGGATTATGTCTCATACGGGTGATATGATACTTCCTATTGCTCTACTCGTTGGTGCATTAGGGGGATTTGTTGGCGATCAAATATACTTTTATATCGGGCGTTATAATAAAACGTATATTTATACCAAGCTCCATACACAACGCCGTAAATTTGCAATTGCCCATCTTCTCCTAAAAAAATACGGTTGGCCAATCATCTTCGTGCAACGCTATATGTACGGTATGCGTACCGCTATTCCTATGGCGATAGGTTTAACCAAGTATTCTGCACGCGATTTTGCCTTTGTTAATTTTATCAGTGCCATCTTTTGGGCAGCTATGACCATTATCCCCGCTTATTATTTTGGAGACGAGTTATTAGCCATTCTTGGATGGATTAAAACGCATTGGTATCTTGCCATCCCCTTAGCGCTTAGTATTGTGGGTGCTATCTCATTTACTTTTAACCGAATCGAAACAAAACTTATGGAGAAACGCAATGAACGTAAAACTCGTTAATGCCCCTTTAGCTACTATTGATGCGCAGCTAACCCTTGAATTTATAACCCCTCAGCAATTGGTGTCCCATCCACATAAAGAGCTCTTATTACAAGCAGGATTCAAAGCTGAAGATGAACAGCTTTGCACGCTTCATGAACATCGTATGATGGTATGCGGTATCAATGAATTTAGCGATGAACTCTTCCGAAGTAATACCGCTAATGCGATTAAAACCGCTATGAATTACACCTATAGTTCTCTCAAATTAGCTCAATATGGTCAAATTCATTTTCGTGCACTCATCGAAGGAATTATTTTAGGAAGTTACACTTTTAATACTTACAAATCTGAACCTAAAATTTCTTCTTTGGTTGACGTTATTTTTTCAAATGAAGAGAGAGATGGGACAGACCTAGATTCTGCTGTTCTTGAAAAAATTCTTTCCAAAGCCCTTATTGTTTCAAAAGCAACCAATTTTGTCCGTACATTAGTCAATCAAACACCTTACGATATGACCCCTCAAATAATGGCAGTAACGGCTCAAGAGTTAGCAAAGAAAAATAACCTAGAGTGTACTATTCTCGATGTCAATGGTCTACAAGATGAGCAGATGGAAGCGATGATCGCCGTAGGTCGTGCTTCTATTAATCCTCCACGTCTTATCCATCTCTCCTATAAACCCAAAAATCCTAAAAAGGTAATCACCCTTGTGGGCAAAGGTCTTACCTACGACAGTGGCGGACTTAGCCTCAAAGGTGCTACTTCCATGGTGACGATGAAAATGGATAAAGCAGGTGGATGTGCCGTGATGGGGATTATTAAAGCCGTAAGCGAACTTAAACTTAATATCGAAGTCCACGCATTTGTGGGAGCGGTTGAAAATATGATCGGTGGAAATGCCTATAAACCCGATGATGTCCTTCGTGCCAAAAACGGTAAAACCATCGAAGTACGTAATACCGATGCTGAAGGACGACTTGTCCTTGCCGATGTTCTAAGCTATGCTCAAGAAAAAGTAAAAAGTGATTTCATCTTCGATTATGCCACCCTTACTGGTGCGTGTATGGTTGCTCTTGGACCCTATACAACAGGAGTTATGGGACATAATGTTACCCTCAAACAAGAGTGGATCGAAGCCTCTGAAGAAAGTGGTGAATACAGTGGGGTTCTTCCATTCAATCGCCATCTCAAAAAACTCCTAAAAAGTGATCTTGCTGATGTCTCAAATGTCTCTTCCAAGCCATACGGCGGAGCAATTACGGCTGCTTTGTTCTTAGATAATTTTATTGATGAGAATATGAAAGAGAAATGGGTTCATTTTGACATTGCAGGTTCAGCTTATACTGAAAGTGCGTATGATGTTCACACCTATGGTGGAACAGGTGCAGGTGTACGGATGAGCGTAGAGTGGATGATAAAACACTGCCAATAATTTAGAGTAGGTATTCCTACTCTTTTTGTGTTTTTAGAACTCTGAAAAAATTCTTTCCGCCGCCACAATCGTCTCTTCGATCATCGTATCGGTAATCGCAGTACAAATAAACCCTGTCTCGAACTGCGAACAGGCGAAATAAAATCCGCTATCCAACATGCCAGCGTGAAAACGGGCAAATCGTGTCGTGTCGCTTTTCAATGCCTCTGCAAAATTAGTAACGGGTTCATCGCTAAAGAAAAATCCGAACATTGATCCGCGAATGTCGGTTTGAAGTCCAATGTTATATTTTTGTGCCGCTTCGGCAAATCCGTTCATCAACCGTTTGGCTCTCGTTTCAAGAATACCATACACGCGACCGTTCGTTTGAATCTTGTGAATGGATGCTAGCCCTGCTGCCATCGCAACAGGATTACCGCTGAGAGTTCCTGCTTGGTATACCCCCCCCTCTGGTGAAAGACACGCCATGATTTCACGTCGTCCTCCGAAAGCTCCAACAGGCATACCACCACCGATCACTTTTCCAAGGGTAACCAAATCAGGTTTCGTCCCCGTAATACTCTCAGCTCCATGAAGACACGCGCGAAATCCGCTCATAACTTCATCGAAAATCAACAATGCTCCATATTCGTCACACACAGCACGCAGTTGTGCCAAAAACTCTTTATCCGCAGGAACGAGACCCATATTGCCCGCAATCGGTTCGATGATGACACAGGCAATTCCAGCACTATCGGTAAAACATTGACGGAGACTCTCAATATTGTTGTATTCGGCTAAAAGGGTGTGTTTGGTGAAATCCGCTGGAACACCGGGAGAGCTTGGTGTCCCAAAGGTCGCTGCACCCGAACCTGCTTGGACGAGAAGCGCATCACTGTGACCGTGATAGCACCCTGTGAATTTGACAATATCATCCCGCCCTGTATACCCTCGCGCCAAACGAATAGCACTCATAACCGCTTCGGTACCACTGCTCACAAAACGAATTTTCTCAATTGAGTCATAAATGGAGATAATAAGCTCCGCAAGCTCACTCTCTGCCTCGGTAGGTGCACCGAAGCTAAGCCCGTGCTTGACCGCTTCGATGACGGCTTTTTCAATGGACTCATCGCGATGTCCGAAAATCAACGGTCCCCAACTTTGAACGTAATCAACATAACGGTTATCATCAATGTCGATCAAATACGCCCCCTCACCGCTTGCGATAAAACGCGGAATGCCACCGACGCTTTTAAACGCACGAACAGGAGAGTTAACTCCTCCGGGAATAAGGTCTTGGGCTTTTGCAAATGCTTCTTGAGAATGTTCGATATTCATACATAATTTCCTTGTTTTAATAAGCTCTATTATAACCGTTCGGCAATTAAGCTTAGATAATGTCATTTACAATGATTTGGCTATAATTCCCGCACAAACCACTTCAAAATTTGGAATCTATGCAACGACGTAACTCATTTTCATTTTACGCACTTCTTATCGCAGTATTGGTGCATCTTCTCGTTGTCCTCTTGCTTGCATTTATTGAGAAAGTTACCCCAACTCCTACGCCACACAACAAAGAAAAAAAAGAGGAGTCACGTTTTAAAGTCTCGCTCAAAGAACAACCCAAAACAGCGAAAGAAGCTCTCGTAAAAAATGAGATCCAACAAATAACAAAAGCACGCCCAATTCCTCAAGGCGAACAGCTCAAAACACCGACACCCATAGCACCACCTAAACCAAAAGTTGAGCCTAAGCCACTGCCTATCCCCCAACAGCCAACACCACCTCTTCCTGTTCAAAGCGAACCAAAAAAAGCTTTTGAGAATCATGTCGCCAAAACAGTTGCATCCATAGATCATACCCCTGCCCCTAAAAAAGAGCGAGGGTTGTATGACATTCTCTCTCAATCGGATCCAGATTCTAAACCCTCCACACAATCGACGATGAAAGTCAATGATAGTATCCAGAAGCTTTATGGGGATAAGTTTAGTCAACTCTCGCAAGGGGAGCAAAAATATATTTTGGACAATCAAGAGGTAATGAGACGTATTACCCAAACGGTATTGGATCGCTATGGACGCTCCCGTATACCTGATAATCTTCGTGTGGATGAGAGTAATGCTATCGAATTTTATCTCCATCCTGATGGAAGTATCTCTGATATTCATTATCTTAAGAACAGCCGTTTTGCGATTCTTGACGATACGACGAAAGAGACCATTGAAATCGCCTACTCTCAATATCCACGCCCAAAACAAAAAACCTATATTCGGTATCGAGTTTGGTATAATTTAAATTAATGCACTTCTTTTTGGTTCATATTTGCCTGCAATGTATTCGAAATATTCATCAGTGAAAACGTCACAATAAAGATCATCAATCCAGGGAAAAAACTCACCCACCACGCAATATCAATCACCTCTTTACCAGAACTAAGGATACTTCCCCAGCTCATTTGAGGGGCGGTAATTCCAAGACCCAAAAATGAGAGTCCAGATTCTGCTAAAATTGCCCCCCCTACCCCAAATGTAAAACTAATCAAAACAATGGGTGCAAGCAATGGCGCGTAATACTTCATCATAATCTTGAGAGGATGAACGTGCGCTATGTGCAAAATACGGATAAAAGGTTTAGAGGAAATAGCAAAACTCTCTGAGCGAATAAGCCTGGCAGTCCCCATCCATCCCGTGATAGAAATGATAAGAATAAGTACCCACATCGACGCATTGACATAACTAACGAGCGTAAGAAGCAAAAATAGAGTCGGAAAAGTGAGGAATAAATCAACGATAATAACAAAGAGCTTATCAAAGCCACCACGAAGAAGCGCAGCACTAACACCGTAAAGTAGTCCCACCAAGGTAGCAAGAAGAGCACTCATAAAACCAATAATAAGAGATATTTGCCCCCCCTGCATCAATCGTGCCATCATATCTCTCCCCAGTCTATCAGTGCCCAACCAATGGGTGCAACTAGGAGGAAGTAAAATAGCATTTTTATCCAATGCACTCGGATCAATATCATAAAAAGTCGAGCCAAAAAATGAAAATAAGAGAACAGACCCCAATAAGAGGAGACTTAATCGGAACATTACGACTTAATGCCCAAAAGGGTAGTCATCATCTGATCAATCGTAGTAATTATCTTTGCCGCTGCACCGTATGAAGTTTGATAACGGATCAAATTCGCCATCTCTTCATCAATATTCACTTTACTCACAGAATCTTGCTCTTGCTGTATCGCATTAAATTGTGCCGTAATCGCATCATTATTGGAGAGTACTGCGTTGGTCTTTGTCCCGACTTTAGTCGCTAATGAATCAAAATAGCCGTAAGCCGTATCACTATTAGTAGTCAATCCACTTTTAAAATCAATGGATTGAAATTGCAATCCCACCATATCCAATGCCATTTGACTATCACCATTTGCTGGAGATTTATAACCTTTTATTTGTGTTTGGTCATTTTTAAACTCTGATTTTAACATTATATCTTTAGCACTTGAACCATCTAAAAATCGGTTGATTCCCGTTACCCCTGCAAAATTAGTACCGTTATCTTCAATCGCAAAAGTAAACCCCTGTGATGCGAAGGCATTTGATACACCAATACTTAATACACTGGGCAAAGTGGTAAAACTAGGGGTAAGCATATTACTAATATCATTGAGTGCATTATTGTCTTTATTATCATCTTTGAGTGCGGTAAGCTGTCCAATAATACTATTAGGAGTTCCATCAGGGAGAAGATTGGTAGGATCTGCATTATCCATCACTGTATTTGCATCAATAGTAATTGCACGACGGGCTGTTTCATTCCCATTTATATCGTAGGTTACTACATTAAACGTTCCCGCTTTGAAGTTTTCACCCGAGCTAAGCAAAGGCTGTGTATCGGTAAAAGAGAGAGGATTTGAACTCATTTTATCCGTTGCACTCTGAGCATAAATACTATTTGTTGATTCAATTACCCCTTTCGCAAACGTATCCATATTATTAAGTGTTTCTTGCAAAAAACCATTTTCGAATACTCCATTCGAACCAATAGTAGATCCACGAAGCTCCAATAATGCCCCGACTTTCCCCCCTGAAATATTACCAGCTATTGGTATTCTAACCCCATCTTGACGCTCATAATAGAGATCATTATATCCACCTGCATTTTTCGTATTATCCATGCCTATCGGATGAAAACTTGCACCGTCTACGAGATTAAATCCTCCTACTTGAATCGAATAACTTCCATTTGCAACAGCAATGTTACTATCCACACTAGTATTTGTATTAACTTGCCCATTCATTACTTTGGAACCAATTAATTTCGTCATTGACAGTTCAAGCTGATTGCGCTGATCCCGCAAGTCATTCGCGTTATTACCGCCCCCTGCTTCTGCTTGATTGATCGATTTGTTAATATTCGCGATTTGAGAACCTATTCGATTCACTTCATCAATATTGACCCCTACTTGAGTATCAAGTGATTTTTGTAAATCGGTAATTTGCGTCCGAGTCTGACTAATATGATCGGAAAGAGTTTGTGTTTTTTGTGCTAAATCAACTTTTAGCGCTGTATTACTTGGATTATTGGAAAATGATTGCCATGAATTAAAATAGCTTTGAAGATCATTTTTAATCCCTACATTCTGAAGATCGGGGAAATAGGTAGAGAGTTCTTGAAGATTACTTTTTAAGGTATCAGAATTTTGTTTATTTTGAGAAGTAGTTGCGTAACGGTCAAAAACGAATTGGTCAAAGACACGAGCTATTTGCGCCACTTGTGTTCCATTGCCAACCGTACCGAACGTACTATTAGCCGTGGTGGCGGCAGAGGTCACAACACGTTGTCGGCTATACCCCGCTGTTTCAGCATTTGAAATATTATGCCCCGTCGTATCAATAGCAATTTGTGCTGCATTAAGTCCACTGTAGCCAATATTAAGTGCATTAAAAATTGATCCCATTTTAGACTCTTACTTCTAAAAATGAGGTACGACTTGAGGCACTACGATGATAGCCATCCATTTGAGTAGGAAGAACTTTCTCTAGCAAGCTATTAAAAAATGCTCCGACACTCAAAACCATTTTTGCGTATTGTTGATTAACCTGACGTAATGTTGCAAGTCGTTCTTTGAAAATTTCGAGTTGTTGATGTTGTTCATTGTCCAAAAGTTCTGAAAGAGGCTTAGCGGGATTATTAGCGATAAGTTTCCCGATTTCATAGTCAATCATCGCTTTTTTATTTTCAAAACTTTTAATTTTTTCCTCTTTGATACTCAAACGCTCAAATTGAGGATTGTGTTCCGCCAGTTTAATATTTTCAATATCTTCAAGCGAAAGCGCTATTAAGGTATCCAGTTCTTTAATTGCACTTTGAAGTTGGAAAGACAACATCGTAAACTCCTATCTAATTCATGTTAACTCGTTCGCAATACGCTTAGCTAACGATTCTATATCAACCCGATACGTCCCATTCTCAATCGAGCTTTTAAGCTGATCGACTCGGCTTGTATCACCTTGTTTACTCAATATTTGTGAGGATCTCTCTTGATCTTTTGTTTTAAGTGGCTGATCTTGATACGCCCCTCGTACCATCGAACTGTTAACGCTTGAAATCATTTTAAATCCCTATCTTCGTGCTTATAATATTCATTATGACACTATCGGCAAAAATGATAATTCTTTTAATGTTTTATTCTTTTACCTCTTTTTGTTTAAGGTGTTCAAATAACATTTGAGAAAATCCAAATCCCCCTGCACTGACAGTGGATAGTTCTTCACGGTACATTGATTTGAAAATTTTATCTCCGGGGTCATTCGTACTAAAAACATTCTTTTCATCTTTCATCGCTTCATCCAACATCATTTTAACAATAATAGATTCAAACTGATCCGTTTTTTCCCGTAATAACTTATCCCCATCTTTCGTTCCAATAGTAGGCGCTTGCTTTTGATAGGTAAGGGGAGAAACTTCCATTAGATGACCTCCAGTTCTGCCGAGATAGCCCCTGCACTCTTCATCGCTTGGAAAATAGAGATCATCGCTTTGGGAGTTGCCCCTAGTTTTTGAAGGGATCGGGCGAGGTTCGCAACTGTCGTTGTCCCTTTTTGGGTGTAGACTTCATTTTGATTAAGCCCAATGACTAACGCTTTGTCCATAGCAACTGCACCTGCTGGATTACTTACGGTATCTTGAGCGAGTATCTTGATGGTAATGTCCCCTTGCGTAATCATCACAGGCTTGATTTCAATATCAACCCCCGCTACAATTGTCCCTGTACGCTCATTGATAATAATCTTTTGTTCTTGTACATAATCAATACCAAGATTTTCAACATCTGCGATAAATTCAACCATACTTTTATTTTTTGGGCGTTTCAAAATAATCGTACGTGAATCAATCGCACTGGAAGTATCACTACCATAACGGCTATTGATAGAGTTTTGGATTGCCAACGCATTCGCGAAATTAGACATCTTTAGGGAGAGGGTTACCGTCTCTTTGTGGGCAAGATCATCGGCAATTTCGCGCTCTACTAAACCACCTCCGTAGACCATCCCTGCTGTTGGGTGAGAATCAGCACCAGCCCCTTTTTCATTTTTTCCGCCGATACTCACAGGTCCTTGCGCTAGTGCGTATATCTTCCCATCGACCCCTTTGAGAGGAGTCATAAGCAGTGTCCCCCCCTCCAGCGATTTCGCATCCCCAATAGAGGATACTGTCACATCAAACGCATCTCCCTGACGGGCAAAAGGGGCAAATTTAGCTGTTACGACAACTGCCGCAACGTTTTTGGATTTTATATCCGTAGGAAGCATATCAATATTCATCGCTTTGAGCATATTGGCAATGGATTGAAGGGTGAATTTTGAAGTAGTACCGTCACCTGTTTTTTTCAAACCGACAACAAGAGAATATCCGATAATTTGATTGTCACGCACTCCAACAATATTGGCGACCTCATTGATACGCGTTGCGTGTAATGAGACGATAAGAGCACATAAAAGAGCTAACTTTTTCATTCAAATCCTTTGAAACTACAAAGGATAAAGCAAAAGGTATTCCAGTTTTTTACGCGTAGTAGCTTAGAGTAGTTTTTCCGAATTTTTTGGCTTTAATTTGATTGAATTCTCCGATTGTTTCGGGGAGTTCAAGTCCACTCATGTGTTCGATTACAATGAGACGTACTGCATCTAAAGGTAACGAAGTAATCAGAAGAAGAGTTTTTTGATAAATATCTTCCATCCCCTCACGAATCGAAAAAGGGGGATCAATATAGAAAAAAGCACTCTCTCTCAAACCTTCAAGTTTTTTTTGAACCTGCGCTATCGTCGCAAAACTATTTCCCTCAAGCACTTCACACGCCCTTGGATCCGTTTGGGTAATATTCTCTCGCAACGCTTTTATCGCATCACGATCTTTTTCCATAAAAATTACTTTTTTTGCCCCACGGCTGAGGGCTTCAAGACCAATCGAACCGCTTCCTGAAAAAACTTCCACAACAACTGAATCAATAACGTCGAACTGAATCGTATTAAAAAATGACTCCACAACAATCATTTTCGAACTGCGGGTCGTCTCTTTAGAAGGAAGTTTTAAACTCTTCCCCTTAAACTTTCCTGCAACAATTTTTTTGGTTAATGGTGAATTATTTTTCATAAAATGCCTTTATTGCTTTGAGTATATTTGCCTGATATTCTTGGGTAAGCTTTTCGATATGACGCTCCAAAATATTAAGATCTACTTTTTCTTCATTCTCAACGTGAGGGATACTACACTCATTGATAAGAATTTCATCTTTGGCAAGATCAATCTTTTCGTGTAACCTTCGAAACAGATCTCCTTTAGAGAAAGGTTTTAGGAGATCAACATTTTCAGAAGATCCAATGAGCAACGATAACCGCCCATCATCGGGGACAATATGATCGCGTACGACAATATCACAATGACGAAGTGAACTTAAATACCCCTCCAAAAAAAGTTCCAAGGAGCGTTGCAACAAAGGAGATTCACATGCAATAGCTACTTTCATGGGATGCTCCTTAGATAATATTCGATACTATAACGCAAATCGTCATCCATGTCCATCAAACTCCCCAGCATCCATTTCAAATACATGGGATCTTTGAGGGCAACCGTTTCGATCCGTTTTTTGGCGTATTTGCCAAAAGGGAGTTTGGAGAGTAGAAGTCGGCTTTGGGAGAGGGCAATTAGTTCCTCTTCTTCTACCATTTCCAAAAGATACTCATAAATCATCTTTGCATGCAACGCATCACTAAGAGCGTGATGAGGGGAAATCTCAACACCATGTTTATCGAAAAATTCCACCTCGGTACGATACAGCTTGAGTTCATAACGCAAAAACTGCAAACTATACCCATCCAAATCATCCATCAGAGCCTTGGAACATTTGAGAGTATCGATAACACTACCTTGCCATGTCACCCCCTCTTTTTGAAGCATTCCCAAATCAAATGGAGCATTATGAGAGACTACTATATTCTCTAATTTATTCAATTTTTTGAGCTTAGATTCACTCTGCGAAAGTGCAAAAACGGGAGCCTCTTTGAGCATCTCATTGGTGATATGATGAAGTGCACTTGCACTGGGGGGAACTTTTTTTAGGGGGTTAATCAACTCATAATGAGTTTCATCATCATAGACAAAACCAAGGGAACAAAGTCGATCGCTAAGCTCCAACCCTGTTGTTTCAGTATCCAAAAAAACTAACATACAAACTCATTTCTCAAAATACCGTAATTTTAACAACATTACCTTATAATAACGGACTTTTTTACTTTGGGAATTTTTATGGACTATCTACAAATTCAAGGCCCTACAACACTAAGCGGAACCGTTATTATTTCGGGTGCAAAAAATGCGGCATTGCCCCTTATTACCCTTACATTATTGGCACATAACAAAGTGACCCTAAGCAACACCCCAGAAGTGGCAGACATCAAAACGCTCCTTAAACTTCTTGAAAATTTGGGTGCGACACAAACTCTTAAGAATCATGTTTTAGAGCTTGATACATCAACCGTAAACCATACAATGGCAAACTACGATATTGTCAAAACAATGCGTGCTTCTATCCTCGTCCTTGGACCGCTACTCGCTCGTTTCGGACATTGTGAAGTTTCTCTTCCAGGAGGATGCGCTATCGGTCAACGTCCTATTGATCTTCACCTCAAAGCGTTGGAACAAATGGGAGCTGAAATCACTATTCATGCAGGATATGTCAATGCAGTTGCTCCCAAGGGTCTTCAAGGTGCGCATATTATCTTCGATAAAATCACCGTTACGGGAACTGCCAATATCGTAATGGCAGCAGCACTAGCGCATGGTAAAACCGTTCTTGTCAACTGTGCGAAAGAGCCTGAAGTGGTACAACTGTGTGAAATTCTCCGTGATAGCGGTATTGATATTAGCGGAATCGGAAGTTCTGAGCTTACTATTATTGGTACAGGGGGGGAAACCATTGATATGGTTGATTTTGAAATCATCCCTGATCGTATCGAAGCAGGAACATATTTGTGTGCGGCAGCTATTACCAATTCAACTATCACCCTTGATAAAGTACGTCACGATCATCTCGATGCCGTAACGGCGAAACTGGAGCAAATGGGTTGTAAAATCGACATAACCGCGTCAACAATGACCATTCATCCAGCCGAAAAACTAAAACACGTTCACATCATCACCCAAGAATATCCTGCATTTCCAACCGATATGCAAGCACAGTTTTTAGCCCTCGCAACCTTGGCAAGTGGTACAAGTATTATCGAAGAGCGATTGTTTGAAAATCGTTTTATGCACGTCAGTGAACTTCAACGCTTGGGTGCTGATATTATGTTAAATGGTCATACGGCTACCGTCATGGGTGAAACGCCTTTATTTGGTGCGGATGTCATGGCAACGGATTTACGGGCATCAAGCGCTCTTGTCCTTGCAGCAATGGCAGCAGAGGGAACAACAAACGTTCACCGCATTTATCACTTGGATCGTGGGTATGAAGACTTAGAGGGGAAATTACGCTTATTGGGTGCTAAAATCGAGAGATTGAAAGAGTAATCACCTCGTCATTCCCAACTTTGATTGGGAATACATCATCCCGTTCGCCCTGAGCTGGTCGAAGGGTGAGCGTTCATAGTTCGACCAGCTCAGTACGAACGGGATTCTTATAAATCCCCTTCAATAACTTTCGCAAACGTAGTGTAATACACTTTTTGCATATCAGCTAAATTCATCGAAACATCATTAATCGCGAAAACATCACCACCAATGACTCCGATTTTCTCACACGCCAAACTTCCTAACATCGCCTCAAATCCAACAACGTTTTCAGGAGCCACTTCGATAATCGCACGGGACATACTTTCAGCAAAAATATCACGAGAATCTGAAATATCCATTGAAGCCAAAATCCCTTTTCCACTCACACACGCCATTTTTGCCAATGCGATTGCTGCTCCACCTGAGCTACAATCTTTTGCAGAGGACAAAAGCCCTTGTTTATTAGCTTCGATGACAAGATTCCATAGAGCACGCTCTTTATCATAATCGATAGCAGGAATTGTCCCCGCAACAACATTATAAAGTTCTTTCATATACAATGAGCCACCAAATTCTGAACGACTATCTCCAACTAAATAAAGGCTATTGCCCTCTTTTTGGAATGCTGAGAGGAGGACTTTATGTTGATCTTCATTGACACCAACCATTGCAATTGCAGGGGTTGGGAAAACGGATTTTCCATTGGTTTCATTATAAAGAGAAACATTTCCGCCGATAACGGGGGTATTGAGCTCAAGACACGCCTCTTTGATTCCCATACACCCTTGGGCAAATTGCCACATCACTTCAGGGTTTTCAGGATTACCGTAGTTGAGACAATCAGTTACCGCTTTTGGAGTTGCCCCGCTCATAGCAACATTACGACCACTCTCGATAACGGCAGCAGCAGCCCCCGCTTTTGGGTCGATATAACAATAACGGACGTTACAATCGGCACTCATCGCCAAGGCTACCCCATTTTCTTTGATACGGATAACGGAGGCGTCAAGCTCGCCACCTTTTTTGATCGTGTTGGTTTGTACCTTCGAGTCATATTGCCCATAGATCCACCCTTTATCGACCACTTCCATAGAGGAGATCAATTTTTCAAATGCGACTTGATTATCAACCGCATCAAAATCAGCCAAGGTTACCTTTGCAATTTCATCCAAATAGGTTGGACGGCTGACTGGACGATCAAGGATAGGAGCCTCTTCGCTAACAGGATCCACAGGAACCTCCGCACATTTTTCACCGTGCCAGAAAAGCTCCATATTCCCCGTCGCCGTTACTTCACCGATAACGGCGCAGTCAAGATCCCATTTTTCGAAAATATCGATGATTGCTTGCTCTGTCCCTTTGCGTGCACAAATAAGCATCCGCTCTTGCGATTCAGAGAGCATAAATTCGTACGGCATCATCCCCTCTTCACGGGCAGGAACTTTATCAAGATGCATAATCATCCCGCTTCCTGAACGTCCAGCCATCTCGAATGAGCTTGAGGTAAGACCAGCTGCTCCCATATCTTGGATACCAACGACGTAATCGGTTTTGAACAGTTCTAAACACGCTTCGAGAAGGAGTTTTTCGGTAAACGGATCACCCACTTGTACCGTAGGACGAAGCCCTTTGGACGCTTCTGTAAAGCTGTCCGAACTCATAACCGCACCACCAAGACCGTCACGCCCTGTTTTAGATCCTACATAAATAACGGGATTACCGATCCCCTCCGCTTTACCGTAGAAAATTTCATCGCTTTTTGCCAACCCAAGAGTAAACGCATTAACAAGAATATTACCGTTATAGCACTCGTCAAAACTCGTCTCACCCCCGATGGTTGGAACGCCCATACAGTTACCGTATCCGCCGATGCCCGATACAACACCGCGTACGAGATAACGCTGATGCGCACCAATAGCATCATTATTGAGGACATTCCCAAAACGAAGAGCATTAAGGTTCGCAATAGGTCGCGCCCCCATCGTAAATACATCACGCATAATTCCGCCCACACCCGTAGCAGCCCCTTGATACGGCTCAATAAAACTTGGATGATTATGACTCTCCATTTTAAATACAGCCGCATAGCCGCCACCGATGTCGATAACACCTGCATTTTCACCCGGGCCCTGAATCACCCACGGTGCTTTCGTCGGAAAACCGTTTAAATATTTTTTAGACGATTTATAACTACAATGCTCACTCCACATAGCGGAAAAAATACCGATTTCAACGAGGTTCGGCTCACGTCCGAGAATCTTTTTGATATGAGTATAATCATCTTGGGAAAGTTTATGTTGTTTAAGTACGGTTTCAATATCTGGGAGGCTCACGGCAGGTTCCTTAAAGTGGTAATAATATTGGTACGATTATAGCAAAGGGAAAGGGTTAGCTCTCTTAAAAGAGAGAGGAAATCGTTTTAAAATTGATTTTGAAGCATTGTATCAAAAGCATTTACTTTTTCCATCGCTTGAACCACCAACTGATTCATCTGCTTGGCATCTATTTTATACTGTTGAACAAAAGGTTTAATTGAATCAACATCCATATTCTCAATGTGGCGTGTTATTGTCAAAAGTTCTCCCCATTTCCCCTGTGCTTCGAACATTGCTTCTTCTATTTCAGCTGAAACATGAAGTTTACGCAAAAATTCTCGATGATTCATATTTAAAAAAAGATGTATCAAGGAAAGCATTCCTACTAAATAAGCTGTATCCATATCCCCACGATTACAGTTGGAATTACTCAATTTCAACAGCCCCGTAATAATTTCCGT
Organism: Sulfuricurvum sp.; assembly: GCA_041661705.1. Taxonomy (GTDB): domain Bacteria; phylum Campylobacterota; class Campylobacteria; order Campylobacterales; family Sulfurimonadaceae; genus Sulfuricurvum. The sequence continues at coordinate 54,369 of JBAZTZ010000006.1, forward strand.
TCTATTAATCACCATAAGTAAAAGAGGATGACTACTTGATGAACCCGATGATTTATGGGATACAAGCATCAATAGTAGCCAATTACTAAGCGCTTTACGCCCCATAAGAGAAACTACTTTTTGAACGGAAGTGATTGAGGAGGTAAACGAAAAATACGATGAGTTGATAAACTGCATCAATTGAAGTACCAACGCATGATTTTGCTCTATTTTAGGGACAATCTCACCTATATCTGTATCTTGCTGCAATAAATTCCAAACCGCTAGAACCTGTTCTTGAGACATAGAAAGCGACTCATTTTCAATAGTATACGGTCTCTTAATGTAGTACCCTTGAAAATAATCAACTCCATAACTTTTATATTCTTCAAAAACTTCCAGTGATTCAACTTTAAGCGCGATAAGCTTCTGATTCATCCCTTGAAGCTCCTTAAAGGAACCGTTTCCATAAGTGTTATTCATGGTATCAATCCGTATATATTCTAGCCACTCGTGCAAGGAACCTATACGATCCATGATCTCTGGGGATGGGACACAACTGTTGATCCCAAAGCGATACCCTTGTTGTGATAGTTCTTTAAGCCTAGCATCCAATTCAGGCTGAAAAAGGGATGTCTCTAAAATCATAAGAATAAAATCTTTTTGGGGAATATTAGTAACCATTTCACTTTTCAAGAATTCCATATCAACTTTTAGAAATCCTAAATAGCCCCCAAGAACATTTTCAACCCCGAATCTATTCAAAATTCGATCCAATACGGATACAGATATAGAAATATCCGAACTATCCGCTATTACATCTTCATCTCTAAAAAGAATATCATATCCAACGATTGTATACTGCTCATCACAAATAGGTTGGCGACCGATTAAACTCATTTTTTTCCTTAGTGAAACCCAAAATCTTTTTCATTACGATGATTTTTCTTCAATTCAAAAATATCACAGTAGCCAATCGAGAGAACTTCATAGCTCTTTTTCCCATTAGGAAGCAAAACACTAAATTCATCCTCTTCCCGTTTACCCAACATCGCACGTGCCAAAGGGGAATGAACGGAGATCAAACCATTTTCAGGCTCACTCTCTAATGTTCCGCAAATAGAGTAAACAACTTCATCTTCTGAAATTATATCCATAATCGTAATCGTTGCCCCAAAATGGACACGAGAGTGATCGAGAAGTTGAGGATCAATGATCTGTGCTTTTTCAATCATATTATTGAGATAAAAGAGCCGCTTATCAATATGGCGAAGCTTCTCTTTTGCCGCATGATACTCCGCATTTTCGCTTCGATCTCCTAGCTCTGCCGCCCGTTGTTTTTCGACATTCACGTGCGGCTTTTCAACATCTTTGAGATATTTGAACTCCCGTAAGAGTTCATCGTACCCTCGTGGTGTCATGGGCTCCGTGGACATTACGCGGCAAAACCTACGATATAAAACGTCTGTTTCCCATCCACTTTCTGAAGTTGTACTTTGTATTTATCGGCAAAATGATTAATTTTTTCCTGAGCCTCTGCCGAAGCTACCGCATTATCGGTATCAATTTTGATCTTAAAATAATTATTGCTATTGGACATCGCTACGTACGATTTATCAGTTTTAAGGGCTTCATGCAAGTCCATGATGTGTTTTACAATTTTCTCAAACCCTACCGTATTAGCTTCAATACGAGCAAGTTGCTCACCTAATGCCTCATTTGGCGCATATCCCAATTGATTTAAAATAGCTTCTTGTGTCATGTTTTTCACCTTTTTTAAAATTTCAAGGGGTTATTCTATCATAGTAACGATTTACAGATATAATATTAGTATGAAATCACTCCTAATTCGTCTTACCCATGGACTATTCCAACAAGATATTGCCCCAGATGAGCAAGAACTCATCAATCAGTGGCACAGTTTGAAAATTCTCTCGTTTGACGAGGGAAAATTCCAGTTTACCTCTCAATACCGTGCAGGCATTGTTTCTAACGTCCAAGCGTCAGGTGCGTATTTACAAACTATCGGGGAAAGTGTTCGCGATCACTTTATTGATGTTTCCTATCTCAACGGAGCCAAAGCGGGGGATCTTGTCATTGCGCAACGACTTCTTGGAAAACGGGGAGGTCCGAGCGCCAAAGTTATCATCGTTGTTGGGCGAAGCGAAACTTTTAGCGTTGGACTGCTCACCTCTAAAAATGGTCAGTTAGAAATGCACGATATCCGTACGGCTCAAAATATCCCCCTTTCCCTGATTGATTTAGAGCAAACAGAAGAAGGTTCCATCTATCAAATCAATAACCAAAGCGGAACCATCGCCGCCTATTTAGGTAATCTTAGTGATCCCAAAGTGGATGAGAAAATCGTCCTTGCCCTCTACAATAAACACGACCCATTCGAAGAGGATGTTTTGGAGATGGCAGCATCGTTTCCCAAAGAGGTAAACGCCTCCGATTATCCCAGCCGTCGTGATCTGCGTCATCTCCCGTTTTGTACTATCGATCCTGTTACTGCCAAAGATTATGATGATGCTATTTGTTATATTCCCGAAACTCACACCCTCTATGTCGCCATTGCCGATGTGAGTGAATACGTTCACCCTTTTGGAGCGATTGATGCGGAGGCGATTTATCGTAGTTTTTCCATCTATCTTCCTCACCGCTCTATCCCGATGTTGCCACGTATCTTGAGTGAAACGCTCTGCTCCCTGCAACCCCTCGTTGATCGTCTCGCTTATACCTTTGAGATGAAAATTGATCCTGAGTCACTCGAGGTGGTTTCGACTGATCTATACGAATCTCTTATCCACTCCCATCGCCGTTTTACGTATGAAGATATTGACCTCTTTTTGGCAGGCAATCTCACAGCAACAACGGAGAAAGAGAAACTCGTCCTTGAGTATATCCCACAACTCAACGAATTGACCGCCAAACTCAAAGAAAAGCGGATGATTAAAGGGTATGATTTCCGTTCCAGTGAATTGGAGATGCGTATTGATGAAGAGCAAAATATCGTTTCTACTGAATTCGCCATCGAAACCCCTTCTCACGCCCTCATCGAAGATTGTATGCTTCTTGCCAACAAAGCGGCGGCATCCCTGTATGAGCGAGGGGTATTTCGTATCCATGAGCCCCCAAGTGCCATGAAACTTCAAGCTCTCTATACGGAACTCGCCAGTATCGGTATTTTCGTCGAATTCCAAGGCTCCATCAAAGAGACCATCACCGCCATCCAAGCCGAAGCCGAAAAAAGGGAGATAATCAGCGAAGTGGACACCCTCATCATCCGCGCCCAAATGCAAGCCCGTTACGCCCCCTACAACACAGGGCATTTCGGACTTGGTTTTGAACGCTACACCCATTTCACCTCCCCCATCCGCCGCTACAGCGATCTCATCGTCCATAGATTGCTCAAAGCGATCAAAGCGGGGGATACCGAAGAGGGTTCTTACGTTTTGCGAAATATCGAATCGTTGTGTACCTCCATCAGCGAAAAAGAACGTGAAGCCAGCGACATCGAAATCCGCTTCCAAGAACGTAAATTCGCACGATGGGCCGGAACCGTCATCGGTCAAACCTTCAAAGCCCGCGTAATGCGTACCGAAGAGGGAGTTATCGCCGAAATTCACGATGTGATTACAGGGGTAAAAGTGAGCGTTACGGAACATTTTGGATTGATATTGTTTGATGATATTATGGTCAAAATTGAGAGTACTGATTTGGCGATGGCGAAGATTGTTGGGTCGTTTGTCGGGAGAGTTGATAAGGAAATGGATAACTAGTGTGTAATTTGGTAAATATCAAGAACCATAATAACTAAAATACTGCAAACTGTTGTCAAAAGTATGTTAAAGTACCAAAAGGTGCACTATAGAAGTGTTGATCGTGTGGTATTATTCCGCACCACAAATAAGGACAAAGCATGAGTAGAGAAATACGATGGTTTCTCGAAGGCTTTTATAGCGTATTTGACATCAGTGGGCGTCGCGTTATAACTAAAAAATATTCGAAGAAATCAGGATCTTATTCAGCGAACGTATCCACTGATACTAATATAAACTTGAATAAGTCAAGTGCAAAAGTAGCCAACGCAATGCGTAAAGAAATGGCAGTTCCAAATTGAATAAACAAGAGCTGAGGAAACAAAGCCGAGAGTTAAAAAAGAAAGAGAGACAGGATATGTCACTCAATCTTCATGCTCATAGGCATGAACATGATCACAAACATCAACTTACCGTAACTCCTTTCCCCTCTGCTGATGAAATTGGAAAATATTCCGCTATAGATCCTTCCTTACCCAATAGATTATTTGCATTAATTGAAAAACGTGTTGAAGCAGATATTGAAAATGATAGGGCATTAATTGAACTTGAAGAAAATGAGCAAGATATTAGAGCTAGTGAATTAGAAAGAATATACAGTTTTAAAGAAAAAGGACAAAATTACGCTTTATTAGCTTTAGTTTTCCTTGGAATTTTAGCAGTAATATTCGCAATAATGGATTATCCTAAGATAGCAGCTACTGTAATAGGCGTCACAATACTTGGAGCTATTACAGCTTTTACAGGACTAACGAAAGATGATAGAAAGAAAAATAAAAATGATGAGCTAAAAGAAGAATAACTATTTCTTAGCAATAATTTTTCTCTCGTTTGTAATGTCCTCGTTGGGAATGCAGACTGAGTGGTATACAAATATTTCAAAAGTTAATTGGAATATTTTACGGAGATTGAAAAGGAATAAAGTTATGCAGCAAATAGGTATATTTCAATGGTATTCTGAAGAAAAAGGATACGGTCTTATATCAACAATGGATTCTACTATTTATATTCAAAGTGACCAAGATAACTCAATTAAGAAAGAAGAATATGATGAAGTTTTTATTCATATAAAAAATTGGTCAGATAAAAGCACGATTGATTTTAAAAACAATCCATTACCTTTAGTTTTTGATGTTGTATTTGAACGAGGGAAAATTACAGCCAAGCAGTGTCGCTATTTCAATTATTCAGTAGAGGATTTTAAACTTCTGTATGAGCTTACAATCCAACATCATGGAAAATTAGCAATTGCAGTAAAGCCCAACAATAAATCCACTAAATTAGTGAATATAATCTTTAAACAAAATCCAGTTTCTTTTACACATTTTAATACAGTTTTGGAAAATAAGCTTTATCAAGTAACTAATGATAATTTTTTTGATTTTATAGAAAAACTGTATAAATATTTTGATAAAGACTTTATAGCGAATGAATTAATTCAAAATAGTGCTTCTATCCGTGCACAAGAAACACCTGATGATAATTTTTTTATATTTGAATTATGGGAAAAAGGTTTTCTTAATACCAATGATTTAACATTAGAGGTAATCAAAAAGAATATTTCAAAATTAGATATTATTTTATTTAAAAAATTAATATCGCATCCAGATATTATCAATATATATAAAATGCTCTTGGAGCGAAATGATTTTAAATTAGTTTATGAACTAATTAATCATGGAATGGCAAATGATTCATTGATTGAGTATGCTGTACTGAAAGTTAAAAAGATTATTTCAGAAATTGAAACAAAAAGTATTATTGCGGAAGTAAGCAGTCTTCTAAATGCATTGGATAATCAATCAACGATAAAAGAGATAGTTAACAAAGAAATAGCAATAAGAATAAAAGATAGTGATGATTCGATATTCATATTCGATGTATGGGAAAAAGGTTTTCTTAATACTGATGATTTGACATTAGAGGTAATCAAAGAGAATATTCCAAAATTCAACATCACTTTATTTAAAAAATTAATATCACATCCAGATGTGATAAATATCTACAAAGCACTATTAGAAGAAAATAATTCCGAATTAATTTATAAGTTAATTAATTATGGATTGACAATAGATTCTTTGCTTGAATATACCAAAATGAAAGTCCAAAGTATTGTTGCAAAAGTTGAATCACAAAATATTCTTGCGGAAGCCAGAGAACTCCTAAATGTGATAAATAATCAATCAATAATAAATGAAATAATCAATAAAGAATTAGGAACAAGAATTAAAGAAAGTGATGATTCAATTTTTATATTTGATGCGTGGGAAGCAGGCTATATAGAGACATCAGCACTAAGGCTTATTGATATAGAAAAAAATATTCAAAAGATTACTCTTCATTTATACGAAAAACTAAAATCACATCCAACAATTGATAAGATTACATGGCTAATTCTATCATATTCCAAAGAACAAATTTTACTTGAAAATATAATATGTGACTTAGAAAACATATTAGAAGGTGAGTTTATTTTTGAACTATTCATTGAAATTATTCATAACAATTTAATAGATTATTCACCTGAAAATCAAGTATTATTGATGAAAAAACTTTTTCATCTACGTGCACAATCTAAATTAAATTTTACTGCCGAAGACATGGGAGTTTTTCTTAGTGAAAATATTATTAATGCTATTAATAGTCACGAAAATCTTATCGATGTTTCAACACTACTTATTGCTAATATTCTCTATAATTTTCAAAATAAAGGAAAATTTATAGCCGAAAAAGAGCTCATAAGGACTGTATTAAATTCAATCGGAAGTGATAAATCAAGAAAAATTCGAATTGACCATTACTTTGATAAATGTGAAGGAATAGGTCGGATAAGAATTTCAGACCGAACGAATGGAACGATAACAAAAGAAAAATTTATTACCTCTAATGGTGAGGAAAAATACTATTTTAAAGTAGCATTTGATTACATTAAAGACATTGTAGAGGCAATTAAAAAGATTCCTGGTTCAAAATACAATTCAGATACTAATTATTGGGGAGTTCCTCTAAGGCATAGTGATGAGCTTATGACTTTTGCTAAACAACATAGATTTCTTATAAAATCTGAAAATATTTTCCAAGACAATAGCCATTTAGTTGAAATTTATCTTGATAAAAAAAGCAAACCTACTGATATTGCATTTTGTTCTGGAGTAGAGGCAAAAGTACCTGATTCAAGCACTGGAATGAAATTTTGGTGGTGTGCTGGTGGTAGATGTTATCAGAATAATATTCATTTACATAGCACTGAGGATTGGCAAAAATATACTCTTTATGATTTCGTGAATATTTTAGGACTATCCCTTGAAGAAAATACTGGTGTAGCAACAGTTGCAAATGGGTTATATATTCAATTTGTTACTATCTTAAATCGTTTTCAAAAACTTTTAGAAAAAATGTATTGTACTGAGTGTGAGCATGTACTATATCCAGTCGAAACTTCAATTGCTTCCGCCTATTCTGTTGTCAGATTTTCATGTATTAATCAACAGTGTGGATTGCGTGAGAAGGTGGTTTATTTAAATCATTGTCTAAATGGACAATGTAATGCCATAATAGATAGCAGGGAATCTAAAAAATGTGCAAATGGATTGTATATTTGCCATACATGCGGAAGCTGTTGTTCTCATGCTATGTTTGAACGTAGGCGGGATAATTTATTGAAGAATGGTGTCTCTATACCAACCGACTTGATGCAAAAAATAGGTAACAATTCTGGACATTTAGAGAAAGCGGAATATTTTTGCTATAAATGTGGGCAATGGATGCAAGAGCTTTCTGATGTTTCATACAAATGCAGGGACTGTGATGTACATTATGATTTGTCCAAATATCCGTACTTAAAAACCATACGTGCTAATATTGAGTCTCGAGACATGAATTATCCTAAGGTTTCATTTAATAACATAATCTCAAAGTTAAAAATAGTACTTTTGGATGAAAAACAATCACTTGAAGCAAATGGAAGAAGTGAAAAGCAAATCTTTGGAATTTTGTTCAATAAAGTCGTTAAGATTGACGGTAACGAAATAAGCCTCGCGATGCTAAATAATAGAGCACTTACTAATGAAGTTTTCGCATGAAAATAAATTTATTGAATAAACAAAAACTCCAATTGGTCACGTTTATAGCAAAAGGTATTTCATGCTAAAAGAAGAAATATTACACTATCTTAAACTGCACCAAGATGAGTTTAAAAGTAAATATCAAATTTCTAAAATGGCACTGTTTGGCTCGTATGCCCGAGGGGAAAATCGCGAAGATAGTGATGTTGATATTGCTATTGAGACACAACTGAGCGATTATTTTGTTCTGTATGATTTTAAAGAGACATTAGAAAATAGATTTCATACCAAAGTTGATGTTATCAGACTGAGAGATAAAATGAATCTCTCTTTAAAAAATAGGATTTTAAGAGAGGCTATTTATGTATGATAAAGTTTTAGTGATAGAAATACTCGACCAGATTATAGAGTCAATTGAGATTGTTCAAGAGAGATGTATATATGCCACGTGTGTTGATGATTTTATGGATACAAAAGCAGGGCAAGAAAAACTCGATAGTATTTGTATGAAACTTATCGCCATTGGTGAAAGTCTAAAAAATATTGATAAAATTACGGATCACACGCTTTTGCTACTTTATCCAACAATTGAATGGAAGAAAATTAAAGGAATTAGAGATTTCATCAGTCACCATTATTTTGATTTGGATGCTGAAATGATTTATGGAATTTGCCAAAATAATATTTCTGAACTTTTATTGGTACTTCAAACGATGCAAAACGATGTATCAATCAACGATTTAAAAACAAGTCAGGAACAGTAAATCAATGACCCGCCAAGACCTAGACCGCCATTTACAAAAAAAAACCGCCCCCCGTGCGATGGCACTTTTTGGCGAGAGCCATTTTTTTATTGATCGTTATGCCACGGCTCTCTCACGCATTGAAGGGGCTTCGGTGTTGAGTATGTACCATGATGAGTATGATTTTGCGACAGCGAAAGCGCATCTTTCTCAAGGGTCACTCTTTGGGGATCAGAATCTTCTGATTATCAAGCATGAGAAAAAAATTCCCAAAGCAGAGCTCGATGTTTTTGTGGATTTAGTAGGGAAAAATTCGGATAATACGTTTATTTATTGCTACGTCGGTGACGATGTCAAAAGCGTGGATACTGCTTTCAAAGGAACCCATACAGGCTCTGTCCGTTTTTATAACCCCTACGCATCCGAAGCACGAACCATTTTAGCTCAAGAGGCTCAAAAAATAGGAGTTCAACTTGATAATCAAGCAACGCTTCATCTTCTTGATATACACCACAATGATCTCTCTTTGGCGTGCAATGAACTCTCAAAGCTCTCCATTTTAAACAAACCGATCACTGTTCGTGATATTGATGAACACGTGTATGGGTTGAGTGAAATTAAGTTGGATGCTTTTATTACTAAAGTAATCGAGAAGAAACCATTTTTAGACGATATTCAGATGCTTTTGGAATCGGGGGTTGCGGAAGTCTATATTCTTACGTCATTGAGCAAGTTTTTGACGGAGTTGTATTTGTTTAACACCACGATAAAACTTCACGGTGTTGCTGATCCAATTCTCGTTCTCGGATACAAGCCCCCTGATTTTATCGTAAAAGAAAAAGCTTCTCTTTCAACTAAGATTTCGTTTGATGCCTATAAAAAGGGATTAAATCTTCTTCTTGATACAGAGCTAAAAATGAAATCGACAGGTTCACCCGATACAGAAGCACTGCTCCTCTCGGCATTGTTGAAGCTTCAAATTTTACTTTAAAAGTTCTGCTGTATCAATTTCATAAAAACTTGCAAACTCATGATACAGTTCTGGAAAATGTCGCTTCAAAGAAACAGGAGATTCGAAAAAACGCTCTGTGACAACCGCAAAAAATTCTGCTTCATTACTAGCAGCATACGCACCGAGAAGTTTGTATTTGCCCCAGTCCCGATTTTTAAGAACAACCGCATTGAGAGCATTAAACTCTTTATAGAGGATATGTACCCATCCGTCATATTTGGAGTGTTCAATAGGTGGTATACCATCAATCTCTCCATCCATAAAATCAATCTCATGGGCAAATTCATGCACGATTACATTGTTGTGACGCAGTTGATATGACTCTTTTTTGGCTTCATGCCACGTAATTACCACTGTCTCATTGGTCGATTGCCCTTGAATCATAAATTGCTCTTTGGTGTAAATGCCACCATATGATTTGACCTGTTTTGTCATAATGGCGTAGGGATAGATGAGAATGGATTTTAAATTATCATAGCAATTTTCAGTATTCTTATGTATCAGTAGCAAACAGGCATAAAAAGCAATTACTACTTTTATCTCATCGGTTATCTTGATCCCAATTCCGATAAATTCTTTCGTATGTATAAAGTAGAGAATAGAGCGCTGAAGTTTTATTTGATCCACATGAGAGAGTTTGTGATAATGGGGTGTTTTACGGATAATAGCTTCATACTCTTGCGTAAAAGGAAGGAGTAATATTTTAGCATCAGCCCTTTTTTTACGCCATTCGTTCAGCAACAATAGTATAAACGAAGCCGTCCCTATAGACGTAAAAATCAGCAATAGCGCTAGGTTATAATCCATCGCGTATACATTTCATTAAAAACGCTCAACATTGTAAACACGACCGTTATGTTTTACTATTTTAACACGTTGTCCCACCATAAATTCATTCCCTTTAGAGAGGACAATTACATCTTGATTATTCTCCAGCGCCACTGAAAGTTCTTGAGCATTGGATTTAGCAGCTTCATTTCCAGCATACATACCAATGAGCCCTCCCCCTAAAAATCCCAGCGTTGATCCTCTCCCGTTTCCGATCATCGAACCAAGAATCCCCCCGACCACAGTGCCCAAGAACCCCCCATCACCCTTATCTTTAATAACAACGGGTTTTATATCGGTAATAACTCCCACTTGATAGCTTAATTCATAATGCAAAGCATCTGCATCAACTTCACGAACGCCCGACGTTGCACACCCTGTTAATAACACTACAACACTGACAGATAAAGCAGCTAAAACAAATTTCATAAAATCTCCTTTTCGGCTATTCTAACACTCTTTACTTAATAATCTAGGCATAATACCAAAAAAATAGGAGTCATACTATGACAAAAAAACAAATAACCAATATCTTGTACTGGGCTGCATTTTCCGCTATTGCAATTTATTTTGCCTATTCAAAAGGGTGGATATTCACCGATTTCGAGTCCATCTCTCCCAAAGAAGCGTATAGCCTTTTAAAAAATGATACAAATGTCACTCTCCTCGATGTCCGTACGCCCGAAGAGTTTTCACAAGAGCACATAGAGGGAGCGACCCTTATACCTTTACAAAGTTTGAATGAGAATCTATCTCAACTGCAAAGTGTTAAAGAGAAAAAAGTTATTGTCTATTGTCACAGTGGAACGCGAAGCGTAGCAGCTTCTCGGATTTTAGTCAAAAATGGATTTATTCCTCTCAATGTCACAGGCGGAATAACTGCTTGGAAAAGTGAAGGGTTGAGTGTCGTGCAATGAAGGTGAAAAAGAATATTGAAGGTGGTGGGTCAAGCAGGATTTAAACCTGCGACAACTCCGTTATGAGCCAAACATCCCTTATTGTATCATCCTATATTGCAATGTACAAACGCCTATTTCATGGCGATGTAATTATATCTTAATTCCTTTTAATGTACCATATTGGACGAATACTCGTCCCCGATTTCGTCCCCCAAAAGGAAATAATATGGCTATCGATGCAGCAGAGTACCCAAACAAGATCAAAAGCAATCTTTGGGCTAATAAAGACTACAAAAAATTCCACTGGCGATTTATGCACGATGGAAAAAATAAAAAAGGTATTCTTGATTTTTCAGATAAAAATTGGGATAAAAAAACTCGAATTGGAAAAGCAGAATTTGAACTTTCAAAGATTAAAGAAAGCATCACAAAGGGATTGGATGAATCCGTAAGTGTCGATGCAATTGTGAAACTATACCTAGACACTTTGCCTGACAAGCCATATAAAACAAATCGTAAAAGCTATTATGATAACAAAGTTAAGGATGCTATTGGTAAAAAGAAAGCAGCCGAGATCCTCCCAAAAGATCTTCAGGCGCTCATCAACAAATTAGTAAAAATGGGAGGAAGTCCACGAACCGTCAAGCAAGCCCTTGAAGTTTTGAGTCCCAGCTTTGAAATTGCGATTGCCAATCGGCTTATCATCCATAATCCATGTAAGGCAGTTAAACTCACCCTCCCAAAATCGAAAAAGATGGTAGTGAATGCGACCGAAAGGCTAAAGGCAATCTATCAGGGAATTTTGAATCTTTATGCTGAAGACCCCTATTACCGTGCTTTTTTCTTACTCGCTCTTCAGGGACGTCGAAAGGGTGAAGTGATTAATTTACGATGGGAACATGTTTCATTCGAATATGATTATTACGTCTTACCCGATCCAAAAAATGGGGAAGAACAAAAGATTTTTTTACCACCTAACGTAAAAGCTGCTCTATCAGAATTCCAAGAAGAAAAAGGATGGGTATTTGAATCTCCTATCAATCCTGGCAAGCGACTATACGACGGAACAAAACAAACCGCACGATTAAAAAAAGAAGTGGGTGATTGGTTCAGCTTGCATTACACGCGCAATGTAATGGTGTCTGCAATGGCCGAAAAGGGTGTGGATGCAATTCATATGAGTGGTGCATTAGGACATAGCGATCCAAATACGATCACAAAGTATTTAACTATGAATTATCTGACAGGTTCTAAAATTGCAAGCGGCATGATCCAGCACGACGCTATGCAATCGAAGAAAAAAGAAGATGAAGAAAAGAAAAGCATACTGGAAGAAAATTAACACGGCATCTCGACTGATGCAGTGTTATTCATCTTGTTGATTTTAAAGATGGCATCTTCGAGTGAACCGCCTGTATTTCCAATAAGGCTTTCTATAGTCTTTTTCTCGCTTTCAGCCAAATCATTTCTTAAATGTGAATCAAGTCGATTGTACAAATTTATCTTTAATTCATCAAAAGACGGCACATCACTTCCGTCTGCAAAATAAAGACTTTCATCACTTTTTTCCTCTTTCATTACTTTAATTTTTTCAAGAACTGCGATTTCATCTTTTTTGATATATTCTTTTGCCACAACAAAGAATTCATCAGCCGATAAAATATCCCTTTTAAGTATCTCGTCAACATCAAAAATGTCTCGTATTTTTATGCGATCCATAAGTGCTTTGATCTTCATCTTTGCAATATCCTTCAGATTTAAAATCTGAATAGCGCTATCATTGAAGTAGTTTTTTTCACCGGACAGGCACACTTGCGAAAGAGGATCGGCTGGATAGAAAAACTCAACCTTTACATCATCAATTAAAAACTTCATGTGTTTTGAATCAAGATCGATGCCAGTGTTGATTCTAAACGCAGAAGCAGCAGGATCAGACAAATAGATTCCATTGTGTCGAAGTGCAAAAGCACGGACATCATAAATGGGAATATCGGCTGTGAATGCAAAATCAAGATCCTCGGAAACCCGATGTTGAATATGGTGGCTTAGCGCTGTGCCACCGACGAAGACAAAGGGATGTTTTTTGAAAAGCTCATCATTTTTGATTTTATCAAGAAGATTTTTAGCAATATCGGTCATTGGTTTCTCCCGACAGCAGATGAGTAGCGAACCATCCGATCAACTGCTTGGTATTCAGGGAGTGACGATAGTCTTCTCACAGATAACCCATATTGATTCAAAATTGAAATATAAACATCATGTGCAATATTCATCACCCTCTTCGCCCCAAACAAGCGAACAAGAGTATAAATGTCATATAAGTTTGGAGTCTTTACATATGCTTCAATCACACCATCTATATTACGCACTTTGTCTATAGGTGAACTCCAAAAAAGGTTTTGTCTAAAAAGCGCCTTTGGGAAGAAAAAATCTTTTTCAGAGATTGGCACAATACTTTTTTTTGCACCAGTACCTGTGGATGTCTGAAGCTCATAAACAGCTTTTTTAATAGCCTCTGCGTTGCGCAGAGTGACATTTTCACCCGAAGCATAGCGTTTTACGGTTCTGAGTCCTACGTGACTTTGCTCTGAGATTTGCTGAAACGTTATGTCTTTTGGTTTTGTGAATGTCATCTTAAATCCTTAGTGCCATTTATGACACTATTATAACATAACTTTTTCAGGGATTGGCTTTAAAAAGGAAGGTAAAATTAATAGATGAGCATTTGGATAACTATAATAAAAAATGATAATTCAGCCTCTATTTTTTTTCATTACGCCGAAAAAAACAATAAAAAGTCAGATACTAAAAAGGCTTAAAACTACAGTAGTTGTGAGGTTTGAAGGTGGTGGGTCAAGCAGGATTTGAACCTGCGACAACTCCGTTATGAGCGGAGGGCTCTAACCACTGAACTATTGACCCGTTCTTAATGTGGAGCGTAATTATAGACACTCTTTTATTAGAGGAAGCTTTTTTTACCAACATTATCATACATATAGCGAAAACGATACGCAATTAGATTTTCCATGATAGCAAATAAGATCATAAAATTGACAAAACTACTCCCGCCATAACTAAACATTGGCAAAGGAACCCCTACTACAGGGGCTAATCCCATCGTCATCGCGATATTGATACTCATATAGATAAAGACTAATAGAGAAAGCCCACCCGAAACAACTTTCGTATAATAGTCATTTGCCCATGAAGAGAGCATTAACAGATGGATAATAAGCGCTGCGTAGAAAGAGATAAGGGTAAAGGCTCCCAAAAATCCGAACCTCTCGACGACGTATGCAAAAATAAAATCACTAGAGGCGATGGGGAGAAATTTCATTTGCGTTTGGGTCGCTTCCTCTTTTGCTTTCCCCAAGAATCCCCCCGAACCGATGGCAATAATCGATTGTTCAACATGGTAGCTTGGTTTGTCTCCTACAAAATCATAGAGACGTTGTTTTTGATAATCGTGTAACTGTGTATAAATGAGGGGTAGAGAGATCACAAAAGTGATTCCAATCCCTATCCACACCCTCCAATGCACCCCCACGATAAATAAAATCCCATATCCCAACATTAGCAATACGGTTGCCGTTCCCAAATCAGGCTCTTTTGCTATCAGTAAAAACGGGAAAACAATAAAAAAAGAGAGTTTCATAAACGCTTTAAACCCGTACCCTTCTCGCGGTGGAGGATTACGGTGGACAAGGTAGGCTAGCATAAGGACAAAGGCAGGTTTAAGAAGCTCTGAGGGTTGTAAGGTAAAGTGAACAAACGGTATTTCAATCCATCGCTTTGCACCTAACCGCGTATCTCCAACAAACTCTACCGCAATCAATAATAAGATACTCCCCCAATAAAAAATAGGAATCATCCAAAACATTCGCCGTATTGGCAATAAAAATAGCGTGATAAAAACCCCAACCCCGACCGTAACGTAGGTTAAATGTTTTTGACCCAAGATGGGATGTATTTCTGTAATCAGCCACCCCGACATAAAAATGATTGGAATAAGGAGTATAAGGGTTACAAAGTCAAAATGTGCTAAAATCCGCCGATCAATATTAAGCAAACTAATCCATTACGTTAAATTTTTTGTTTTATATACAATTGTAGCACAATCATACTATCAAGGAAATCGATGCAACGCGAAAATGTAACTTTTACTGTCGAAGACGCACTGCGTCTGGATATCTTTTTAACTCTCAAACTTGGTCAAACACGCAATCAAATTGCTCAGCTCATCGAGCAAAACGCTATTAAAGTCAACGGGAGGCCTTCCGCTAAACCAGGGCTTAAGCTCAAAGTTGGTCAAAATGTTAGTATTGTCTTTCCTGAAGTTAAATCAACTCCAGCGCATGTTATTGATTTTGATGTAGAAATTTTATTCGAAGATAACGATATTTTGGTTATCAATAAACCAAGTGGTTTAACCGTCCACCCAGCTCCGAGCGTCAAAGAGCCTACTCTTGTCGATTGGCTCAAAACACGTGGAGTTGCCCTCTCAACCCTTAGCGGCGAAGAGCGTCATGGAATCGTTCACCGTCTTGACCGTGGGACAAGTGGTGTAATGGTTGTTGCCAAAAACAATGAAGCGCATGAAGCCCTTTCGTTGCAATTGCAAGACAAGAGTATGGGACGCTATTATATGGCAGTCATCACCCCTGCTCTCAAAGAGGAAGAGACCCTTATTGACAAGCCAATTGGACGAAGTGCTCAAAACCGCCTCAAAATGGCGATTAGTGAAAGTGGAAAAAGTGCCAAAACAATGTTTCGGAAATTATTGCCTTCTCACGATTTGAGTTGTGAATTGATTGTTTGTAAACTTTTTACGGGAAGAACTCATCAAATACGTGTTCATCTCGAATCAATCAGCCGTCATATCCTCGGTGATCATCTCTATGGAACCCATACTAAAGATGCCAAATTGGAACATATTTTGCTACACGCATACATGCTTTATTTAACACATCCAACAAGTGGTGAGTCTCTCTCATTCAAGGCTCCATTGGATGATGTAATGAACGATTATTTAAATAAACATTTTGAACCAAAGGAATTGCATGAAACCATCAGTCAAATACGCTTTGAGCATCTCTTTAGCGCTTAGTCTTTTTACTGGTTGTGCTCCTCAGCCAACCCCCGCAAAACCAATTACTATAGATTCGACACTTCCCGTCCCTTCTCTCAATGGGTCGTTATCGGATATTACTACTATCGCCTTTGAATGGAAGGCGATCAGTGATCCTCGCGTTAGTGGCTATAGCGTTTATCGCTCTATTGACGGCAATCAGACTCTGCTGCGCATTGCCGATATTGATGGACGTTTTGCAACTCATTTTACCGACGACAAACTTACCCCAAATACCCAATATTTATATCGATTCGCCTCAAAAGGGAAAGAGGATATTGAGTCCAATGGCAGTGAAACAATGAATGTTGTCACCCTTCCCATGATTGCCCCCATTAGTTTTTTTCAATCAGTCGGGAATATGCCACGAAGTGCAAAACTGATCTGGCGACCACACACAAATGCTCGTATCAGTGGTTATGCCATTGACCGCAAGAATATTACCGATCAGGTGTGGAGTGAGGTTTGTGTCATCAATGGACGTTTAAATGCTGAGTTTATTGACACAGGTCTTAAAGATGGACAAGTTTACGATTATAAAGTGCGTGCCCTTACGTATGATAAACTCTCCACTCTCCCTAGTGAAATCACCAAAGTCGTCACCAAACCACTTCCACCAGAGATTAAAAAAATTACAGCAACCACAAATTTACCCAAAGCAATCGCTCTAAAATGGGAGCCGTCACCTCTAAGTGATTTTTCGCATTACAATCTTTATCGCTCCTCAAGGTCAGACGGTACTTACTCCTATCATGCAAAACTACTAGAATCAAGCTTTACGGATACGACTAAAGAAGATGGGGAAGCGTTGTTCTATAAAATAACAGCAGTCGATAAAGATGATTTGGAGGGTACATTAGCATCTGTTGGTACGCAAGGCGTTAGTTTAACAAAACCGCTTACGCCTATCGAATACGATGGAAAAATCGGCGCTAATGGTGTTGATTTACAATGGGGCAATAATGACTCCCGTATCATTACGTATACGATAATCAAAACAACAAAAATCAGTTGGATTAAGAGGGAAGTTTTAGAGATCCATAGTATCAAAGAGACTAAGTTCCATGATACCGATATTAAACCTAATGTCGGATATAGCTACGAAGTCGTCGGTGTTGACAAAGATGGTATTCGATCACTTCCAACAAAAAAAATTGATCTTTTATACGAGGTAAAGTAAATTATGCCCCATCTTCATATAGAGAGCTTCAATCCAATTTCACTCCCTAACACCGCAGGGGATGTAGCCTTTGACTTTATGGCTACCTCTCGTGGTGAGGGGAAAGAGTCCCTCATTGCTACGCGTTATAAAGAGCGTGAATTTTTCATCCTCCACAAAAAAAGTGGCGAAAAAGATCTCCTCAAAAGTGACAAGATAACGAGACCTAGTCCCAATTTTCTTGTTAAACACTCTCTTCTAGCCTATGCGCAAGCTTCCAATAGCACTATTTTGGATTCGAATGTCGATACGGCCGGGGAAAATGTTCATCTTCAAACGCACGATGCCCTCAAATCGGTCGATTTTTTCGCTAATAACTTCCCAACGGGGTCTGAAATGCGTCTCGAAGTTGGATTTGGTTCAGCACGTCATCTTCTCCATCAAGCTGCCGCCAATCCCGACGTTCTCTTTATTGGTTTAGAAATTCACAAACCCTCTATTGAGCAAGCACTAAAGCAAATTACTATTCAAAATCTCACTAATCTTATGATTTTGGATTACGATGCACGTCTCTTCTTGGAGTTTGTCCCTTCCAACGTACTTAGTTGTATTTATGTCCATTTTCCTGTTCCGTGGGATAAAAAACCACACCGTCGTGTTATCGGGGATGCGTTCGTCAATGAAGCGATTCGAGCATTAGCACCGCGGGGGAGATTGGAGCTACGTACCGATAGTGAAAACTACTACCGCTTTGCTCTCGAAACCTATTCCCATCCCCCTTATGTAAGTTTTGAGGTACATAAGAATCGGGATATTGCCATCACCAGCAAATATGAAGATCGTTGGAAAAGGATGGAAAAAAACATCTATGATGTTACCCTTATTAACGATTTAGAAAGTCCCGAAAAAGTCTTGGAAGGGGATTTTCACTTCTCAACAACTAAAATCGAAGATTCCATACTTCCAGCAATAGAGCGTCAGCTCTTTCGTCGTGAATGGGGTTTTCTTCATGCAGAAGCCAGTTTTGATATACGTGAAGGCGGTTGGATGGTACGTCTCGCCATGGGAAGTTTTGATCGACCTGAGCATCTTTATTTGATCGTTCAAAATGGTCAAGCCCGTTATTTCCCCACCCTTCCCGTACGTTCTAGTGCCAATATACACGCCCATATCTTATTAAACGAGCTACTTCATGGATAATGTCATCATCGCCGAAAACCTCTCCCTCTCCTACAAAGAGAATGAAACTATTATTTCAAAAGCTACTTTTAGTATCGAAGCAGGAAATTTTGTCTTCATCACAGGGGCAAGTGGAAGTGGTAAATCCACCCTTCTCAAATCATTTTACGGAGCCATTGAACCACGTCAAGGTCAATTAGTGGTTGGTGGTACGAAAATGAACCGTATTAGTTCTTCTAAACTGAATTTACTCCGTCGTCATATTGGTATCGTTTTTCAAGACTACAAGCTCATTAAAGAATGGACGATTGAAAAAAATGTGATGCTTCCTCTCATCATATCAGGATACACAGGTGATGTGAGCGGGTCACAGGTTCAAAAGCTTCTTGGACACGTAAAACTTACCCATCAAGCAGGAAAGTATCCTCAAGAACTCAGTGGTGGGGAACAGCAACGAGTTGCTATGGCACGTGCCTTGGCGCATAACCCGATTCTTATCCTTGCTGATGAACCTACGGGTAATCTTGATGAATATTCTTCTTCCGTTATTTGGAATCTTCTTGAGGGTGCAAGCACTCAGCTTAAGGCGACTGTCATTGTCGTAACCCATCATATTCCAGAGGGGCTTACCATCCCTTTTAAACATTACCATATCGAGTTTGGAACTATTAATGAAATCGTTTAAAAATCATATTTCCCTTATTATCGCCCTCTTTACTGTCCTTGCTTCCGTTCAGATTTATGTGGCAGTTGATCGTAGTATTGCCGCTTACGAATCGCATTTAAAAAATGATTATTCCGTCATAGTGGTCGCTAGTAAAAACTTAACCCCGATTGAACTCAAAGCTATGAGTTCAATGATCGATCGAAGTGAATCTATCAGTACCGCACAAGTTCTTGAGCGTCTTAAGGGTGAAATGGCTCCCAAGAATCTTGAGCTGCTTAGACTTACTCTTCCAAAGTTTTATCGTCTTTATCTGAGTCGATTTCCGACACCCTCAGAAATCGCCCAACTTCAAAAACGGTTGGAACGTAACGCTGCTATTGAACGAGTAGAGGGCTTTTCTCAAACACATGATACTGTTTACAAGCTCATGCTACTCTTCAAAGATGTGGTTCAAATCTTCTCCATTGCCATTGCCGCGGTCACCTCATTATTGATACTAAAAGAGATGCGACTTTGGCAGTTTCAGCACGCACAACGGATGAATATTATGGCACTTTTTGGTGCACCCGTTTGGCTACGTTCAGCTGTTTTATTTCGTCTTGCAATTGTTGATGCGATTATTGCTACCTCAATTTTATGCTTGGCATTTTTCCTAATCGATCATTATGGATACTTGAGTATGCAGCTCAAAGAGATTGGTATTAGAGTACAGCTTTTTAATTTTGTTGATGATGCAATTCGCTCTCTTATTATTGCATTGAGTGTCTCTATTGCACTCACCTTAACGATTGTACTTGTCCATCATGAAGAGGAATAAATGATTCGCATCCCTATTTCTCTTGCCCTCTCTTCCTTTTTGGTGCTATCTCTTTACGGTGCCAAAATAGATGAAAAAATCAAAACAGCTTCCTCTGCACTTCAAGAATCCAAACAAACATATTCCTCTTTAAGTGCAAAACTCGAAGTAACTGCTGGAAAAATCGTTCAACAACGTCAAGCGGTAGGGGTGCAACAACAGCACCTTGATACACTTGTAACCGAGCTAAAATCCAAAGAAAATGTGTATCAGTCCAACAAACAAAACCTAAATGGACTCCAAACACAACAACAAAAACTTACGAAAACTCAAAATGATATTGAGCAAAAGTTGGTGTTTGCACTCGCTCGTAATACTTCACTTTCTCTTCTTATTAATGATGATAGGGCAAAAGGTGCTGATGCTATTATCATGGAAGAAGCGCTCAAGCTTCATCTCAAACAAATCAACTCTGAAATTAAAGAACTTAACTTTGCTTACGGAGAAAATGCCACAAAAATCGCCTCATTATCGACTCAAACAACGGCTCTTAAACAATCCATTGCCGTAATCGATCAACAAAAGCAAACGGTTATCGCAACAAAACAAGAGAATGAAAAAGCAATTGTTATATTGGAAAAAGAAAAAGAGGAGTATAAACACTCTCTTGGTCGTATTTTAAACCAGCAACGCGCTCTTCAAAACACTCTAGCTAGTCTTAATATTATCCGAATCGAAGCAATGAAGCCGAAAAAAGCACCTCCAAAACTTGTTGTTCCAAGAGTTGGTTCAAAACCACTTCCCGAGGGGGCACAACAAGCAATTTCTGAGTATCAACCCTCTAAAACTGCTGCCTACAGTGGGGAGAGAACGATTTCTCCTCTTGATGGCTATGTCGTTACCAAGAGGTTTGGTTCGTATATTGATCCTGTTTATGGCATTAAGATTAACAACGAATCGGTATCGCTACGCCCTACGGATTCGGATGCCAAAGTAAAAGCCATTTTCAATGGAAAGGTCATCTTTGCCAAGCCTACGGCAATGCTTGATAATGTCATCGTTATCGAGCACGACAATGGCTTACATACGATTTACGCCCATTTGGATAAAATTGCCCCTACTGTTATCGTAGGTCAACGTCTCAAACAAGGCTCTATCATCGGACGTGTAGGAAGAGAACTAATGTTCCAAGTAACGCAACGTAACGCCCATATCGACCCACTTCAAGTGATTCGATAGGAGTTGCCGTTGCGCATTATGCTAAAATAACACTTCGAAATTCTCCTATCAAGGTATCATATTTTTGTAATTAAATCACTATTTTTATTGCTCATTCTTTGGTTAAGTATCCTCAATGGCAGTGAGTTACAGTCCAACTATTATTTTGATACTCCTTTGATAATGTCCAAAAACATTGATCCAACCTGTGAGAAAAACTTTGAAATTTTACGAATTCCTGATGGTAAAATGTCCTATCGGGTGAATGCTCAAATAGTTCTCAAAACATTTGAACTGGGGGGATGTCCCATCGAAACCAAAAAGGTTCGTTTTGTGAATTTTACAAAACAAGTTACTCATGGGCTCGGTGCATTGGAACAACAATTGAAAGAATTTTTTAAACTTCATTATCCAACGATAGAAATTCAAGTGGTTCATATCTTCCCACGAAGTTCGAATGATGTACTTCCCAAAGAAATTCATGCGATTTTTGATGACGATGCCTACAAAGCCAAAAAAGGTACACTCTATGTATTGGATGAGCATGATATTCGTCATTATTTTGATTTCTCAATTGACGCAACTTTAAGTACATTGCATACCAGTCAAAAAGTTATCCGTAAAGAGCTGATTTCCACTCAAAATACGGTTTTGAAATCACTTCCTTTTGAGACATTTAGAGGTAAACCACTCGATACACTTCCCGATACTCCCTACCGATTTCGTGCATCACTTCAAGAAAATATTCCCATACTCGATCGTCATATTGAATTACTCCCCATGGTATTACGAGGCTCCAAAGTCAACGTCATCATTCAAAATGGTTCCGTTATCGTAGAGTTTATCGCCACTGCAACACAGGAGGGGAAGCTGTATGATATTATTACGATCGAAAAAGGGGACGGCAAGCGCTCACGTGCTAAAATTATAGGAGAGAATAAAGTGGAGTTGCAATGAAAATAATCGTGGGAATCAGTGGTGCTAGTGGCGCGAATCTAGGGCTAAAATTTTTACACTCTCTCCCTGCTGAGACTACAAAGCATTTAATTGTTTCCGAAAACGCTCAGATCGTCTTGGAAAAAGAGGAAAATGTCCACCTCCACCAAAATCACGAAATATGGGCTTCAGTAGCGTCAGGCTCGTATGGAGCGGATGCGATGATAATTACTCCGTGCAGTATGAATACACTTGCCAAAATAGCATGTGGCATTGCCGACAATCTTATCACTCGTGCGGCTAGTGTTATGATAAAAGAGGGAAAAATACTTATTTTAGCCCCCCGTGAAATCCCATTTTCGCCCATTGCGTTGGAAAATATGCTCAAACTCTCTCGACTAGGGGTTATAATCGCCCCCCCTGCCCTTGCCTATTATGGTGAACAAACGACGCTTAACGATATGGAAAATTTTATGATCGGGAAATGGATGGATTTGATGAAAATTGAGAATACCCTTTACAAGCGCTGGAGTGGCGAATGAATACCAAAAAAATTGCTCTTTATCCGGGAACATTTGACCCTATAACAAATGGGCATTTTGACATTATTGAACGTGCCCTTAACCTGTTCGATGAAGTGATTATTGCGGTCGCCGATTCATCGGATAAACACCCCATATTTAGTATTGATGAGCGAGTAGAGATGGTTAAGGTGGCTATCAAGGATTGCAAAAGAGTAGAAGTTGTTGGATTTGACAACCTTACAGTAGAACTTGCTAAATCACTGGGCGCGACCGTACTTATTCGGGGATTACGCGCCGTCAGTGATTTCGAATTTGAACTGCAATTGGGATATCTCAACAACTCCCTTGATTCTACTATTGAGACGGTTTATTTGATGCCAAAGCTTCAACATGCCTTCATCAGTTCCTCTATCGTCCGTAATTTGCTAAAATTCAACGCTAAAACAGAGCATCTTGTACCAGCCTCGGTTCAAACTATCATTGGGAAGATGAAATCATGTACATTGCACTAGAAGGGATTGATACGGCAGGGAAAAGTACCCAAGTTGAGTTATTAAAAGCTCTTTTCCCTGAAGCACTTACGACTAAAGAGCCGGGGGGAACTGCCGTTGGCATTCAAATCCGTTCAATGGTCTTGGAAGGAGACCTCAAAAGCAAAAGAGCCGAATTGCTCCTCTTCTTGGCCGATCGTGCGGAACACACCGAAAGTATTATCGTCCCCAATAGCGAAAAACTCATTATTAGTGACCGTTCTGCCGTTTCAGGAATCGCTTACGCGCTGGTTCAAAATATTTGTGACCTAGATACTCTCGTTTCTCTTAATCGTCTTGCAACCGATGGGCATTTACCACAAATGGTTTTTATTCTGCAATTGACCCCAAAAGAGTTGGCGTATCGTCTCTCTCAAAAAGAGCATGACACCATCGAATCACGCGGAATTAACTATCTTCTGAATATTCAAGATGCCCTTATTACAGCATCCAAAGCATTGGGAATACAAACCCATGTAATCGACGCGTCACAATCTATTGATACAATTACCCAAGAGATTACCTCTCTTATCAAAGGAGCCTTATGATCCAAAGCTTACGCGGAATGAACGATATTCTAGCTAATGATTACGAACGGTATGAGTATTTTCTCTCCACCGCTTCCACTGTTGCCAAACGATACGGTTTTCACTACATTGAAACCCCTCTTCTCGAAGAGACAGCCCTCTTCAAACGTTCCGTAGGAGAATCAAGCGACATCGTCGGCAAAGAGATGTACCAGTTTACGGACAAAGGAGAAAATGATGTGTGTTTACGCCCTGAGGGAACAGCGGGAGTCGTACGGGCATTCATTCAACACAAGCTGGATAAAAAAGGGGGAATTCACCGCTTTTATTATCACGGTGCAATGTTTCGCTATGAGCGTCCCCAAAAAGGGCGTTTACGTCAGTTTCACCAGTTCGGAGTCGAGAGTTTCGGTGTTGATAGCGTTTATGAAGATGCGTTGATGATTATGATGGTGGCGGATATTCTAAAAGCATTGGGTATCGGCTACAGCCTAAAGCTCAACTCATTGGGAGACCAACACTGTATGCCAGCGTATCGTGAGAAACTTGTTTCCTTTATTGAAAGTTGTGGCGATGCAATTTGTGGTGACTGTGAGCGTCGTAAGCTTACCAATCCTATTCGGGTGTTGGATTGCAAAAATGAAGCGTGTCAAAATCTTTATGTCAATGCCCCTAAGCTGATTCATAACCTCTGCGACGGATGCCAAAGTGATTTTGATACGCTAAAATCCGTTTTAGATGCCCATAATATTGGATACGAAATCGACACCAATCTCGTTCGAGGGCTTGATTATTACTCCAAAACTGCCTTTGAATTTGTAAGCGATGCTATCGGTTCTCAAAGTGCAATAGCTGGTGGAGGACGGTATGACCGCCTCATCGAATTTTTGGACGGCAAACCAACTCCTGCGGTAGGATTTGCACTGGGGATTGAGCGCCTTATGGAGCTTATCGTTATGCCTGAACCTATACGAGAGGGGTATTATCTAGGGGCAATGGATTCAGAATCATTGGGTGATATTCTCAAAATAGCTGAAGCTCTTCGAAAAGAACAAAAAGCCGTAGTCGAATATGAAGCCAAAAGTCTCAAAGCCCATCTCAAAGGAGCTGATCGTATTAACGCCCGTTATTGCGTGGTTATCGGTGAGAATGAACGATTAAATAATTCGATTTGGATTAAAGACTTGGTTGAAAAAACCGAATCAACCATTCTTGCAACACATTTTACATCAAAAGAGAGTTTATGAAAAATTACGGTATTGATATTTGGGGTGAAAACAATTTTAAAATCGATCAAGGGATGATTAAAGTTAATTATAAAAGTTCCCCTTCCCTCCTTGAAATTACACAAAAAATTCGTAAAACCAATTTGAGTGGTCCATTAATTTTACGTTTTCCCCACTTAATAGAAAAACAAATTGGTCTACTTTATTCAAACTTTCAACGAGCTATTACTGAAAACGACTACACAGGAACATTTCGTGCTGTCTTTCCCCTCAAAGTCAACCAATTTCCAGAAGCAGTTGATGCAGTTGTTGAGCACGGGGAAAAATTCGGTTACGGATTAGAGGCAGGCTCCAAAGCGGAGCTTGTCCTTGCCATGGAAAAAACTCCTATTGGTTCCCCTATCACCGTCAATGGTTTTAAAGATGAAGAGATGGTGCGACTGGGCTTTATAGCTGCACAAATGGGTCATGATATCACCATTACTATCGAGGGGATCGGTGAACTCGAATGGATTATTGATGTTGCCCAACAGTGCGATCTTAAAGTCCCAAATATCGGAATCCGAATCCGTTTACAAAGTGAAGGGTCGGGGATTTGGGCAAAAAGCAGTGGCTTAAGTGCGAAGTTCGGTCTCACCTCCACAGAACTAATTGAAGCCATGAATATGTTACAAGAGCACAATATGGTAGAACATTTCACTATGATTCATTTCCATGTCGGTTCTCAAATGCAAGATATCTCTACCCTTAAACGAGTATTGCGTGAAGCAGGAAATATTTATGCGGAACTCAAAAAAATGGGGGCAGATAATCTAAATGCTATTAATATCGGTGGAGGATTGGCGGTTGAGTATTCTCAACACACCGCCAACCGTCTACGAAACTACACCTTAGAGGAGTTCTCCAACAGTGTTGTTTTTTTGCTTCGTGAAATTATGAATGCAAAAGGGGTTTCTCATCCCAATATTTTCACCGAATCAGGACGCTTTGTTGTTGCTTCGCACTCTGTTTTGATTACCCCCGTACTTGAGCTTTTTTCACACGATTATCAAGAAAAATCACTGAAACTTAAAGAGCAAAACCCTCCCCTCATTGAAGAGTTACGCGAACTTAATGCCCTACTCTCTCCGCGTACGTGTATCGAGTATATGCACGATGCACTTGATCATATGGAATCACTATTAACCCTCTTTAACTTAGGGCACATTGATCTCCTTGACCGCTCCAATGCTGAGATTTTAGTGCATCAAATTATCAAAAAATCACTCTACCTTTCTCAGGATAATCTTGTTCCTGAAATCGAACGGTTGCAAGTGAAACTTCAAGAGCGTTATTTGATCAACAGCTCTATTTTCCAAAGTATCCCCGATTATTGGGGCTTGCAACAACAATTTCCTATTATGCCCCTTGATCGTCTTGATATTCCCGCTATCCGTGCGGCAAGCCTTTGGGATATTACCTGTGACAGCGATGGTGAAATTCGCTTTAAACCCGAAACCCCTCTCTATCTTCACGATATTGATTTGGATGAAGAAGAATATTTCCTCGCATTTTTCAACGTCGGAGCGTATCAGGAGACATTAGGGATGAATCACAACCTCTTTACTCACCCCAGCGAATGTACGATTCTCATTAATGATGAGGGATATGAGATTGAAAACTTCACAGAATCGGATAATGTTCTCAATATTCTTGAAGATATTGGGTATGACAGCTCCAAACTTCTAACGAACCTTAAAAATAAACTGGTCGCCAGTGATTTTAGTACAGAAGAAGAAAAAACAGATACACTTCAAAAACTCGAAATGTACCTTTATCAAAATGGGTACTTACGGACAACACGATAAGGATTGAATGTGGGACTTTTTTCAGAAATAGCCGAGGATTTTTCGAACGTTACTAAAAATGATCCTGCCATTAGTTCTCGTATCGAATTTCTTTTCAACTATCCGGGGGTATGGGCGATTTTTTGGTACCGTATTGCCCATCGTCTTTATCTCAGAAATTTCAAATCTCTTGCTCGTATAATTATGGGGCTTAATCAAATTCTTACGAATATCGACATTCATCCAGGGGCAACTATTGGACGGCGCGTCTTTATCGATCATGGATTTGGGGTTGTAATAGGGCAAACGACGATTATAGAAGACGATGTTTTGATCTATCAGGGCGTTACCCTAGGCGGCGTTAGTTTGATAGCAGGAAAGCGCCATCCGACGATAAAAAAGGGAGTTGTTATCGGGGCTGGAGCTAAAATTCTCGGCAATATCACTATTGGTGAAAACTCCAAGGTGGGTGCGAACTCTGTGGTCGTTCGAAATGTACCTGATAATAGTACAGCAATCGGTATTCCCGCTCACGTCATCCAAAAAGGGAGAGATAAAGATCCCTTTAGCCACAACAAACTCCCTGACATCAATAAAGAGATGTTTGAGTATCTTCTTAAACGCGTTGCTGTCTTAGAATACTATATGATGCAAGATAACAATGAAATTTTAGAACAAGACTTACAGTTGGAAAATATTTATGAATCCTTTATCAAAGCGATGAAAAATTGATTTTTATCTATCGTATCTCTTTTTTTATTACGCTAATAGCTGTTTCTACCCTTGCATTTTTGCCAAACTACTCTGCCCTTCCCTCAATCGTTTCTATTAGCGACCTTATTAACCACGGGGTAGCTTTTACGGTTTTAACAATCCTTTATTGTTTCTCATATACTCATTCCACCCAAAGAGTACTCTTCTCTCTTTTTAGCTACGCTTTATTTATTGAATTTGTGCAAGCATTTTTGCCCACCCGTTGTGCTTCATTGGAAGATGTAATAGCAGATAGTGTTGGATTATTAATAGGAATGGTGCTCAGCATCCGGATCAAAAAACTTCGCTCCTCTACAGGAGCTACTCTTTAACAAAGACGATAATCAGTTAGTTTATATCCGAAAGATCAATCGTCTCAACAACATCAAGTCCAAATCCACTCAAACCCGCAAGATCAGTAGTTCGTGCATCGGCAATCAGACGCATATGACGAACACCAAGCACTTTTAATATCTGAGCACCTATTCCATACTCTTTAATATTTGAATGTTGATTATTGGGCTTGTTAATAAACAACAATACACCGCTATTTAATTTTAAATAGTGAATCGAATCAATCAACTGGGTATATTTATTTTGATTTAACAAAAGATCAATATCAGGAATCACATTGTGAACACGCACGTTCGCCGTCTCTCCTGCTTTATAAAAAACAATAGCCGTATGCTTATCTCCTTGATGATCTTCGAATCCGTATTTCTTGACATGCACTCCGAAAAACTCAATTTCCTCTTCCGAAACGGCTTTGACGAGAATTTCATTCGCCAATCGAAACTCAACAATATCAGAAATATAAACCGTTTTAAGATCATGTTTTGTAGCAAAAACATCCAAATCATCACGGCGAGCCATCGAACCGTCTTCTTTCATGATTTCACAAATAACCGCTGATTCGGCAAGACCAGAAAGACGACATAAATCGACAGACCCTTCTGTGTGACCAATACGAACCAATGTCCCCCCCTCTTTAGCAATAAGAGGAAAAATATGCCCGGGCATGACCAGCTCACGAGACTGACTAATAGGATTCGCAAGAATCTTAATTGTCATATCACGTTCTGCCGTCGAAATGCCTGTCGTTGCCGCTGTAGCATCTACAGAAACAGTAAATGCTGTCTCGTGCATTGACGAATTTGATTTAACCATAGGTTCTAAATGCAAACGGTTCGCAATTGCAGGATTAATGGCAACACAAATAAGTCCCTTTGCGTGTGTCGCCATAAAATTAACGTGGTCAGGAGTTGAAAAAACCGAAGCGTAAACTAAATCTCCCTCATTCTCGCGATCTTCATCATCCACCATGATGACCATTTTTCCTTTTTTAAACTCTTCAATCGCTTCTAACACTCTTTGTATTGCTGACATATTGCACTCTTTGTTATTTTATTTCTCTTTATTATAGACGAAAAGGGCTAAAAAAATAATTTTATCCAAAACTCTTGACAAATTTACAAAAACAGTCTATAATTCCGTCCTCTTAAAAGAGAACCCATTGGGGTATAGGCAAATGGTATGCCAACAGTTTTTGGTACTGTAGATTGGAGGTTCGAGTCCTCCTACCCCATCCACTTTATTAGTCGCGGAATAGAGCAGTCCGGTAGCTCGTCGGGCTCATAACCCGAAGGTCGTAGGTTCAAATCCTGCTTCCGCAACCAATCTTTTTAACCTGCAGCTTTAACTTATTTAAGCCTTATTTTTTTTATCATAAAATCTATTCCCTTATAGGCATTAACGTGAATTATGCTAAAATTCTCCATTAATTTTATCACAAGAGAGACTTTATGGAAATCATCGAAACTGAAACTGCTTTTAAAGAGTGTGTCACTAACATACAAAGTACCCAAGGGTATAAAAACCCAATTGGTTTTGGGATTTGCCGCGTCGATTTTGGTCAACTTGACAGCTCTAAAATTCTTCAAGCAACCTACCCTCATATCAACTGGAATGAAAATTTTGGAAGTGCTGCGATTTTTATCAAAAGTGCTCAAGAGCAAGGATTTGCTATTGATTTTGATGCCGATGAAGTAATCGTTCCCGTAACGCTCAAATTCTTAGAGGGGTGTTTAAATGCCTTTACCCCCTATTCTGATGAAGCGTATGGTGATGCTCATAAAAATATTCAAGTTATTTCGGCTCTTTATAACCAAATCAAAGAAAACGGGATGCGTGAGGGTGAATTTCGTCTTACGTTAATATTTAACGATGCTTCTTGCAAAAGTGTTGAGGGAACGTATCTCAAACTCTACGCCCTTTCCACTTCCAAAGCACCGCTTCGTTCACTCAATCTTAACGGTGCTTTTGGCGCATTGCATAACGTCGCATGGTCAAATGGTCAACCAATCGAGCTTGAATGGCTTCGTGACAATGAGATCGAACTCAAATTCGCGAATGAATATCCTAAAATAGATTTTGTGGATAAATTCCCACGCTATCTTCAACATGTTATCCCTGCTAATAATACCCGTGTATTAGATGATTCAAAAGTTCGTTTCGGGGCACAGCTTCACGCAGGAACAACAATTATGCCTGGGGCTAGCTATGTGAACTTCAATGCAGGGACAACAGGTGTGAGCATGGTTGAGGGACGTATTTCAAGTTCAGCTATCGTCGGAGATGGTTCCGATGTGGGTGGTGGAGCCTCTATCCTCGGTGTTCTAAGTGGAACCGATGGCAATCCTATTTCTATTGGTAAAAACACTCTCTTGGGGGCTAACTCTGTGACGGGTATTCCTTTAGGGGATGGCTGTATCGTTGATGCAGGAATTGCCATTTTGGCAGGAACGAAATTTAGTGTTAGTGCCAATCAGCTGGCAAAAATTAACGAAGCTAATCCGAGTACAACACTAGAGGGGGCTAGCTTCAAAGGAAAAGAGCTTGCAGGACTTAATGGGCTCCATTTCCGTCAAGACTCCACAACAGGTGCGCTTGTCGTGCTACGTTCGACTCGCGAAGTGAAACTTAACGCTGATTTACATTAATTCGATATTTTAGCCATCTCTTAAGGTGGCTAGCCTTATACTCATTCTATACGATTTAAGGAGTATTCCATGATAAGTTCAAACGTCTCTTCTCTTATGTCCAATCAAACCTATATGAATAATAATGCAGGCAACATAGCAAACAGCAATACAGATGGATTTATCCCACGTAATACGACAATTAGTGAGACCCAAAATGGGGGGACGAAAGCCAATACCACGATGGCAACCGATACAGGTTCTACAAAATCTCAAACCAATCTCACAAAAGAGATAGCTGATCAAGTCACCATTGAAAAAACGGCTGTAGCCAATATTCAAGCCATCCGAACTCAAAATGAGATGTTAGGCTCGATGCTCGATATCAAAGGCTAGAAAGTTTTTCTTTCACCTTTTTTTGAACAAGTGGTTCTGCTGGTGCTTTTGTAAAAATATTCATACTGCTGAGTGTGCTTAGTAGCATACCATTAGGATCAAAATTTTCAACATCAGAACCAAGTTCGAGAGTACTGATAACAGCATGCCCTATGATCGCTCGTCCTTGTGACCCATCTTTATTTTTTGTTCGTACACCCCAAATATTATGCATTGCCATAACAGTATTCTCAAACATCCCTACATACAAAAGGACATGTCCTTTTTTGTAAAGTATCGTTTCAAATGGAATGCCTTTGTCTTTGATTAATTGAATTTTTTGAGTGTTATTCAAATCCTTAAAAGTGATCACTTCCCCTTTCTTTGCCTGCTGTGCCGAATTACGAGGGAGCCAAATTCCAAAAGGGGTCAAGTAGTCCCGAATCATAGAAGAACAATCACGCTCTTCAAACATCCCACCCCATCCGTAGGTATTACGCAATAAATTTGTTCCAATTTTGGTTAAATCACCCTTATTCATTACACTAATTCCAATATTCGCAGAACTTTTTTGGATTAAAAGTTCCTTTATATTACTGTTTGAATCGACCCAAAGAGCTTTATAACTCTCATTATTTTCATCCCTGTACGGGAGAACCATCCCAATGCGTGAATACGTAACAAAACGGTTTTTTTCATCACGCAAGGGAGAGCCATCTTCTGTAATAAAGAGCTTGTCTTTTCCTTTTAGCAACTCAATTTGATCACTTGAGAGCGTGGCAACGGCGTTCGTTTCAACCCACCCCGACGCATTATTGGTAAAAATATAGCTCCACGCCCCATCTTTGGACGTATGTGAGATAAAAATAGGTTCATTAAAGGCTACACTGCTATTTTGTAACAAATCAAACGGATACCCATCCCCTGCTTTTGCAGGATCTTTGTAGAGAGGTTTTGAGGTGGGGAATACACGAAGACTCATCCATCGTGTTGTAATTGCACGCTGATTCAGGGTTGAAAAAGCTTGGAAATTGCTCTCCACTTCCATTTTGGCGAACCAAGAGCTCTCGTACGGCTTAAGATTACTACCATAACCACGTCTAAACGCATTTGTTGCCCATGCAGCTTCTTTTGCGCAAATAGGAGCCACGGTATAACTCCATGGTCGATAATAACGCTCATTGAAGTGTTGCTGAATCTCATATAAAGAGTTTCTATCGACTACGTTTCGCTCTACATACGGAGTAATTTCTTGCGGAAAGCGCAGTAGATCACTTACTCTATCTCTCATACTAGAAAGCTCTGAGCCACTTTGATCGACAAAAATTGGCTCTTCTGGATCAAGAGTAATATTTTGATCCGTACAAATAGGTGCTGATGGCATGAGAGGACGAGCTGTGCTACACCCACCTAAAATAATAACCAAACTAAGACTCAAAACTTTAATAATCATAAAAACCTCTCTCAAGTATACTATTCAACGCAACCAAAACGACCAACAACACGCCCAACAATCTCTATTTCATCTCGCCTAATAATCGAGATTGGATACTCTTTATTATCTGAAATAATATCAACAAATCCATCAATACGCATTTGCAACCGTTTGATAAAAAGTCCGTATTCAGTCCGTATCGTAAAAATCCCCCCACGCTCCACATCCATTTTAGAACGATTAAGGAAAACAATATCATTATTTCCAAAGGAGGGTTCCATTGAATCTCCCGAAACATTGATCGCTTCGATATGACGTAACTCTTTCTCACCGCCAAGAGAGGTAATAAACGTCTCTTCTAATAGTAATGGGTGTGATTCGAGCTCATCGTTGCAAGCTCCACCGCCCGCTGATGCATTCACAGACGAAAAATAGGGCACCCGATAAAAACGGTTGGTGGGTTCTATCAAACTCTCGGGGGATTGATTATAAAGGAGCCAATTTATCGCAATAGAACGTTTGGCACAAAAATCAAGAAGTTCATTAAAAGGGATTTTATTGCGCTTTTTCATGGTTGCAAAATTCATCTGTGAAATATCCAGAAGATCAGCAACATCTTTATCAAACACTTTTTTATTGGGGAATTCAGCTGAAACGACATCTTTGATCGTTTCCACAATGTCAAAAAAACTTTTCATATTCAAACACCTTTTTCTTTAAACCAGTACGGAAATTATGCCCTATATAGTCTAAAAATATGTCATATTGCAATATTTATGAAACTTCGTCACCTCTATTTTCATCATGCTCTTTTTGTCTCTTGGAGAGATGGTATCCACGGAAGATATAAATAATAAAGAGGACAAATAAAAGCATCACCAAGTTATCGAAAATTTGAAACAGCATTACATCCCCTCTTCATAGGCGGTAAAATTTTGTTTAATCGCCTCATACAAAATAATACCCGTACTAATCGCAAGATTAAGGCTTCGCCCCTCTTTGGTCATAGGGATTGTCATACATTGATTGGAATATTTTTCAAGAATTTCAGAAGGAATTCCTGTTATTTCACTACCAAAGAATAAAAAATCACCTTCTTGAAAGGTATGGTTAAAATAAGGCTGATTGGTTTTGGTAGTAGCAAAGAAAAAACGGTCATTGGCGGGATAAGCTGTGAAAAACGCTTCAATACTCTCCCATACTTTCAAATCAAGCTTATTCCAATAATCCAATCCAGCGCGTCTAACTGCTTTTTCATCAATATCAAATCCTAGAGGTTTGATTAAATGAAGCGTCGAACCAGTATTGACACACAGTCGCCCAATTGCACCCGTATTATTTGGAATTTGTGGCGTTACTAATACGATGTTAAACATTAAAATATTACCGTTCGATTGCTGTGAACAAAAACACGATCTTCTAATGCTAGCTTAAGAGCACGAGAGAGGACGATTTTTTCACCATCACGACCTGAACGCTGCATATCTTCCCATCCGTACGCGTGATTGACATGGATAACATCTTGTGCGATAATCGGCCCCTCATCCAAATCGTTATTAACGAAATGAGCCGTTGCACCGATAATTTTCACTCCACGCTCGTATGCTTGTTTGTACGGATTTGCCCCGATAAAAGCAGGAAGGAATGAGTGGTGAATATTGATAATTTTATCCGCGTATGCGTTGACAAAACGAGGAGTCAATATACGCATATATTTGGCTAAAACAATATAATCAATGTCACCAAAGGAGCTCAAGCACTCCAACACTTTTTGCTCATGAATATCTCTCTCTAGCCCTTCATGCGAAACAGTATAAAAAGGGATGTCAAATTTGGAAACTAATGGTTCAAGTACATCATAGTTGGATACAACACCTACAATAACTGCATCCAGTTCACCCGCTTCATAACGGATCAAAATATCGCCAAGGGCATGAGATTCTTTGGTAACCATCAATACAATACGTTTTTTACGTGGCGCAATTACATCAAGACGTGCATCGGTTGGAAGCGCTTCTATCAGTTCACTTTTGAGAGCCTCCATATCCGCTTCACCAGTGACAACACTTCGCATAAAAAATTTGTTGTAATTTTTGTCTACAAATTCATTATTGGATAAAATATTCAAATTTCTATGATAAAAAATACTGGACACTTTGTACACTAGCCCTTTTTCATCATTACATTGGATCAAAATACGGTACTGCTCTGTCATTTTCTTAAAAACCTTTATTTATTTTCTTTAAATGACTCTAAACGGTTGTCAATGGTGGCGAGCAAATATTCTAAAAAATTGAGAGTCAAATCCACTTTTGCTTCAATTTGAACATTATTAGGAGATTGAAATCCCTCGAATAAGACCAAAAGACGCTCACGGACACCTTCGAGAAGTCGTTCTTCATCTTCATGTCTAGCTGATGACACTGCCGATATTAAACTATCCGAAAAGATTTTTGGATGCAACTTAATAGGCTCAGACACCTCTTCTACAACTGGAGACTTGTACGATACAATAGATTCTTGAACAAGCATAACACTAGTTTGCTGGACAGACTCTTCCAATTCCGCTAACGTTGATAAAATGACATCTTTTAGTTCCATGCTTTCATCAACCACCTTTCAAACTGAATAAACTCTGCTTTCTCATCCATTTGAACAAAAAAGTCTTTCATCTCACTGTTAACACGCAAAAATTTCTTACGCATTCCAGAGAGCCGTCGGATTGCTATTTTTGCATCCCCATTCGAGGGTTCTTTTTTTAGAATTTCTTTGTAAATTTCAAGAGCTTCTTCTTTTAGCCCTTGAAGTTCATAAATATTGGCGAGCGTTAGAGTTTGCATTGCGCCGCTAAAGTTGCGATAATGGAACCCATTTCGCTTGTAGAACAGATCTCTTTCGCATCAAAAGCTGCAATATCACGAGTGCGATACCCTTGCGCTAACGCTTGCTTGATCCCATAATCAATACGATCTGCCATCGCATTTTCACCCAAAGCATAACGAAGCATCATGGCTGCACTGGCAATAGTCGCGATAGGATTAGCAATCCCCTGCCCTGCAATATCAGGTGCTGAACCGTGAATTGGCTCATACACACCAATAGCTGCTCCAACGGAAGCGGATGGAAGCAACCCGATAGAACCGGAGAGCATACTTGCCTCATCACTCAAAATATCTCCGAAAATATTTCCGGTCAAAATAACGTCAAACTGTTTCGGATCACGAATTAACTGCATTGCTGCATTATCGACGTACATGTGTGAAAGTTCCACTTCTGGATATTCTTTTGAAACTTCAATCACCACTTCACGCCACAACTGACTGACATCAAGGACATTGGCTTTATCCACCGAACACACTTTTTTAGAACGTTCCATTGCGATTTTGAAAGCTACATGAGCAATGCGTATTACCTCATCACGGGTGTAAACCATCGTGTTCCAACCCTTGTTTTCATCGCGCCCTTTTGGTTCACCGAAATAAATACCGCCAATAAGTTCACGAACCACCATCAAATCAACACCCTTAACGATTTCAGGCTTAAGAGAACTGGCATTGATTAATTCATCGTAGACATTGGCAGGTCGAAGATTGGCAAATACCCCTAATTCTTTACGGAAACGAAGTAATCCACTCTCAGGACGTTTTTCTCTTGGAAGAGTGTCCCATTTTTCACCGCCAATAGCTCCAAAAAGGACAGCATCACTAGCAAGGGCTACGTCAATTGTCTCTTGTGGAAGAGGATCGCCTGTAACATCATACGCGCATCCCCCCATTAACACTTCTTGATAATTAAATTCAACGTCTCCATACACGGCAACGGCATCAAGAACTTTCGTCGCTTCATCAATAATCTCAGGACCGATTCCATCCCCTTTGATAAGGGCAATATTGTATTTTTTCATCAATTAGTTTCCTTTTTCGGCAATTTCAGCAGTAGCAAAATTCATTAATCCACCTGCAGCAATAAGTTCTTGCATAAAGGGAGGGATCGGGATAAAACTATAAACTTTACCATTGCTCGTATTGGTAATCGTCCCTGCATCCATATCAATGCTGACCGATTCACCCTCTTTAATTTCCATACTTTCAGGAAGTTCAAAAATAGGAAGTCCCATATTAAACGCATTGCGATAAAAAATACGGGCAAACGTCGGGGCAATAATAGCAGCTACACCAGCAGCTTTTAGGGCTATAGGAGCGTGTTCACGAGATGAACCGCATCCGAAATTTTCATCAGCGACAATAATATCACCAGCACTCATTTTGGTCACAAATGTTGGATCTGCATCTTCCATCACGTGTTTTGCTAACTCTTGTGGGTTAGAAGTATTAAGGTAACGGGCGGCAATAATGAGGTCGGTATCGATATCTTTACCGAAATTCCAGACTTTCCCTTCAATCTTTTGCATCGAAATATCCTATAAATAATATTGAAGTGATTATAACCAAGAAGAGTTGAAAGTTTGAAACCACCTCAGTGAAATTATTACTGTTTTCAATTATGTTTTTTTAAGGTGTTGTCTTGTAGTCTGTTTTAGTTATTTATAAATTTTATTAATTAACTCTAATAATATAGAGTAAGAGGTTTTTATGTCATCTATAGCTTGGCTTTCTAAAAAATTGGAGAACGGTTGCATTGCGTGTGAAGCGTGTAATCAGCATTGTAAACTAAACGAAGGGGAGTACGGCATTTGTGGTGTGCGCAAGGTGGAGGATGGAGAACTTCGTCTTCTTACCTATGCGCTTGCTGCGGCAATCAATGTTGATCCCGTTGAAAAAAAGCCTATATACCATTTTTTACCTGGATCAAAAGTCTTTTCATTTGGAACGGTTGGGTGCAATTTTTCATGTAAATTTTGTCAAAATGCCGATATTTCTCAATATCCAAAAGAGCACAATCATTCAATCATCGGGCAAAATCTTTCTCCCCAAAGGGCTGTATCGTTGGCGCTTGAGTATGGCTGTAAGAGCATTGCGTATACCTACAATGAGCCCGTTGTCTTTTTCGAGTATAGCTACGATACCGCTAAACTCGCACATGAAGCGGGGCTTAAAAATATTTATGTCACCAGTGGCTATGAAACCCACAAGGCTATTGATACTATTGCTCCCTATTTGGATGGGATGAATATTGATATTAAAGGGTTTAGCCAGTCATTTTATAAAGATGTTTGCGGTGCTTCACTTAAACCTGTCTTGGATACGATTGAATATGCCCATAAAAAAGGAATATGGATCGAAACAACAACCCTTCTGATTCCGGGAGTCAATGATTCGGAGGATGAGATTCGTTCTATTGCACAATTTCAAGCTAATCTTGATCCAAATATGCCGTGGCATATCAGCGCCTTTCATCCGATGTATAAAATGTTAAATATTCCGAGAACATCCACCAAGACACTTGAACGTGCCTATCAAATCGGTAAAGATGTCGGATTGAAATATGTCTACGTGGGGAATATTGACGATGAAACACGTGAATCGACGTATTGCCCTCGATGTGGTGATATAGCAATTGATCGGCATGGACATATCGGGCAGTATGTAACGAACAACTTAATAGACAAAAACAGTTGCCCCTATTGTGGCACATCAATTGCAGGTGTTTGGCGTTAAAATTATCAATATCTTCCCATGATTATAATTGTAATTTATGTTATCATTGCATTCATAAGCATGAGGAGGAAGATTTATGAGTGAACTAGAAGTTGTCCTAGTAGATGGAGAGAATGATTGTTCCCTTCTTTTAGAATCGGTTATTAACACTCAAAAGAACTTGATTGTTGTCCTCCATAAGAATGCCCCTACTTTGTTCAATAAAGCTTTCAAAAATTTTGCTAATGTCTCATCCATTAGGGAATTCTTGCGTGAATTTGGCTCCATTCCCAACCGCTTTGTCCCTCATGATTCTTACTTCCATACAGGGAAAATAGCAGATCCTGATGAGTGGATACCCTCTCTTGCCTCTCTTTGCGAGCAAGACAGAGTCGTTAGTATGATCAGTGGACGTGGTGAACCGTATGCGTTTTCGGTTACCGTTGATACACCCATAAACGACTATGCCATACTCTCATTTACTGATATTTCTCAAGACTTAATCAAGCGAATCATGATTGAAAATGATGCAAGTATTGACCATGAAAGTGGCGCTTATAACAAAGATTATTTTTTACATACATCAAAAAGTTTTAATGATGCCGCTGAATTTAACGAAAAAGCCATCGGCATTACGATGATTGAGCTTATGACCTCTGAGAGTGAAGCCGAAAAATATTTACGCGATTTCACTCTCAGTATTAAAAGTAGCATCCGTCAAAGTGATATGTTGATACGTTGGGGGAAAAAAGTTTTCTTACTTGCATATTTAATTAACAACCCTGAAAATGCACTCAATTTTAATCAAAAACTTTTTGATATTATGAAAGAAGAGCCTTTTCAACACCTTAAAAATATAAGTATACGATTAGGAACAACCGCTCAAAGAGAAAAAGAGGAAATCAACGACATAATCAGACGAGCAGAAAAGGCACTTAAAGAGTCAGAAAACTCTCAAGTAACGATGTTATAAGCTATTAGCGTTTAATGCCATTCGCTGTAGCTAGCATCTCATCACTGGTGGTGATGACTTTTGAATTGGCATCGTATGCCCGTTGTCCTGTAATCAAATCGGTAAGCTCAACAACCAACTGAACATTCGATAACTCCACGAACCCTTGACGAATAGAACCCAATCCATTATCACCTGGAGTCCCCTCTACGGGCTGACCTGAACTGTCTGTTTCGACAAAAAGATTATCTCCCATCGCGTGAAGTCCTGCTGGATTGATAAAATTGGTAAGTGAAATTTGTCCCACTTGCGTCGCTTGCGCCTGACCTGCTTGGGTAACACTTACAATACCATCGGTTCCGATGGTGATATTAGTGGCATCGGTTGGAATAACCACTTCAGGAATAACGGTGTATCCATCTGAATTTACTAGAGTCCCATTTTGATCAATTTTCAATGAACCATTACGGCTATAGACTTCCGTACCATTAGGAAGTTGCATCTTAATAAACCCTTTGCCGGTAACGGCTAGATCAAGAGGATTATCGGTTTGTTTTAAACTTCCCTCAGAGAAAATTTTATTAATAGCCGTCGGACGTACCCCAAGCCCCACTTCGATCCCTGTAGGTGATTTGGTCGTATCACTCGTCGATGTCCCTGCATACGTCATTACTTTGTACATCAAATCGGCAAATTCAGCGCGTGATTTTTTGTAACCCATTGTATTAACGTTGGCAATATTATTCGCAGTCGTATCGATTTGGGTCTGCATAGCTAGCATCCCCGTTGAACTGGTATAGAGTGATTGCATCATGGCTTTAGTCTCCTATTAGTTTTTAGCGGCTATTTTTTGAATAGCATCGGTATTCATATCATTCATTTGGACATCCATCGCTTTTTGGTACATTCCTGCAAGGCGATTGGCTTCGACAAGGGCGATCATTTCATTAACCGCATTAACATTACTTTTTTCAACATACCCTTGCATAACTCCCCCACTTTGATCAATTGGGGTCAAAGGATCAGCGGGATCAGGGATATAGAGGTTGTCCCCCTCTTTACGAAGCATATTCATATTTTGTGGCTCAATGACCATCAATTTTTTCCCGTTAACCATCTGCGTTGATCCCGCGATATTGCTGCTGATTTGCCCATCTTTGCTGATGGTCACAATCGAATCTTGCGGATTGAGCTTAATAGAACCCTTGGATTGGAAATAGTCACTTGGGAGCACTTCATACCCTTGCTTATTTACCAACGTCCCTGCATCATTGAGAGTAAAGGAGCCATCACGTGTCAAGCGGATCCCATGAGGAGTATTAACCGCAAAAAACTGATTCTCTTTTCCCAATGCCAAATCAAACGTATTTTCCGTTGATTGGAGTGTCCCTTGTGAAAAGTCAGTATAGGCATCCGAAATTTGAGGAACACGACTCAATGAACGGTTTAAATATTGGGCAGCTTCAGTCGTATTATTTTGCAATGGAAGCTCGTCTCGTGCTTCTTTGTACAAACGGGCAAAATCACCTGTAATAAATTGCTCTTTCTTGTAACCACTGGTGTTTACGTTCGCCAAATTGGCGGCAATAGCATCCATACGGCTAAATTGTGTAACCATACCCGCTGTTGCTGCATAATATCCCGTTTGCATTCGCTGTCCTTGACGCTGAAATATGTTCTTATAAAGCAATTACTATTCCAACTTATTTCTCTCGCTATTCCATTCTACTAGAAGAAACTATTAAGAAAGTTTGGGTATAATCCAAATTCTTTTTTAACCCCAAGGGAGTCCCCACGTATGAGCGTCAAAGATTTAAACAAACACCTCGAAACCCTGTTTTCCGAACACAAATCGAAAAATTGTCTTACCTACGAGGTAATTGTCGAAGCCTACGATAAGCAACCTACCCTTGCGCAAGCCAAAAATATTTTTAAACTTGCCGAAAAGTACAAAATTTGTCTTTTCACTTCCTCTGAACATGCCAAAATTCTTAATCAACAAGAAGCAGAAGCCAAGAGAGTTGCGCAACTAAAATATATCGAAGAGGCTAGTCATGATCAGTTTGATATTCTCAAACAACATGAATTACTAGAATGGTCTCGCTCTGATTCCCCTGTCCGTATGTATTTACGTGAAATGGGGCAAATTCCCCTCTTAACCAAAGATGAAGAAGTCGAAATTTCCAAACGAATGGAGATGGGAGAGGAAATCATCATTGATGCTATTTGTTCTGTTCCCTATTTAATTGATTTTATTCTCGATTACAAAGATCCACTTATTAACCGTGAGCGTCGTGTTAAAGAACTTTTCAAAAGTTTTGAAGAGGGAGATGATGAAGAGAGCGATGTTGAAGTAGAGGAAGAGGAGGATGAGGAAGAAAAAAATGAGAAAGCGCCCTCTGCCAAAGATAAAAAACGGATAGAAAAAGTTGTTGTCTCATTTAAAGCTTTGGATAAAGCAAAAAAAGAGGGGGCAAAAGCTACGGAAAAAATGTTAGATGAGCGTCCTTTTGAAGAGATGGATGCAGATTATGTCTTATTTTTCCTCACCGTTAGTTTCAAGAAAAAGACTCTCAAAGAAGCACTTCTTGATCTTGGGCCTACCTCAAAACTCATCAATGAACTCGTTCGTTCGATGGAAACTGCGTTACGAAGTGATGAAGGGTTTGATCGTGAGCTCAAACGTCTTGAGTATAAGCTTCCCCTCTTTAATGAACAGCTCAAAAAGAATCATGTCCTTATCTTGGCGAAGATTTGTGAGCTAACGAAAGAAGAGATTGCATCCAAAGTACCGGAAGCGACGATGGTCAGTACCTACATGGAGATCAAAAAGCTCATTCAAACCAAAGAAGCTTCCAAAGGGGGCTTCAATATGGAGCCTGAGAAACTTGCCGATATTTTGGAACAGATCAAGCGAGGTAAAAATATCTCGGAAGTCTCTAAAACCCGTATGGCAAAATCAAATCTCCGTCTTGTTGTTTCGATTGCCAAACGTTATACCAATCGTGGTCTCCCTTTCCTTGATTTGATTCAAGAGGGCAATATCGGGTTGATGAAAGCGGTTGATAAATTTGAATACCAAAAAGGGTATAAATTCTCAACCTATGCAACATGGTGGATTCGTCAAGCTATTAGCCGTGCGATTGCTGACCAAGCACGTACCATCCGTATTCCGATCCATATGATCGAGACGATTAACCGTATTAACAAAATTATGCGTAAGCACCTCCAAGAGCATGGGAAAGAGCCAGATGTTGAAACCATCGCAGAAGAGGTAGGTTTATCCGTTGAGAAGGTCAAAAACGTGATTAAAATCACGAAAGAACCTATCTCACTTGAAGCTCCTATCGGAAATGAAGAGGATGGGCGATTCGGAGATTTCATCGAAGACAAAATGTCCATCTCACCTTCCGATGCTGTTTTGAAAGACGATTTGAAAGTGCAAATAGAAGGGGTCCTTGAGCAACTCAATGAACGTGAAAAAGCCGTTATCAAAATGCGTTTTGGGATCATGGATGATGAATCTGACCGCACGCTAGAAGAGATCGGTAAAGAACTCAATGTAACTCGTGAGCGCGTTCGTCAAATCGAGAGCAGTGCGATCAAAAAACTTAAACACCCAAAAGTGGGTCGCAAGCTCAAAAATTATATCGAGGATTAATGACGTTCGATCAGCAGTGGATTGAATACGATTTTAACCCTTTTATCCTCTTTAGTGCTCAGGGGAGAATTATTTCTCTCAATACTGAAGCTCAGTATCTCTTAGGAGCTGCTGAAACCTCTCATTTGTATAAAATAGCCACTACGTATGCTAGTTCTTCTTTTGGATTTAAAACTACCTTTTTGGATCTTGAATTTGGACGGTTTAAATTTTTTGGGATTACCGTTGGATACGAAAATGAAGAGCAAATTGGTATTCGTCTGTATCAACTCCCTACCTTTAATTTCTCTAAGCAAAAACCTGATGGACAATTGGTTAATATTTATACCTTGATTGATTTGTGTATTAGTTCTAATTCCATCGGTTCATCCATAAAATATACCAAAGAGCTTGACCCTACCCTCCCCGAAATACGTCTTAATACGGGACTTTTTATTAAACTCCTCAATAAAATTTATCAGTCATTTAGTGAAAATGACGCTATTGTAACCCATCTTTTTTTCCGAGTTGGGGAACATGTCAAGTTTGAGGATAAAAAGTACTCCCTTTTTGCTATTTCTATCTCTGCACCACTACTGAATCGTAAATATGCTTCAGAACTTACCTTTCTTGCCGAAGAAAATCATCTTTTTGTAGAAATAAAAGAGTCAAAAATAACCATTAATATCCCAATGATCAAGATTTAAAGAAGCATTTATATTTGTTCAATATAGAATTGATATAAATAATGTTAGAATTAAACTTTATATCTCAAAGTTGGTGGTTCAAGGGTGAAAAGTAGCAGAGATGAGAAGAGAGATGCCCTTCAAAAAATATTTATCCTTTCCGAATTCGCACATAGAGGCAAAAAATGGAACTAGCAAATAATTGTCAAAAAGAGGGATCTGTGTTATCTATATCAGAACGAGCCAAGGCAGTTGCCAATACAAGGGCTACTTTATCGGTGGAACTTTTACAGAAAATGACCCCTGAAGATATTACAGAGGTATTTCATAATTTAGAGGTGCATCAAATCGAACTGGAAATGCAAAATAACGAATTAATA
This sequence comes from Sulfuricurvum sp., assembly GCA_041661705.1. GTDB lineage: Bacteria > Campylobacterota > Campylobacteria > Campylobacterales > Sulfurimonadaceae > Sulfuricurvum. The sequence continues at coordinate 98,227 of JBAZTZ010000006.1, forward strand.
GAGATGCAAGAGCAGTTAAATCAATCAAGAGACCGCTATTGCAAACTGTATAATAGTGCCCCTGTAGGCTATTTCACCCTTGATGACCAGAATATTATCCTTCACGCCAACTTAACTGCCCACACGCTCTTGGAGCACCCTCCTTATGCTCTTACGAATCAACCCTTTACCCGTTTTATAGCACGAGAAGATCAAGATCAATATTACCTCTTTCATAAAAATCTTCTAGCGTTCAACGGGCCTTCTCTTTGTGAACTTCGTATGCTAAAAGGTGGTACTACAATTTGGGTGTGTATGTCCTGTCAAGTAGAAACAAATAGTGATGGAATACGCTCTTTTAATGTGGTAATCAATGATATTACCAAAAACAAAGCGATGGAAGAAAAGCTGAAGACGAATGAAGAGATATTACTAATACAATCACGACAAGCCGCTATGGGGGAAATGATCTCGATGATAGCCCATCAATGGAGACAGCCACTTAATATTATGGGGCTAGCTATCAGTAATATCGAAATGAAACGAGCACTCAAAGCTTTAACGGATACCGAATTTGACAAAAAAATCGAACTTATTACTAATAACATCACGTTTATGTCGGAAACGATTGATGATTTTAGAAATTTCTTCCAACCTAATCAGCCCAAAGAAGAACTAAGCGTAGAAAGTATCTTGAAGAGCACCTTGGATATCATCGGAAAAAGTTTGGAAAATAATAGTATTTCGCTAATCCAAAGAAGTACTACAAAAAAAGCGTTACCTCTCTATAAAAACCAACTAATACAGGTGTTGATAAATCTTATCAATAATGCGAAAGAAACCCTTCTAATACATAAAACACCCTCCCCTACTATCATAATTACGACCAATGATTGTCCAGATGGTGTCATAGTTTCCGTATGTGATAATGGGGGTGGAATACCTGAGGAGATTATGAACAAAATCAGTGAACCTTATTTTACAACGAAAGGGTTCAAGGGTACGGGATTGGGTCTACACATAGCGAGAAGCATCATCGAAAGAAATTTCGATGGAACGCTTACATGGCATAATGAAAAAGATGGGGCGTGTTTTGTCCTTACACTAAAAGCTCTCTAGCCATGAAATAACCCGAGACGATGCCAAAAGCCAGCCCCGTCATATACGGGAGCAATTGCATTAAATGATTATTTTGAAGCCCAATAAAGCCAAGAATTAAAAAAGCGTACGGAATCAAACGATACGCCGAAACCCAAGCCGAACTGTTTTTAACGGTATTTTCGACGAGATGTTGTTTTTGACGCGCTTTTTCCTCTTTTATCATCGCTTTAATGTCCGTAATTTCATTCTCACGCTCTTCGTCGTACAAATCGTAGGGATCATCCATTGTATCAATAATGTCTTTGTTATCCTCAAGATCAGCCACACTCGCACGGGTACGAATCATATTTCGATAGGCGTATAATGATCCACTTGTAATCATTGCGCCAGAGATCAATGCTATTTCAAAACTAGCAAAAGCCGCTTTTGATAGGTATAATAAAAGAGAAACAACAGCTTGAAGCGCGATAAGAGCCAAAAGAACTTTTTTAATCTTCATCCTCATCCTTACCAATTGTTTGCCCCATATTGTAACGGGGATCTTTGGCTAACTCTTCAAACTCTTTGTACTGCTTACTATACGCTTTATAAACATTCATAAACGCCGCAAGAATACCGATACCAACACCAACCCATAGCAACCAACCTATACCTGTAAGCTTTTTAAGCCCCAATCCTATCGCTACCCCGATTAAAACCGCCACGACCATCGAAATACCAAGAGAAAGCGATTCCGCCCCCTCAATAATAGGTTTTATCCGTGGTTTGTGTTCATCTGCTTGCATTTTAATCCTTATATAGCTACTTTTTTCTTTTGAAAACTCTACTTTTATTATAACACATCTCACTATGCTATACTTTTGGCATTATCAAGATATTTGAAGCAAAAGGGGAAAGTTATGCGTTATATCCGACCATTAGATTCACTTAGATTAAAAGACATTGCTTTAGTTGGGGGTAAAAATGCTTCTTTAGGAGAGATGATTGGGTCTCTCAAATCTCTTGGGGTAAAAGTTCCTGAGGGGTTTGCGGTAACGGCAGATGGCTATCGTGCTTTTATTGCCTATAATGATTTCGAGCCCAAAATTCGTCAATTCTTTGCCAATGTTGATTTAAGTAATATTGAAGCGCTCAATCATTGTGGAGAATCAATACGTTCTTTAATGCTCACGGGTGATATGCCTGAGGCGTTAAAAATCGAAATTGCGCAAAGTTACCGTGTTATGGAAGAAAAGTACAAAATGGGATCGGTGGATGTAGCGGTACGTTCCTCTGCGACGGCGGAAGATTTGCCCGATGCGAGCTTCGCAGGACAACAAGAGAGCTATCTCAATGTTCGTGGTGAAGTAATGCTCATAGAGCACGTCAAGCGTTGTTTTTCTTCACTTTTTACTGACCGTGCGATTAGTTACCGTAACAGTCGTGGATATGATCATTTTGCCGTTGCCCTTTCTGTAGGGGTGCAAAAAATGGTACGCAGTGATCTAGCAAGTAGTGGGGTGATGTTTACTATTGATACCGAAAACGGTTCGGAAAATCTGATCCTTATTAATTCAATATGGGGACTAGGTGAAAATATCGTCGGCGGACGGGTGAATCCTGATGAGTTTTATGTCTTTAAACCAACACTCAAAAAGGGGAAGGTTTCCATCCTCAAACGGCAACTAGGTTCCAAAGCCCTCACGATGTGCTACGATGAACGTCACCATACGATCAATCTCTCAACCACCCAAGAAGCTCAAGAAGCTTTCTCGATCACGGATGAAGAGGTAGCGACATTAGCACGCTATGCGCTCACCATAGAAGAACATTACACCGCACTTGCAGGGGAATATCGTCCCATGGATATAGAGTGGGCAAAAGATGGCCAGAGTGGAGAGCTCTTTATTGTCCAATCTCGCCCTGAGACGGTGCAAAGTCGTAAAATAGCGGATAACGCGTTGGAGCAATATCATCTCAAAGAGGGTGTTGAAGCCAAAATACTCCTAAGCGGTAAAGCCATAGGGGAGAAAATCGGGTCGGGTCGGGTCAAAATCATCCATTCCCCCCATGAAGGTGAGAAATTTGTAGCGGGGGATGTTCTGGTTGCAGATATTACCGATCCTGACTGGGAACCGATTATGAAAAAAGCATCGGCGGTTATTACCAACCGTGGAGGAAGAACCTGTCATGCGGCGATTGTTGCGCGTGAGATTGGTGTTCCTGCTATTGTAGGGACGGTGAACGCAACTGAGATTCTCCACGATGGCGATGAAGTGACGGTGAGTTGTACCGAAGGGGAAAGTGGTCAAATTTATGAGGGGTTGTTAGCGTATGAAATCAGCCGTATTGATTTAGGCAATCTTACCCCAACACGTACGAAGCTCTATATGAATGTCGGTAATCCTGATAGTGCGTTTAAAGTAGCAAAACTCCCTAATGACGGTGTAGGACTAGCACGGATGGAGTTTATTATCTCCAATACTGTCAAAGCCCATCCGATGGCATTGGTGGAACTTTATCACGGCAAAGAGATTGAAGAATATAAAGCTGTATGTGTGGCGATGAAGGGATACGATGATCCCAAGAAGTTTTTTATTCATAAGATCGCCGAGGGGGTTGGGATGATTGCTGCTGCATTTTATCCTAGACCCGTCATTGTTCGCACCAGTGATTTTAAAACCAATGAGTATAAGTATATGGTTGGTGGAAATGCGTACGAGAGTGATGAAGAGAATCCAATGATTGGATTTCGAGGTGCAAGCCGCTATTATTCGCCGCAGTATAAAGAGGCGTTTGAGTGGGAGTGTGAAGCTCTAAAGCGTGTTCGTGATGATATGGGGCTTGATAATGTGAAAATAATGCTCCCATTCGTCCGTACACCCGATGAGGGGCGCAAGGCGATAGCAGTGATGAATGAAGCAGGGTTAGTACAAGGCGAAAACGGTTTAGAAATTTACGCCATGTGTGAAATTCCTTCAAATGTTATCCTTGCCGATCAGTTTTTGGAAATATTTGACGGGTACAGTATCGGTTCCAATGATTTGACACAGCTTACTCTTGGGGTTGATCGGGACAGCACGCTTGTAGCCTCGGTGTTTGATGAGCGTAATGAAGCGGTGACGCGGATGCTCTCGATGGCGATAAGAGCGTGTAAAGAACGGGGGAAATACATTGGTATCTGCGGTCAAGCCCCCTCTGATTACCCTGAAATCACCCGCTTTTTGGTTGAAGAGGGGATAGATTCGATTTCCCTCAACCCCGATTCATTGTTGAAAATGCGTCAAGTCGTGAGTGAAATAGAAAAAAAACAAGGAAAAGTATGAATCTTTTATCAAAAAATAGCCCTCTCGAAGAGTCAATCCAAAAAATGGAAGCGGTATTAGCCAATATGGGATGCGCTGTCACCTTTTCGCAAGAGAAACATCCTCTGAATTATTGTTACTCGGTCAATCTTTCGTCGGTCGAAGCCCCGCGTCATATTTATTCTAACGGCAAAGGGATTATTTCCGATGCGTCAAAAGCAAGTGCATTGGGTGAATATATCGAACGCCTTCAAACAAATAATTTTTTCAGTGATTTTTATTTGCCCGAGCGACAATATTATCCCGATGAAGTGGTGTTTGAATTTGGTGAGGAGTATTTGAGGGAGGAGCTTCGTGCAATTTATAACCCTAACAATGAGCTAAGTGATGAAGATTTCGTCGATTATAACAGCGATTATGAAGACAAAATCGTCACCTTGCCGTTTATCAAACAAAGTTCGGGTGAGAGAGTCACCATTCCTCTTAATATCTTGAATAATCTCTATGTTAGTAACGGGCTTGCTACGGGAAATACACCGTTGGAAGCACAAGTACAAGCACTCAGTGAGATTTTCGAGCGGTATGCCAAGCTGGAGATACTGAAAAATGGTTATGCGTTACCCAAGTATCCGAATGACGTTTTAGCGAAATTTGAACGGGTACAAGCAGACGTTGAGACACTACTCGCATTGGGGTATATTGTTGAAGTTCTTGATGCGTCGTTGGGAGGGAAATTCCCCGTTACGGCTATCTCACTTATCAATCCGCTCAACTCAACCCTCTTCGTCTCTTTTGGAGCCCATCCCATTTTGGAAGTATCATTGGAGCGGACGATGAGCGAACTGATGCAAGGAAGAGGATTAGAGAATCTCGATGCGTTTGAAGTGCCGACGTTTGATATGTCCATTGTCTCCGATAGCTTTAATCTTGAATCTCATTTTATCGACAGTAATGGAAAAATCGGATTTGGATTTTTGAGTTCCAAGAAGAGTTTTGAGTACGCACCGTGGAGTTATGAGGGGGAGGGGAGCGCAGCAGAGTTTGAGTTTTTGAAAAACATTGTGGATGAGATGGGCAAAGAGATCTATTTGCGTGAATACACCTATTTGGGCTTTTATTCGTGCCAGATGATCGTCCCCACTGTTTCGGAAGTGTACCCGATAGAGGATATGAGTTTTAATAACAAAAACAATGGTAAGCGAATTCGTGAAATGATTTTACATTTCGATGAGTTTGATGGGGAAGAGATACTTGATGAGGTAGAATCGCTAGAAGAGACACTGAATGTTGAGAAATACATCGGCGTTATTTTTAACACTAACTTTACAATGCAAGAATTCAAAGCGCAAATTCATCTTCTCCTAGGCAATACCGATGAAGCTCTGAGCTTACTCGAATTTGGAACGTCAAAAATGGGACATATTGTTGCCGAACTGATCCGGATGGGTGCAGCTGAGTGTGTTTGGGAAGAGTATGAAGAAGCATTGTTTATTATCTACGGTCAAAATAGAGTAGAAAAAGCGTTACGTATTTTGGAGGGGGAAGAGTTTTTGATCGATGTAACATTTCATCAAGATTATCTTAATATGTTAGAAATGTATGATCGGTTAGGAGTGAAGAAAGAGAGTTTGATATGATATTATTCTTGCCTCCAACAATATTTGAATACCAAAGATAATTTATGGCAAAGAAAAAAACAACTCTCTTCGAATGTCAGCACTGCGGATTTACCACCCCCAAATGGATGGGAAAATGTACCAATTGCGGTGGATGGGATAGCTTCGTAGAGCTCAATGAACAACAGCAGGAAGTTGTAAAACTCACTTCCTCGTCTTCTCCCTCAACGGCTTCCAAAGCCAAAGAGATTACAAAAATAGTCGAAGAGACAACAGAGCGTTACAGTAGCGATGATGCGGAACTCGATATGGTTCTTGGAGGGGGGATTGTCCCAGGATCGCTTGTTCTTATCGGAGGAAGCCCAGGAGTTGGTAAATCAACCCTCCTTCTCAAAATCGGTTCAAACCTTGCCAAACAAAACCGAAATGTCCTCTACGTCAGTGGTGAAGAGAGCGAAGGGCAAATTAAACTTCGTGCGAATCGTCTAGGGGCAAATGTCGATAATCTCTATCTCCTTGCCGAAATACGTCTGGAACAAGTTCTAAGTGAGCTTCACGAACGAAGTTATGAGTGTATCATTATCGACTCCATCCAAACTCTCTACTCCGAAACTATCGCTTCAGCTCCTGGCTCAGTGACTCAAGTACGCCAAATCACTTTTGATCTGATGCGTATCGCCAAAGAACGTAAAATAGCTATTTTTCTCATCGGTCATATCACAAAAGAGGGCTCTATAGCGGGACCTCGTGTACTCGAACACATGGTCGATGTTGTTCTCTATTTCGAAGGGGATAGCGGTCATGAACTTCGTATTTTGAGAGGATTTAAAAACCGTTTTGGACCAACGAGTGAGATCGGTGTATTTGAAATGCGTAGTGAAGGATTAATGTCGGCGAAAGACCTCTCATCCCGTTTCTTCAACCGTAACAAATCCCAAAGCGGTTCTGCTCTCACCGTTATTATGGAGGGATCACGCCCTATCGTTCTCGAAGTACAAGCGCTAGTAAGCGATACCCACGCCCCCAATCCCAAACGTCAAGCAACGGGATTTGATAATAATCGTCTTAATATGCTCTTAGCCCTATTGGAACGTAAGCTCGAAATTCCTCTCAATAGCTATGATGTTTTTGTCAATATTACAGGGGGGATTAAAATCACCGAAACCTCTGCCGATTTGGCAATATTAGCGGCAATTATTAGCAGTTTTCGTAACCGTATTATCTCAAAAGAGACTGTTTTTATCGGTGAAGTTTCCCTTGTTGGGGACATTCGTGAAGTATACCAACTTGATCAACGTCTCAAAGAAGCTAACTCTCAACAAATAGTCAAAGCGCTCGTTCCCAAAAAACCGCTTGAAAAAACCGCACTTAAATGTTACGAGATTGACGAAGTTAGTAAGCTTTTGGAGTGGTTTCAACTCTAAATCGCTATAATAAGTTCATTAAACCTAAGGAAGATTATCATGGTAGAATGCTCCATTATTGCAGATCACAAGTCCGAAGAACGTTATTCCAAGCTCTCTCTTGCTTATTCAACCGAAGAAGATCACCTGCTAATCGAGAAAGTAATCGCAGAATCCACACCTCTATGCTCCATAAAGGCTAATATTTACGGGGGAGCTGTCGTGGGAGATAAGCGGATGATTACCATCGAATATCATGATGATTGTGATCGAGAAGGGGGAGCTGTTTTTGAAAAGATATTAAACGCTTTGGGTATCAAAGAATGCCATTAAATCAAAATATCCAACGGCTCAAAAAATTTGCCGAGGGGAATGAGACGTTTCAAAAGACCTACTTCAAGAAACATGAAGAGCATCTCTTAAAACTCGTCAAAGATGGTCAAAATCCACGTACCCTTTTTGTTGGTTGTTCTGATTCCCGCGTCATTCCTGATCTTATCGTCCAATCAACCCCAGGGGATCTTTTCGTTGTCCGTAATGTTGGGAATTTTGTCGCTCCGTATAAGCTTGATGAAGATTTTCACTCAACTGCAGCAGGTATTGAGTACGCTGTAGGGGTCTTGGAAGTTTCAGAGATCATTATATGTGGTCATTCTCATTGCGGTGCCATAGAGGCGCTTTATAAGTCTACCTGCGACATGACAATGGTTCATACTGCCAAATGGTTAACATTAGGAGAAAAAGCAAAGTCAATGGCGATACTTGCGTTGGGAGAAAATGCTAATCACAAAGAGCTTCTTCGAGCAACTGAACGCCTTTCAATTATTACACAAATTGAAAATCTACTCACATATCCTTATGTCAAAAAACTTGCCGATGAAGAAAAACTCTTTATTCACGGATGGTATTACGATATTGAAACAGGTGCAATCGACTATTATGATCCTGATACGTATCAATTTCGTCCACTTAATGAAGTGGGAGAGTAATTCTCCCTCTTTTTAGCTGTTACCAATCCAAATATAAAAATAGGGATGAGAGAAAATAGTTGGCGACGAAAATTGCTACTGCTGAATAAACTACAGCATAAATAGTAGATTGCCCAACACCGCGGGCCCCACCACTTGTGTGGAATCCGATATAACTCCCAATCATACTCACAATCCATCCAAACACCGCCGCTTTAATCACACCCGTCATAATGTCATCAAACTCACCTAAACGCATTACTGTATCTTGATAGGCGATAGGATTGATTCCTAATGCGCTCGTTGAAATAAAATAAGCCGATGAAACAGCAACGAAATCAAACCAAATTACCAGTAAAGGGAGGGAAATAACCGTCGCCAAAATCCGAGGAACCAATAAATATTCTTTAGAGTCAACGCCCAAAATATCAATTGCATCAATTTGTTCTGATACACGCATTGTTCCAAGCTCCGCGGCCATTGCACTAATCGAACGTGAGATTAACATCAAAGAGGCAAAAACAGGACCTAACTCTTTGGTAATAGAAAGAAAAATCGTATACCCAATGAAACTCTCCATTCCAAACTGATGAAATCCGCCATAAAGCTGAATCGCTTCTACCATCCCCGTAAATAATCCAGTAAGGGTCACAACACCGACACACCCTAGCCCTATAATATCTATTTGCGTCAGAAGAAGCTTAGGTCGTATAAACGCCCTTGGATAAAGGTTTAATAAGCCTACTTGAAAAAGGATAAAAACGCCAAAACGCTCAATTAACGTAAAAATAGCCAAAAAAGGACGACCAATAAATCCAAAAAATAACTCTATCATAAACACAACCCCTCTTTACTCCTCTAAGTTTACATAAATCTGATAAAATTTCAAAGGTTTAAAGGTACAATAATCATTATAGTTTAATTATTACAGGAGCAATGGATGGCTGATAAAGAAAAAGAACCAAAAGAAGAAGCAGTAGAAGCTGGTGAGAAGAAAAAATCAGGGAATATGTTACTAATTATCATCATTGTTGTTTTGGTTCTAATATTGGTAATTGGGGGTGTTGTCGTCGCTATGATGTCAGGTAATAGTGAAGCTGAAGTAGCTGATGGTGCAAAAAAAGAAGCATCAGCACATGGTGATGGCAAAGAAGAAGCTGCAAAAGAAGCTCATGTCGCAGATGGAGAACATTCCGCTGAAGGGGGAACGGAGATAGGATTAATGTTCCCTCTTGAGACATTTACGGTCAACCTCCTCTCCGAAAGTGGTAAGCGCTATCTTAAAGTTGACATGACTTTAGAGATGGAGGGCGAAGAACTTAGCCCTGAGTTGGAAGAGAAAAAACCTGTTTTTCGTGATATCATCATTCGTCAGCTAACATCTAAGTCATTAGAAGAAATTTCTACCACACAGGGGAAAGAAAAATTAAAAGATGGTATTATCACAGATCTTAACAAACGACTTAAAGACGGGAAGATTAAGAATATTTACTTTACTTCGTTTGTGGTTCAATAAATTTTAATGATTGGGATTGATCTTATTAAAATTGATCGGATGAAGCATTTTATAGAGCGATTTGGAGATCAAGGATTGAAAAAATTTCTGAATCTTGAAGAGATTAAACTCGTCAAAAACCATCGTAATGCTGCAGGGTTTTGGGCTGCAAAAGAGGCGTGTTCAAAAGCTCTCGGGTGTGGAATCGGTCGTGAATGTAATTTTCACGATATCAGCCTCACGAAATCATCTAAAGGTGCGCCGCTCATCACTTTGAGCCCAAAGGTACAGCAGGCGTTTAACATCACGAATACTTCTGTGTCAATCACTCACGATGGCGATTATGCTATTGCAGTGGTTGCGCTACATTAAAACAAAAAAAGGAATACAATGAATATAGAACAAACATTAAAAGAACGAAGCAACAATCTATGCGAGCTTTGTGGTGCAACTGAAGATTTGAAGACTTTTGACGTACTCCCAAGTGATAAAACAGCCGAACAGTCCCTCTATTTATGTGAAACATGTCGCACACAAATCGCTAATCCACAAACTCTCGATGCAACCCATTGGCGTTGTCTCAATGATACAATGTGGAGTGAAATCCCTGCCGTTCAAGTTATGTCATATCGTCTTCTAAGTGCACTTGGTGAGTCCGATTTAGTTGATATGATGTATCTTGAAGAGGATACAAAAGCATGGGCAAATGCGGGAATGTTAAAATCAGTATCCAATGCGAGTGAAGGAGCTGTCATTCACCGTGATAGTAATGGAACAATCCTAAGCCAAGGAGATACTGTTACTCTTATCAAAGATTTGGAAGTTAAAGGGGCAGGCTTTACCGCTAAGCGTGGAACCATTGTCAAAAATATTCACCTCACCGATGATGCAAAGTTTATTGAGGGAAAAATCAACGGAACACAAATTGTTTTGATTGCCGAGTACATGAAGAAAAGTAACTAAATCACGATGGAAGAGCTTGTCAGCATTCCAAAATACGCAGCTCAAACCCGTCTGAGTATTCATACTGTTATTAAAAAAACGATGAATGGTGAGCTTAAAACAGTCGTTCAAAAAGAAGGGGAGAAAGAGGTAACCTATATCCTCTTCACCCCTGAAAATAAATCCCCTTCCCTTTCCATAGAAGTAGCGTCAGAAGAAGATATTATTGATTATAAGAAAGAGTATGAAGTTCTTCATAAAGAGTTTCTTATCCTCAAAACAAAATATGAAAAACTCTGCGTAAAGTAGCTACACATAAGCCGTGTTCCTCAAACCCCCTATTTTATGGGGTTTTAAGCACTACTATGACTGAAACACTATGATTTATTATGCTTTATGGTCACAACCTTAATCTTCTACTGCTATACTTCTCTTATGAATATCCTCCTTATTTCCTCTTATAGTATTTACATTCTTCGATGTAGCGACGATACCTACTACACTGGTATCACGACAGAACTTAAGCGACGTATCAATGAACATAACACCTCGGCTAAAGGGGCGAAATATACTCGAAGCCGTCGTCCTGTAGTGTTAATCTATCATGAGGATTGCGGTGATAAGCCTTCTGCTTTAAAGCGTGAAAAAGCAATCAAAAAATTAACTCGAGATCAAAAAACTGCCCTAATACATTCTAATCCGCAGTTCTGCGTATGAAAGCACTTATTCTCCTATTCACACTCTTTAATCTAATAACTTTTTTGCTATTTGGCTATGATAAATTTCTTGCCCGCACTAATCGTAGACGTATTCGTGAAAAAACCCTTTTCACCCTTGCTATGATAGGGGGAAGTGTCGGCGCAGTATTTGCTCAAAAATTCTTTCGTCATAAAAATCAAAAGTACCAAAAAACATTTTGGATAATATTAGTTGTTCAGTTTGTATTATTTGAGGGGATATGGTTGTTTTCTCAGTGGTCTTTGCCATAAGTATTGTTATATAATGTAGGCTTATATAATTAGCCCTGAAAAAGCTTCAATTGATTTACTTTTCGTAACCATTCAGCACCCCCCTGCCAATTGAGGCAAAAAGGGTTTTCCGTCTAACGCATTGAAAAGTTCTTCAAGGATATTTTTACCTTGTTTTTTAACCGTTGAGATATATCCACGTATGCGGGCGAAGTATTCTCCTCCCCGTTTTGAAGCAATAGTTCCTGATATTTTCTCTTTGACTTTAATCATCCTCAGATCCCGTTCGGCTTGATTATTGGTAAATGGGACAGTGAAGTCGTTTAGGAATCGGAGCGTTTCTCTCTTATGCTGTTTGAATCGATCCAGCAGATTTTTCCCTTTGGATTGTTTAATTCGTCCCCGTTGTTTTATGGGTGCTAGAGGGGGATTTGGATAATAACCCAATGCAGCATTGGTGATTTTGTCATATTGATGAGTCAATAGTGTTATTGTAATGGACGAAAGGGCTGTTTGAGCGTGTGCTTTAGCTTTAATAACGGCATTATTGGCTCTAATCAGCAATGCGTACATATCTTTTGACCATTGAACCTTCTCGTTATCACTGATGCCTTGGAGCTCTCTAAGGTGGTGAGCATTACAGAAGCTGTGTTGGCTATTGGTATAGTGTTTATAGGCACTCCAATGATCACTCATTACGATACCAGTATAGGTTGGGAGGATGCCCATGGCATTCATAGCCTCTTTACCGCGTCTTTTGTGTAGGTGAAAGAGAGTTAGGTGTGCTGTGGAAGCTACATGTATCCAATGAAGTCTCCCCTCAACGCTTACTCCTGTTTCATCGCAATGTAAAAGGGGGGAGCATTCAAGTAGTACTTTGGTATTTGCTTCACTTTCGTGCGTGGCATCGTATATTTTTTGCAACATCGTAATGATGGTGCCTGTTGAAAGCTTATGCGCATAAAGATCATTGATTAATTGGGTGATACGTTCGTAGGGAATCATTTGGTAACTGTGTAGATACGCAATAAAGGCTGACAGGTTTTTGCCGTATTGTGTTGGTGCGTTGACCCCTTGAGGGAATATTGGATGATTCTTATGGTGACAGCAGGGACAAACGAGGCTATGCCCTTGGTACTCTTTAATGGTGATGGATGCTTTTGGGATATCGAATACTTGTCGTTTTATAATTTTACCATGGGACGACTCTAGGAAAGAGGTTTGGCATTTTTCGCAAGAGGTTGGTTTGATCGTTTCAGTAGAATCGGGAGTGGGAGAGAGGCGTAGGTTTGACCCTTTATGCCCTTTTTGTCCACCACGTTTGGTTTTTTTATCGGATGATTTTTGAGGAGGTGCTTTCGTCAGTTTATTATCAGTCGATGGGGGTTTTGAGCTGTTTGAACTACCCATCCCCAATCGCTCTTCGAGTCGTCGAATACGCGCATCCATCTCTAACAGTATCTTAACTACTGCCTCTTTACCAAGATCATAAATCGCTTCCGCTTCTGTTCGTGTCATGTCGTTATCTTACCACTTTTTTTTCTGTTTTTACTAGGGGGTGCTGAATGGTTACTAAATGAGATAGAAGAGAAATTTAGTAATTTTCCTTTTTTGAATGCACCAGAAGGATATTGGAATCTTTCCAAAGAGGGATACAATGGCTTTGAACAAGTTCTTATTGAAGATATGACTGAGGGTCACAAAAAGAATTGTATAAACATGATAAATGATAAATACATTCCAAAATACAGGAACCAAAAAGATATCTTAGGGTTGTTTGAACAAAAAATTAGAGAATTAGAAAATCATTGATACGGTGGGTATAATAGATTAGTATTTGTTTAATTATTAACAAACTAATCCATTCATTGTTTTCATATATTGGTTAATCCGCCATCGCAAAACCAATCATCTTGATATAGTGCTCTATAAAGTGCTGTTTGCCATGAATTTATATTATTAACATATCTACTTTCGAAACTTTCATATAAGTGTGCTCTTACACCATCTTTACCTGTTGTCCTAAATAGTTCTACTAGTCGGTAACGAATATTATGTAATTCTTCAACTGCATGTGATGAATAAAGTTTATCTATTCCCAATTTCGAAATATGATAAGATGCTCTATCTTCCAAAAGTTGAGTCCAGGAATCAGGCTTGGCAACAAAATAGTGAATTACAAGTGGTTGAGTTTGAATGACTGAAGCATATAGCCATTCCTCGTTTTCTATATCATCGTAATATGGATGTAAAGTTTCTTCTTCAGCGGTACTAGGGGACAAAGTGTCTTTGATGTCATTACAAAATATACATGCCGGCACTAGGTTAAAAGGCGTAATGACTAAATCAGGATAGCCTTTCTTGGGAAGATGATGATCGAGTGTAGATGCGTCTCTAATACAACACAAAGGGCATTTTCCTGCTGGGGCGGAAGCTAAAATAGCATCATAGTATTTTCGCCCCCCTTGATCCTTATGAACCATCCGGTACGTATAAATCTTTTTCATTTCCTTCGTCGGAATGCCACCAACATCTGTAGAAGTTGGAAATAAATGCAATGTATTGTTGTTGGCAGCCACATCAAAATTAATTGATGACAGGACTATTAGAGGTTTGATTGTTTGCAGCTCGGCTTTTGTTGTTGCTTTACTTACTTTCGAAATACAGTCATCGTAGACATCAGTAATGCTGAACGTCGGTTTAGGGATTTTACGCATTATCTTTCATCTTTATTCTTAAGCGAAATTAAAACTCTTGCAATCGCCCGAGACTCCATACCAAGTTGATTGCCAAAGTCTTCAAGAATGGCCGAATAATCATCGTTCTTTTTAACAGACTTTTCTAATAGACTATGAAATCCAGATTGCGAAACTTCTAACCCAAAAACTTCTTGGGTTAGTACGCCAACATTTTCACCAAATGATTCATTATTGAGCTGATCAACTATTGTATTTATCCCTGTTCTTCTAAGTGTCCATACGCAACTTTTAGGTACTTCTTGCAAAATTACTGGAGAATGAGTTGCAATGATTGCGACACCATTTCTTTGAATCAATAAGTCTGATAACGCTCTAATAAAAGCAGACAATAAAGGTGGGTGAAGATGGGCTTCTGGCTCATCTAATAGGATTAAAGTCCGTTCTTTAACGGTTTCTACTAATCTAGTAATAGTAAGCAAAATTATTTTGTGTCCAGAACTTAATTTCTTAAAAATTTCAGATGCTTCTTCTTTGAATCTTTCAACATCAGGTATGTCAATGGTATCTAAAATTCCTGATTCTATAAACATAGGGTCTGATTGGAGAATTTGAATAGCTCTTTTCCATCTAGTTTTTTTCACACTTTGCCGGCAGTTCTCAAAACTTTTAACAAATTCATTTTTGAGCATAACTGGACTTTTCGGTGGTAAATTGGGCTCATTTTCTTTTCTTATTCTTTTCAAGCCGATATAGGAATAATCAATATTTTTTGTTTTGTCTTTCACTTCCTTTTTAGGTTCAGATTCATCAAAAGCACTGAACGTTACAAAAACAATATTTGCAAATATAATTTCATCATCAGAATCAAATGTGCCATATTTTGTTAGTTTTTCCGTCGACAGCAATGACTCAAGCATATTGTTTAATAAATGAGTTTTTCCGACACCATTTCTTCCAATTAAAACATTGATGTTCGTAGGTGGGTTAGAATTCGGTATAACGTGAAAGTTCAACTTCACTGGAGGCTCAGTGCTGTTTCTGATTTTTGGAGCGATATAATTAAATTGATACTTTGTAAGCTTGGCCAAACGATTGGCTAGCCTTCTGAATTGACCTTTTACGGTGGCGATAGGGACTTCTCTGAGCAAGGATATTTTCGTGACTCTTTCATTTAAAGCTCTTTCGAATAATTCAGTGTCAAGAGCAATATCTTTAAGTGATGCAAGAATATTACTACTTATTTCTTCCTCAAGGTTCTTGAGATGCTCATAGTAAGTGTCATCTTGTCCTAGGGAGAAAAAGAGATCATTCAAATTTTCAAATTCAGGGGGAATAATGACTCTTTTTTGCTCTTTTTCCATATTGAATCGACCAATTTTAACATTACCAATTTCATGCCTTTCCCCTTCATCGTCAACATAAAATAAATAATATTGAGTTATGAATTCAAACCAATCATCCCAATTGTCTGTAATTAAATAGGCAGTGTTATGTGAAACACTACTTGGATTTGTCCTTGCAGGAAGTACTTTAAATAACATATAAAATCTCTTTTCCTCTACTATAGTATCTATATGATATTATAGTTTATCAAAAAAACACTATATCTTTATTATCTTTCATTAAAAATATTACCCAATAAAATAATTGCTTGTAGCAATATAATTCGGGAAAATCATCAATCTTGTATGCGTCTGGAGAGGTTGAATCATCACGCTCTCGCTCCTTCCCCAAAAGAAACAAGCCGAACTCGTCTGAGTCGGCTTCTCCTAGCCCCCTCTAAAAAGTATCTATATAGCTACAGTTGCGATCATCATTAACAACGTGTTATTTTTCTCAAAAATTTCATAAATATTTCTAAAAAGGTGGATATATAATCCACTTTATGCTATAATTATTCCATCTGTTTAATATGGAGTAATCAAATGCCAACACATAATATCAATATCCCTGATACCGCCACAAAACAACTTGCTATCCAATCGTGTTCAGCAGGAAGAAAATTGACTGTAAGTACAAATTGGCTAATTTTATTTGGGTTTGTACAGGGTGCTGAAGTGGTTGAGGAGTTGATTGGTGAGGGGAAGGGGATTATAGTCCGTCTTGCCAATTCAAGTGATACAAAAAAGAAAAAAGTCTACACTCGCACTTATACGTCACGACGCAACAACCCGCTTGAAACTCAGCTTGATATCCGTTCACAATCATTGCTTGACCGCGCTATTCCTGCTGAAACCAAAAATGTCCACATTACATTCTCTCATGGCAAAGTAACAATTCGTCCAATCACTTCACGCCAAGCAAAGCGCATCCACCTTGCCAAAAGCGCAAGTAACCTATTAAGCGCATTTGTGGCGTGTTCTAGTGGGGTAGATGCCACTGGTTTGTATAACGAAGGGTTCCGCATCGATGCGGCACTCGAATGGCGTCCTAACGAAAGACGCGATAATCGCGACCTTAGCGAAACTGGAGCCCTCAATTTTATTTCAAACGTGCCGGTTAAGCACTTAATCAACGAAGATATTGGCGAAGTCAATGTTGACGCTGTAGCTCAACTTGTCAGTGCATCTAAAACATCATTGCTATCAATATCGTTGCAGTGTGACGAATTTTCAAACGTTAAAGCGAAATCACTCAAAGAGCGTTCGCTTGAAGACTTATCAACAAGTTCTGATATGGTGTACGATGCTCTTAAAATCATTGAAATGAGCAACTTCCCTTTCGTCCTCTTGGAACAAGTGAGTGGCTTTATGACATCAGAAGCTTATGCAATCCTAGAAACGAAGCTCCGAAAGTGGGGGTATAGCGTTCACAAGAGTGTGATGGACGCAAGAGACTATACGGGCAATACTTCTCGCAAGCGATTTTTTATGTTCGCAACATCGTTTGATACCCCTTTTGCGTGGCCGGAACTAAGTGAGCGCCGCACTGCACCTATCTGGGATGAATTTATTGCTCCTGCGCTTCCAAGATTACGCGATGTTACACACAGCAAAAGCATTCAAGACGGCGCCGCTTGTGGACGATTACGTGTAATAAATAGCGAGTCTACTTGCTCGCCGACTTTTTTAAAATCTCAAGATCGTATGGCAAAAGACTCAGTTGTGGTGGAGCATGAGGGGCGTTATTATTTCCCTGATGTTCAGTTAATGCAAGACCTTATGAGCATCCCATCTTCATTCTCGACCGATGCAGTCAGCCTCAGTCAGGCGAGCGAGATCATTGGCCAGTCAATCGATTTTGCAAATCATAGTTTGATTTTACATTCAGTAAAACGACACGTAGAGCTCGTTGCAGCAAGTTTGCATGGGCGAAAACAACTTAGTATGGCGCTTTCGGCGTAAGGAGCAACGTGAAAAAGCTTTGCTCAAACATGTATCGCATCACCAAAATGTGCAGTAATTGCCCATTCCGCGATGATGAGTATGCTATCCATTTGAGTGAAGGCCGCCTAGAGAGCATCAAAGAAGCGCTCTTGCGCGGTGAGAACTTTGTGTGTCACAAAACAGTCTATTCTAAAGACTCGAAACAAAAGCCGCTGATGTGTGCCGGTGCTTACGAATTTTTGATCGAGCATAAACAACCGAACCAAATTATGCAAATTGCAGAACGACTTGGTGTTGAAAAACACACCTATTAAAAGGATATTTTATGAAGAATGTAATTATTGATGAGGTCGAATTGCAAGAGCGCAAAGAGCTTTTTGATAACTGGGAGTGGAAGGTGTTGACGCCTGAATACAAACATGGGTATCTGATCAGCATAGCCATGGATGTGCATACCGAGACAAGCGGTGAATATCTCTTAAATGGATTTAAAACGTTCTCGCTTGCTGATACTGTTAAGTGCATGGATGGTGATTGTTCGCCATTGCACTTTGATTTATTACAGCATCCTAGTTACGAGCGTGCCAATGGTCAGCTCGTTTGTTTTATCCTTGCAAAAGGGACGGAAGAGATGCTTTGTGATTGGGGATACTCAGAGAAATTCCAGCGCAATATCGGTTTGGTTTGGGAGTTTTGAGATATTGGTTAATTGCTTTAAATGCGGTAAAGAAGTTTACAAGTGGCAAACAGAAGGCGGGAGGCATGGTGATTTGCCGCTTTACCAAGTTGTTTGTAAAAACTGTGGATTAAAAGTGGATAATATTGATAAAGATGCTTCTTGGAATGAATTATCGATGGAAGTCCATTTATTACTCCTAGCACATAACAACGAGTATAAGTCAATTGCCTATGATAATGGGGGTGATTTCTTGAATGTCTTAGATAAAACAGGTGTGAAACCGGCAACGGTTACGAAACATCTTGAAAGACTATGCAGAGGATATTTCTTTAAAAAGAAAACTTTTTCTGTCGCTCCGGATATGGACGCAATGTCTGGCAAGAGAAAATATCCAATTTATTTTATTGAAAATCATGGCATTCATCGACTAGAAAGATTAAAAAGAGAATATAAAATTGAAACACTGGGAAACTAAAAAATGAAAATCGAAACAGAATATTCAATCGGTGATATCGTCAAAGTAAAATATCTTAGCCAAGAATGGGAACCAGTAGTGGCCGCTCATATTATTGAGAGCACAGGGGTAATCGATGGCATCAACATCGATCGCAATGGCATAACATATAGCGTATTTGTGGATGGGTTTTTAACTGCCGGCAAATCGATCGTTTCTCTTGTGAAGAATGGAGACCCGGCAGACATCGTCTCTCCGAAACATTTTCATAACATGATTTATCATAGGGATGTCGCTGTTCAAAACAAACATACCGGAGTTGTGTACACCAGATACGGTGTATCGCGCAATGAGATAGCTCTCTATCCGAAGGAAGGCGATGAGTTCATCACGATCAACGAAAGTGAGCTGATGAATGATTATCGCTTTTATGTCGACGTCAATGCGGAGCCAAAGGATGATCTATCGATTAAAGGTGGCAAAGCATATCTTATTGAGGATAACAACTGGAATGAGCAGCATATTGTCTACAGCAATAATATCAAGCGGTTTTGTGAAATGTTTGACGCAAGTGTTGTCAAGCAGGTAAAAACCAAAACATCTAAAAAATCATGAGCACTAAAATCAAACTCAAACTCCGTGGCGAATCGCTCTCTATTGACAAAATGATCCTCGATATTCTATCTGTCGCCAGATACGGTGAAAAGTACGAAAGAGATGAGGTCAAAAAAGCGGTTCGCAGTGATCTAAGGGATATTGTCGGACCGGGCGAATCGGCTCCGAAACTCATTGAGATTTATGAGGCGATCATGGTCTCATTGTTGCCAGTCGGTAAACAAAAAATACTCCTTTCTTCGGTGTATAATACAACCACCGAGTGAGCCAACATTAACTACGGTATCTATAGCCCTGTTTTGTGTCCATCAGAACAAAGTCGATTTTACCTTTTTATAACATGAACGTTAATAGATTAACGCCTTGACATTGAAGTAAAATCCACCTATAATTTCCTAACTTAATTTAAAAATGGAGATATCTATGAAAAATGTCGCACTGAAAATTGATTTGTATGGTATCTCCGATGAGAGACGAAAAGAACAACTCCGTAATAATGAAGACATTAGATTTTTACAAACAGTACCTTTTGATAAAAAATATCAAGTTAAAAAATTTCCTACGGGCTTATGCAAATTAATTGAGCTGGGTGTTCAATCTAATGAAAGAAATCACGATAAGTATATTGTGCCTGAGTATCAAAGGGATTTAGTTTGGAGTTTAGAAAATAAACAAAACTTAATATATGCCATAATGAATGGCTCCCCAATAGGAGAATTTATTTTCGCAAGAGATACTATAGACACAAAAAAAGATTATCATCATGAATGGCGTGTCATTGATGGGCAACAAAGAATAAATGCGTTAAGAGAATTTATTCAAAACCTTTTTTCTGATAAAGATGGAAGGTTCTACGGTGATTATTCTTATCGTGAAATGGTTTATCTGTTTGAAGATTTTGATGATTTTTCAGCTGTATATATCCAAGACTTATCCAATGAAGATCAGGTGAAAATCTATATATCCAAGAATGTTGGTGGAGTTGCACATACGCAAGATGAGCTACAAAAAGCAAGAACTTATCTAGCAAACCTTGAAAGACCACAGGCTGTCCTAGCTGGGTGCATGGAGAAATAAAATGATCACTCTATCCCACCATATCGATTATCCCGACTTCACGCCAATTGACAAATCGCTTTGTGGTCAATAAAAGACACTTGATTTTAGGGGATAAAAATGTTAGTTACAAAGCCATATGGAACCGTATATGCGTTGATTAAAACGCCCATACATCTCAAAAATATTGACAAAATACGAGATGCTGAATATTTTCGTTTTCGACTGCATGGTGCGAATGTTCGTTTGCGCGAGCTGGGTGGGAATCTGAGCACTCAACACAATAAAGGAAGACTCTAATGCGTTTAACAATCACAACCTTCACAAAAATGATTTCTCTAGGAATATTTGCAAAAGATATATTCCTCAAACATGTTCTTTTGTCGGATGAAAACGACCAGTTTGACTCCGTTCAAGTGTTTACCCCTAATATGCTTAGTGCTGCAAAATCTCTGCCTCTTGATGGCGGGATTGATGAGAAAGTAAAGGATGGGATTATTGATGCCCTTTCGGAACTGTCGGAGGGCGATCGATTTCTTGTCAATGGTGCATGGGTTATTGATTTTAAAAGTCGTGAAGCAAAATTTTACTGGAAAGTCGTAGAGATGCTAAATATTGATAAAGATGAAGAACTTCAATCGATTGTCAAAAAAGTAAATGAGTTTATGAAAAGTGAGGTGTCAGAATGATGTTTGATGCGCATGCGATGATTGAGGGAATGTGTTTAACCCACCGTCACGATTTTGAGCTACTGCCCGCTAGTCAGCAAGAAAACATTCGTACACACATAAAGCAGCTCTACGAACACAACATCAAACCCGTCATTGATTCATTACAAGCGTCAAGCCCGGTAATAGATAAAACGGTCGAACTACAATCTTCTGCCAAAGAATATATTGCTTTAGTTGAGGAGCTTGCCGAGACCGATGCTAAACTGATAAATATGGCGTTTGGAATTAGTGGGAGCTTGGGGCTCAATGCTCTCAAGAACTCTACTGATTCGTTTGAAACATATTTGCGATCGAACGACACTATGTTCATCCGTGGCATGAGTATTGAATGGAGAACCTATCTCGTCAAGCTCTTGCTCAATATTGACGAACAATACCGTGACGTTGCCACGCCTGCAATAATACTTGGTTAAGGTGGTGGTAAATGAGTAAAAGATTTGATGAAGAGTTTTCTGAGCCGAGGGTGTTTGACTATGACGCAGTGTATATCAGTCGGAATGTATATCCGGACAAAGAAGACGCAGTTAAGGTTTTCAAAAAACACTATGACAGTATTGGCAAAGAGTGCGAAACGCAAATATTGAGAATAGAGATTAAAGAAACATACGTTCGACATCAAAGAACGCCTTTAGACGAACGAGATGAACTCGGTGAGTATTGCTGGGCTGTATGCGAAAACAAACATGGTGCACAACCATGTTGGGTACATGGAGAATAATATGAACGTCCAACTAGAAGCTTTAAAAGACGAAGTCTATGCAACCCTCGGAACCATTCATCAGCAAAAGTTGATGATGTCTGAACTTGATAAATCAATGGAGCAATATCGAGTCGTTATTGCTATGCCAATTATTCGAAACTGCGCGACGATTGATTTAATCGGCTACCCAGTTCAAATTCGAAAAGGCGTTGGAGCATTTGGATCGGAACGAGTCTTGTTTCGTAAGGCCAATGGTGATTTGATCACATGGGAGAACCAAGGGTTTCTTCGCTTGACGGATGAGCAACACGAAACGATATTGCCACTTTTCGAGGAGATGATTATTGAAGATGAAGAAATACATACCGAAGGGTACATGATTTGCGGGAAGAACCGGAAGGTGGGATACATAATCGAAGATGACGAGAGCACTTCAGTGGTGACAGGTCAAACAACAACTGTAACAGTCAAAAATGGCGATACGATCAAAGAACAGATCGTTATTGTAACATGAAAGGATAATTACATGAACCAATTATTTGATCAAATCAAAAGCGCTGAAGCCATTATTGCATTAACGCAAAAAACTTTGGCGGATAATCCACAAGACGAAGTGCTGCAACTGGCTTTAAAGCAAAAAGACGGTGAGCTTGTGAAGCTCTGTGCCCAACTCGGATACGAAGAGACTAAGCCGATTGAACATCTTCCCCCGTCAATCAAGGATATGCGCTCTCGATGGTCTAAAAATTACACTTATTGCCCAATCGTATTTGCTCCGGTCGGCAGAGAGAGTGTGTTTTGTTTTGGGTATGTGCTCGTCGATGATGTCTTAAAAGAGATTAGTGTTGCGCATGTCAATAATAACATCTTCAAGAAGCAGGGAATTAAAATCGATTTTGCAGAATTCGATTTCGAATGGGTGTTTGGGATCTTTAAAGAGCGTCTTACAAAACACCCTAATGTCGCATATCACCTTAAAGGCGATCATCATTATGGTAAAAATAGCATTGGAAGCAGCCTTTACATTGATCATGCAAGACCCTCATGTGATGGCTTAAATCTCGGCGGAAGATTAGCGGAATACATTGTGCGTCCAGCAACCGAGTGTGCCAAAAAAAGATTGATTCGTGACTCAATGATTAATTTGAGTGGCGATGATATCATTACATATCAAATAAAGATGGGAGATGACAATGAATAGATTAATGCCAACATTTTGCGGTATCAGCATCGACACGGGAAGTGTAATTATTGGGAGCTTGGTCTATAGTGGTCCATCCCTTTCTCATGGCGGAGACTGCATCGCAGTTCCTGCGCCAAAAACAATTGAGATAATTGGAAGCTGCTTGGAGTCAAGTGACTATGTGCATGCCAATTCAATTGCCATGCACATGCCCGATATGCCAGAGGGATGTTTTGTCGCGCTCAATAAAGAAGGGCTTTGTGGGAGCATGTATGCAGAGCACGATAAATCCGGATGCATAATCTACATATTAACGTATCATGATGGTGGCATTAAATCAAAAATCATCTACAGTTCATTTCACAAGAATGGATATACAAATAATCTTTGTAATTGTATCCCGCATACGGCTACTGAGCTTCACGGTGCGACTCTTCTTGGTCAATACACCGGTAAAAAATCGATTGAATTAACACTATCTGCAATTGGTGCAAAAAAATGAAAATACCCATTTTAAAAGTAGATGAAAAAGCAGCTATTGATAACCTCATCACTGTGGTGAATTTGGAAACAGATTGGCAAAAAGGCCCGTCCTTATTTTTGAAGCTTTTTGACGAAATTAATATCATTGGCGACCCTCTCGTTGAAGATTATGTGTATAGCCATTACCGTTATCTACCGCTATCCATATACATGCTCAGTCGGATGAATGATACTGCTGTTTCCAATGCTTATTTTAGAACATACAAGGAGTATATTGCCAAAGAGTTTGTCTATCCAACAAGCGAACTCTATAGCTATATCCAGATATTTTACAAGGTTATTTCGTCTCACTCTTCGTATCCGTCTACAGATAACATGCTCGGCGCAATTTTCATCCTTCGTGACCTTTCGTTTTTAAAAGATGTTACGAGAGAGCACGGGCGTGGGAATACAAAGGCGGTTAACTGGCTACAGTTTCTTCACGATCAAATTGACAACTATATGGAAGACGGTGATAATAAAGAACAGTTTCGCAAAGAGATCGAAGATGAACTTGCAAAGGCTAAAGCCGCTTTGCTATCAGAGAAGAAAGATATAGCCCTTGGTACTCTCAACAATCTTTTTATCAAACTCTCCGACATTAATGACCCGTTATTTTTGGATGAGATCAAACAAAAATTCGATAAAAAACTTTCAAAACATACAGGAGTAATAAATGGATAAATTTAATTTCAGACGCCCGGCATATAAAGCCGTAGTGTACAGCGCAAGTCTTGATAAATACTTTGTCAGCGATCCGTTAGAAGTTGATAGCGGGCTTGCTTGCTTGTTTGGGTTTGAAAATCAGTTAAGCGGTGCGTTTGATGATTATATTCTTTGCTCTAAAAAGTTTGTAAGAGAGATTCAGGAGGATTGGTGGGAGCGTGATTGGGCGCATGTCGGCAATTTGCAATCATCCGATATTGGTATCAAAACCGGTGAACATATTTGTGAGGGTGATTTTCTTAAAATAGGAGAGACTATCATTCTTGAAGTTAGATTTGAGAATGGATGTTTTGTTGGTTATCATACTGAGGAATACGCAGGTGTTAAAAATCTTCGCTGGGGGTCATTGTCAAGACTGTGTGACGCGGACATGAGAGACATCTATGAGACGTGTAATATTGTTGGTAACGTTTTTGATGGAGTGCGGCTAGAAAGTGCAGGAGGAAAATAAAATGATAGACATTACTCAAATGCTAAAAGATGCAAGCGCGAATAATGCCAACTATAAAATGACTGTGGATGAGAAACTAGAGAAGCTCAGTTCGCTTGCCTTGCAGAACCCCGACAACCCACTGTCATATTCTATAAAATAGCTCTATGAAGCACTTGCCATAGAGACGGACTCTCAAATTAAAAGATCATCAGAGTGGATGCAATATGGTAAGGAATTTATCGAGCAAATGACCATAATGGAAGAAGAGAATCAACGACTTGTAGACGGAATTCAGAAGCGCGATACCATTATTGATTTGCAACAAAACCAAATAGAAAAACTTGGTAGACTTTGTGGATTAGATTTTGAAGAAATCAACAAAGAAGCTGATTTAGATCTGAAGAAGGAAGGACAATGAATAGAGTAGAATATTTTGTTGCCATGTTTGCAACTTTAAGTATGACAGCACTTGTTGTGGTGATTGGTTTAGATATATGAGAGAAGTGTCATTTCCAAGAAACTCTGCGATATTCCAATAAACTAAGATACAATATATAAATCAGCAGTATAATTTAATTTTTGACTATATAATATCTAGTTATCTCATAGGAGTCTAAAATGAAAGAAGCAGAAGGTTACAAACAAGTGAAAGATTTTCTTAGTCACAATGGTAAAAATTTTAGCAGCGGTCATGTTTTTAATGAAAATTTTTATATTGAATATTATGTAGCTAATGAACTACGCTACAAAGGCACAGAAGTTATAAATTTCCAAGTACAACACCCGGAATATGCTCAAGATATTCAAATACAGAATTTAGATGCAGAAATATACCACACGGGTTTTTCGCCAAAGCATCAGGATTATAGTTTTGATTCAAAAAACAATATTTTCTATATTGAACAAAACAATACTAAAAATAAATTTGGGCAACCCTATAAAATCAAGATTCATGGCTGATCTATGCAAATTATCTACAGTTGTATATATCTATAATTTATTTTTCTAACAAACCAATATATATTGATGAAATGGTTTATGGTGAGATTTTAAAACGAATAGAACATAAAACAAACGAATGGATAGAAGGTCTAAAAAATGAAAAACTTGCAATTTTTTCAAGGACTTTTTCGTCTATCCCGTTTAGCAAAGAGGCAATTCGTTCTGGTATGTATGAGAGGCTCAGTACACTATTTACATCCAAAACAAGTGATGGTACGATACTTACGATTCCCTCGGATTATAATCCTTCCGATCTCCTCTATTGTGATCAACGCCGCGTGTTTGAGCGTCGCATCATGTATTACACCGTGCCAAACGCTTCACTTGAAGTTGAACTTGATATTTATATCGGTCGTAATAAGGGTGGTACGGCTCATACAAAAGAAGAGCTTGAAAAAGCTATCAAAATGATGAGCGCAAAACGATAATACAAAACACAAAAAGGAGTGAACTATGAGCCAACAAAAGATTTGCACATTATTTTTGGTTCTCACTGCATATTGGTATGACAAGATCGCCTCCGGAGAGAAAACATTTGAGTATCGCGAGATTAAACCCTATTGGATGAACCGTTTGGTTCCATTCGTAGACGGGAAGAGGAAGAAGTGGACTGAGGAAGAGTGTATCTTTATAGCACGAGGAGCAATAGGCATACCTCAACAATGGTGGAAGCATTGGGATGAAGTATGTTTTAGCCGTGCCTACACATCAACTCGTATGACGTATAATATGACATCTATTTCAATTGATACGTCATCAAGTAATGATCTTGGCAGACCAGCTATCAAAATTGAATTAAAATCAAAAATTGGAGAATAAATGACACCCATTCAGGTTATTACAATTGAAATGGAAAATAAAACCGTTCGTGTGATGGTTGAAAATACTCTTCCCAGCTTGTATCGCGCCTATTACTCATATAAATTTGATGAACGCTATGAGCCATTTGTTTATTCGGGCATAGAGGATAGTGATCCTCTTGCTCTCTTGAGAGATTGCAGGGACGCACTTACAAGCAGACAAGGGGATGTCGTTGGTGGTGACAACCAGATATCAGATATCTATAAACATGATGACATTGAAAATATTCTTGGTGTAAAAGTAACCAAAAGCTAAAGGCAAAAAGTTGACAAAAATCCCACTCGAACCATTTAAAAACGCCAAAGCAGATCTATTCTTTTGGGTTAAACAATATCTCGCAAGCAAGATGTTTTCCTTGCAGATCGATGATGAATATGCCATCTCTTTTAACCCGGCCGCAAACAGTGAGCGTATTCTTGCATCCGGCAATGACCAAGAGCTGAACGAGACCGTCAAAGAGATCCGGAAGAATGGGATGAAAAACTATGGGGTGTATTATTCTGGGGCATTGGCATTTTATCGCTTTGTGGAAGCCGACAAAAAGATAGAGTCGATCAAAGAGATTGATACGTCATATCGAGATCGATACTTTACAAAGAATTCGACCGGACTTAGCCCCGGAACACTGAAAAACTATTTTGTACAGGTGAATAGTATTTTCAAATTTATCGAAGAACAAAACGAGGATGGCTTTAAATTCAGTCTTGGAAAAACACGAAGCGGTCGGAGAACTGCCGTTCCGATCGTAGATGAGGAGCGCAACCCATCATACCTCACCCCTGATGAGTTTAAACAGTTTCTCGACGCATTAGAGACTTATCCATATCTTCGCGAGAACCCGTCGCAAACACGGCTCATGATGAAGATTGCGTGTTTCGGTGGATTGCGTGTTGATGAGCTTGTATCACTCAAGACGGAGCAGTTCTCTTTTGTGCAGAACCCAAGTCCATTATTGCAAAATGATACCTACTTGCGAATAAACGTCAATGGTAAGGCGAAGAAAAAACGTACAGTCTTTATTCAAATGTCTCTGATTCAAAATGATTACGATGATCACATGAAGCACCGTACATGCGGAAATGATCTCATATTTTGTAATCACTACGGTGAACGGTATGATAATCGATCACCCAACGAGCAGCTTGTCCGCATACTAAAATCGATCGGGATTAACAAGAGCGGTATGCACACTCTTCGACGCTCCTATGCTACTTTTTTGATGGCACGCGAAGTGGATTATGCGACGATTTCTGAGTTGCTTGGACATGAAAGTGAGGATATGACCGACCTCTATGTGCAAATAACCAAAGATGGTCTAAGAAAGATAGTAAAATATTGGGAGAATATTTAAACTATATGCACGTTAATACATTAACGCCTTGACATAAAAGCCCGAAAAACCTATAATGGTGTTAATGTTTACACGTAGTTAATTTTAAGATCAAGGAATCATTATGATGTTATCTGTCGGTTACAACACCTATTGTTGTTTTGGAGATCCGTCTGGGATTAAGTTTTCTCAAGATAGTTCCAAAGAACTAGGAGTCGAAAAAGATACTCACTTTTCTTCTTTTGAAGATTGTAAAGAGATAGTTTCGAAACATCACAATGTGAGTGTTTCTAAGCTAGAAATCCATCACGGCGCACAGCGTAGCTGACACCGCGTTAATTTTAGGAGGATGTTGAAATGGATATTTTAAAAAAGATTTTTTCATTTGTTAAGATTCCAGCCATCTTAGCTGGAATGATTACCTTCGTTTATTGGCTGTTTATTATGAAGGCAATAAGAGAGGGGTTGTATCTACCCGGCATACCATTAGCCCTCACAATCGTGTTTTTTTCGTGGTTCGCGCTTATCATGACTTTTGAGATAGTGTTTCTTATAATCTGGAAGCTATTTGTTAATCAAAAAAAGAAGGTGCAATCAAAAAAGCGAGAGATAAGCATCAATAAGCCATTTTATGAGATGTCAAGAGAAGAGTATGAAGAGTATTTTGAGACACCGCATTAATTTTAAAGCCAAAAAGGAAAAGTGATGAGAACCTTTACAGCATACCAATGTGAATTTTGTAACGAAGTCTTTAAAGACGAAGCAATATGCGTTTCACACGAAGCCACTTGTAGTTACAATTGTGACAATAAATCCTGTGACACCTGTAAGCATTTGCAGTCTGAATATGGGAACTTTGTTTGTCATCAACAAGGCGTATATGAATACTATGACGAACGATTGCCTAATTGCCCAAAATGGCAATTAGAGACACGCAGTTAATTGATCCGAAGGAGACATCATGCAAGAACAAACCGTAATCCGATACGAAGCTGATACAGCCGGAAGCCATTGGGCGTCGGCAACAAAAGCATCGGCTAATGTTGTGCCGGTCGTTCCAACCAAAAATGGCAAAGGCGAGAAGCGCGGCAAAGGTGTCTGTCGGATTTACGGCACTGGTTCTGAATTGCTATTGATCAACACTGTAACGGTTGAAGTATGCAAACGCCTCAATGCTAAAAAACTCGATGAATCGGTTTTCAAAGGGCAAAAATCATACCCTGCAAAGAAACTGGCCGACGAACTTGGTGTTGTCGTGATGCCGAATTATACCAATAAGCTGTAGGAGCTAACGTGAAAAACTTTTTCGATACTTATTATTGGGCGATATCAACTTTTTTTATTGTGTTGCTGCTTGGGTTGTCAGCTCTTTTGATGCTTATGCCGACCCATTAACATAAAGGAAAGACAATGAATAGAGTAGAATATTTTGCTGCCATGTTTGCAACTTTAAGTATGACAGCACTTGTTGTGGTGATTGGTTTAGATCAGGCAGGTATCGTTGATTTCAGTCCCGCAAGAACAACTACTGCCCGCTATGGTCTTATTTATGACTCAGAGCTTTCACGCGAAATTAATGCAACCCTTCAACGCAACGGAGATATGTTGCTTGGAATCAACAATCAGTATGCTCTCATCCCAGGTAGCTGTGACGAAACAAAGATTATTAACAACGACAAGGGCAATAATATAAGGAAAGCATTTGAAAATCGTAATTCTCTCTCTTCAGAAGAAGACGATAGCGCAAAATGTATTGATACAGATGGAATTAAAACCCGTGTTTTTGTTTATAAAAAAGCAAGAGCAAACAAAGGATATGGCAATGTTTTGGATGATGTTCGCAATGCTGTTGACTATGCCAATAAGATGTAAGGAAGGGGGTCAACCACCCCGCCATAAATGACGGATTTTTTAGAAAGCTCCGTCATTTATGCAACTCTGGTCTCATCGACAGATTCTTTGATTGGTTCTTGCCTACACTCTGGAGGAACGGCACACCCAATCCTTTTGTTTGTGATGAGACATTTTTGAATTAGCCCTTTTACCCATCTTATGTCATCTTTTGTTATTTTATCGCCCTGAATATACTCCGAAAGTATCCGTATTATCTTTATTTGATCTTCGCTTGTCCACTGTAGTGTTTCACCACCATCCACAGAAACATAGTCAACTTTGGAGGCTGTTTTCAATAATTTAGCAAGCTTCAATACGGTTGGAACTTTTGGATGCGAAATCATCGCTCCACCATCAAGCTCTATTAGCTTGATAATGATATTTGAGAGAATATGAATGTTCTTCTTTGCTTGAAGCTCCACATGCTGTAAATTAAGAGTGACAGACTTTTTGGCATTTTGTATCAGAGCATCTGATTTTTTTCTACTCACAAACATTACAATTATCTCTCGATAGCAACAATTAAATCATTCAACAAACTTTCATAATCCCAATCGATGGTTTCCTTTGCTTTTTCCTCTAGTGATTTACAAATCTCATACACATCGTCCAATCTGAGACTTCCAGAGGCTCCTTTGATTGCATGCGCAACACTTCTAATGGATTCATGATTATTAGCCTTAATCGCCGCTCTTAGCTCGCTTTTATAATTTCCCCAGTTCTCAAAGAAATCATTCAACAAGAATTCCGCCGTCTCTTCGTCAAGTCCAAGTTCTTTGGCGATGATGGAAATTTTAGTATCATAAAGCAACGTTTCTTTAACATCTTGTTTCTCTTTTGTTGAGGTTTCAACGGGGTGCTCAGGTAAATTATCCGCTTGTATTTCCGTATCAACAATTTTTAAATGCCCAAGAGAATACTCTATCGCATCTACAAAACTTTTTTTATCTATGGGTTTAGAAATAAAAAAATTCATCCCTACAGATAAATACTCTTGGTCCCTCCCTTTAATGGCATCTGCCGTTAAAGCAATGATTGGGGTAGCAGTAATATTGAATTCTTTTTCAAATTTCCGGATCTGCCGTGTTGCCTCGACACCGTTTAGCACTGGCATGTGGATATCCATG
>JBAZTZ010000007.1:0-112279 GCA_041661705.1 Sulfuricurvum sp.
CGCGCGGGACATGACAGACGTTATGCTATTGATGCTACTAAATTGGAAACAGAACTGGGATGGAAAGCTCAAGAGACTTTTGATACGGGGATTGTTAAGACGGTTGAGTGGTATTTACGGAAGTATATAAAGTAGATCTAAAATTTAAACGTATGAAAGAAGAATTATGAATTTGAAAAAGATTTCCCTACTCTCTGGAGTGGTCAGCGTTTTATTATTAACGGGGTGTACAAGTACTACTTCTTACCTTTCATCAAGTGGACCCAGCACGTCAAAGGTGAATGAAGTTAATGAAACTAACAGTGCCGTTCAGATTGTCGATGTCGATGATAAAGTAGCACGCGGTTTATTAAATGCAAATAAGCAAGCACAATTTTCGGAAGCATTTACGGAAAAAATAAGTTCAAATTATACGGTTGGGGCAGGGGATGCACTGGAAGTATCAATTTGGGAAGCACCTCCTGCAACTCTTTTTGGTGCAGGGCTTTCGGATATTAAATCAGGTGGAGCTACAAGTAAAGTAAGTACATTTCCAGAGCAGGTTGTGCAAAGTAGTGGAATGATTAATATCCCTTTTGCGGGGCAGATTACAGCTTCAGGGAAATCGTTACAAGAAATTGAAAATGAAATAATCAAACGTCTTCACGGTAAAGCAAATCAGCCTCAAGTTTTGGTGCGTCTTACGCGTAATGCTTCAGCTAATGTTACAATAGTTGGGGAAGTGGGAGCGAGTGTCCGTATGCCACTTAGTCCAAGAGGGGAAAAGCTTCTCGATGCCCTTGCGGCAGCGGGGGGTGTACGCCAACCTGTCAATAAGATGACAATGCAAGTAACACGTGGAAATGTCGTTCGTGCAATGCCCCTTGAGCGTGTAATTTTGGATCCGAAACAAAACATTGTTTTGCAACCAGGGGATGTTATTACGGCTATGTATCAGCCTCTTAGTTTTACAGTGTTGGGGGCGACAGGGAAAAATGAAGAGCAAAATTTTGAAGCGCAGGGGATATCTCTTGCACAGGCATTGGCGCGTGCTGGAGGTTTGCAAGATGCCCGCGCAGATGCTCAGGGCGTATTTATTTTTCGTTTTGAAGATGAGAATGCTATGGATTGGAAATCAAAACCCAATG
Source organism: Sulfuricurvum sp. (assembly GCA_041661705.1). Lineage (GTDB taxonomy): Bacteria > Campylobacterota > Campylobacteria > Campylobacterales > Sulfurimonadaceae > Sulfuricurvum. The sequence continues at coordinate 1,128 of JBAZTZ010000007.1, forward strand.
TCACTCCAGATGGTAAAGTCCCTGTCATTTATCGAGTGGATTTGAAGAATCCAGCTACCTTTTTTGTTGCACAAGGGTTTCCAATACGTAACAAAGATGTTTTGTATGTCTCCAACGCTCCAGCAGCAGAGATGCAAAAGTTTCTTAATATCTTAACATCGGCTATCTTTACGGTTACCGCACCTATGAGTTCAGGATTGATTAAATAGCGATGATTATGGATGTAACAAGGCTCGTAGGCAGATTTTTCAAAAGAAAGTTACCGACTGGAATTGACAGAGTATGTCTAGCGTATGTAGAGCGTTATGGAGACAAAAGCTGTGCTTTGATACGGATAGGTTCAACATACCATATTGTGCATAAATCCATTTCACAAGAAATTTTTACGTTACTTTTATTTCCTGAAAATGTTAAACGTAGAGAGATGATTTGGTTGATAGTACGTTCATTTTTTAGAATAAACTCTTGCAGTACAAGAGGAAAAATAATGTTTAATATCGGACATATGGGATTGGACAGAGAAGAATATCCAAGCGTTATCAAAAGAATGGAAGTTAACCCTATTTTTATGGTGCACGATCTTATCCCGATTCAATATCCTGAATATGGTCGTTTAGGTGAAAAAGAACGGCATATAAGAAGAATGAATTGTGTATTGGATACGGCAACAGCTATAGTCACAAATTCTCAAGCGACACTCGATGAGTTAAGAGTATATTCTAATACTCAAAATAAGCCTATCCCACACTCCATAGCGGCTCTTTTAGGTACTCTTGTTTTAAGGAGTGAACAAGGTGATGATACTCCTCTAAAAGTTCCTTATTTTGTAATATTGGGGACAATTGAGGGACGCAAAAATCATCTATTATTATTGAATATTTGGCGGAATTTGGTAGACACTCTCGGTGATGCAACCCCAAAATTGGTCATTATTGGACAGCGTGGTTGGGAATGTGAAAATGTTATTGATCTTTTAGACCGATGTGATAAGTTAAAAAATTATGTCATTGAAATCCCGCGATGTTCAGATGAAATGTTGTCTGCATATATACACCACGCTCGTGCGCTTCTTTTTCCTTCTTTTGTTGAAGGTTATGGAATGCCATTGGCAGAAGCACTAAGTATTGGGATACCCGTAATTGCCAGTGATTTGGGAGTTTTTCGAGAGATTGCGGGAGAGGTACCCGAGTATATTGATTCGTTAGATGGAAAAAGATGGAAAGAGATGATTATTGAATACACAGGTTTAAATTCATCTAAACGTCAAAATCAAATAGAGCGGATTAAAAAACTTGAATTGCCAACGTGGGAGTATCATTTTCATCACGTAGATAATTTGATTGCTTTTATTAGTCATCATTAAATGAATTATTTTTTCGGATTTTCCTACTGGAAACACCCTCTCATGGAACCTTTTTTCGATAAAAAACCTATTTTTATCAATCCTCTATTTGGGAAACACTATCTCAAAAAAGCGCTTCTACGAGGATTGAATCCTCAAAGTGCTATTTATATCTGGGGCAAAAAGAAGTTTCCAGAAATCGAGCAATATGCACATGATAACGCTATGGCTATTTTCCGTGTTGAAGACGGATTTATCCGATCGGTAGGATTGGGTTCTGATTTGACGCAACCGTATTCTCTTGTTGTGGATTCGAAGGGGATCTATTTTGATCCAACATGCGAGAGTGATTTGGAACATATTCTTCAAACCCATGTTTTTTCAGAAATTGAAATTAAACGTGCAAAAGATATTCAAAATTATCTAATTGAAAAAAAAATATCTAAGTACAATCTTTATAGCAATGTGGAGTTGAATTTCCCAAAAGATAAAAAAATCATTATTGTTCCAGGTCAAGTTGAGGATGATGCGTCCATTTTTTATGGAGCGAATGGGATGACAAATTTGAAGCTATTGCAACAAACAAGAGCCAACCGTCCTGATGCTTATATCGTCTACAAACCCCATCCTGATATTCTTGTGGGGAATAGAGTAGGAGCAGTCATTGAAAGTGATGCGTTTAGCTATTGCGACCGCATTGTTACGGAAGTAGGCATTGATAGTGTCTTGGCTCACGCGGATGAAGTTCACACGATGACCTCACTCGTAGGATTTGAAGCAATGATACGAGGGATTAAAGTTGTTACGTATGGAGTGCCATTTTATGCAGGGTGGGGATTGAGTGAAGATTCCTATACGTGTGAGCGACGAAGCAGAATATTGAGCATTGATGAACTTATAGCAGGTACATATTTACTCTATCCTCGTTATATTCATCCTGAGATGAAAAAGCAGTGTGAAATTGAAGAGATACTGAGCGTATTTGAGGAAAAACGTCACATATATCGTAATTCGAGTACACTAAGAATCCGTAATTGGATAAGCCGAAAGTCACAGCAATTTTACCGTACAATACAAAATTAGATTAAATACAAAGGGTTGCTTCCGTGGTAAAAGAGGGAATAGAATCGTTTAAAGGAAAGAAAGTTCTCTTATTGCAAGGTTCTGTAGGCCCTTTTTTTAAACATCTAGCTTTTGATTTACACCATATTGGTGCAACCGTTCATAAAATCAACTTTAACGGTGGAGATTGGTTTTTTTCTTCCCGTGATGCTATAAATTTTAGAGGTAAATTTGAAGAGTGGCCTCAGTTTTTTACTGATTTTATTGAAAAATATCAAATTGAAATAATTATATTATTTGGTGATTGTCGTAAATATCATCGTATTGCGCATGCTATAGCCGATAAAAAAGGGATAGAGATTGGTGTTTTTGAGGAAGGATATATTCGCCCTGATTATATAACTTTTGAAAAATTCGGAGTCAATGGTCATTCACAAATACCACGTGATCCAATATTCTATCAATCCTTATCGAATGATGAGTTTACTGTAACTGAAACATCTCCTATTGGGAGTACATTTCGTTATGCTGCATGGTGGGCAACGCTCTATTATTTTTACAGTGCCTTACTGTATCCAATCTTTCAACACTATTCTCACCACCGCCCTTTAAACCCTTTTGAAGGACTCTATTGGATTCGTTCTGTATGGCGAAAGCAGTGGTATCGCTATGTAGAGTTTGGAATAGACAGCGATTTGATTACCATTTATAAAAAAAAGTATTTTTTAGTTCCTTTACAAATATCAACGGATGCTCAAATCGTTGATCATTCTGATTTTAGATCCGTTGAACACTTTCTTGAAAAGGTGATTGCTTCTTTCGCAGAACATGCTTCAACAGAGACGTTGCTGGTAATTAAACATCATCCTTTGGATCGTGGCTATAATGATTATAATACCTTTATTCATAGGATATCGGGTCATCATAATATTAGAAAAAGAGTCCATTATATTCACGATCAGCATCTCCCAACGCTTTTGGAGCATGCACGCGGTGCTATTATGATTAATTCAACCGTCGGACTTTCAGCGATACATCACAACTGCCCTTTAAAAGTGTGTGGAACTGCTATTTATGATTTGGAAGGGCTGACATATCAAGGTTCAATGGATCAATTTTGGGATGAATCGATTAACTTTCAATGTGATCGTGAATTATACAAACGTTTTAATGGATATATTATCAATCATAAACAAATAAATGGAAGTTTTTATCGTAAATTGAAAAACGCTGATTTAGAATGTGGTATTTTTTGGTCTTTAGTATGAAAAAAATTAACTCGTAGAACGTTACATTGTGTAACGCATACTTTCATTTTCGAAAGAAATAATAAATCTATAGTGTTAAGAAACGTAACACTGCCCTAATAAGTTCCCATAGATAAGGGGTTGTTTAATTCTCTTTTTGTTATAGTGCAATAATTGTTTATTTAATACGATAAAGGTCGGACTCATGGAGCACTATAACGTAGCAAATCCTTATTTTGGGGTATTTGTCCTGTTTGTACTTACGTTTGGGGCATTTTATGCGACAACGGTACTTGCACGCTTAGCTAGCCGCGCATTGGCGGCTAAAGACACGGAAAAAATAAAACTTTCTCCGTATGAGTGCGGACCTGAGGTAAGTAAACAGCCCAACCGTATCTCAACGCAGTTTTATCTGTTTGCGTTGTTGTTTTTATTGTTTGATGTCGAGATCGTCTTTATGTTCCCGTGGGCGATTGATTTCAAATTACTTGGATGGTTTGGTTTTGCAGAGATGATGATGTTCATCGTATTGCTGGCTATCGGGTTTATTTACGCGTGGAAGAAAGGAGCCCTCGAATGGCACAACATCAAGTAAATTATCTAAAAGACGGTGGTCTTCCTGTCGCCCTTACGACGATTGACAAAGTCGTCAACTGGGGTCGTTCCAATTCACTGTGGGCTTTGACGTATGGATTAGCATGTTGCGGGATTGAAATGATGGCTTCAGGGGCATCTCGTTATGACTTTGACCGTTTTGGTACAATTTTCCGTGCCTCTCCGCGTCAAGCTGAATTGATGGTAGTTGCAGGGACATTGACTAAAAAACATGCGGAGTTCATTCGCCGTTTGTATGACCAAATGGCAGAACCAAAATGGGTTATCTCAATGGGTTCATGCGCCAATACGGGGGGGATGTTTAATACCTACGCTACCGTTCAAGGAGTTGACCGTGTTATCCCTGTTGACTTGTATCTCCCAGGGTGTGCACCTCGTCCTGAAACATTGCAATATGGGGTTCTAATGCTTCAACAAAAAATTCGTCGTGAGAGTGCATCTCGTGCTCAAAAACCAAAAAGGTTGATGTAATGAGAGCTTATACTCCAAAAGACAACGTACAAAAGAAACCGTATTACACGGATCGTTATTGGGTAGCTCCGCAAGTTGCGAAACATGACGTGAGCAGTGATGCTGTTTTTGCTGAAGATTTAGAAGCGATCAAAGCACAGTTTGATGTTTTGGAAGCGTATATTCAAGTCGATCAAATGGTGGTAATCATCAATCCTGCCGATAATTTCGCAGTCATTGAAATGCTCAAGAATGAGCGTGCGTACAATCAGCTCTCCGAAATGTCGGCGATTGATTGGTTGGCAGACGAGGGAAAATTTGAAATTTTCTATCAAATGTTGAGTATGACGAAACGCAAACGTCTTCGTATTAAATGCAAAATTGACGAAAAAGAGTCGATTCAAAGCGTTGAGAAACTGTTTCGAAGTGCCGACTGGTCTGAGCGTGAAATGTACGATATGTTTGGTGTGGTCGTTAACAATCATCCGTTTATGAAACGTATTTTGATGCCGGATGATTGGGAAGGATTCCCATTGCGTAAAACCTATCCTCTCCAAGGTGATGAGTTTGCAGCGTGGTACGAAGTGGATAAAATTTTCGGTAAAGAAGCGCGCGAGATTATCGGACCTGAAAATCGTGATCCTGCCCGAATCGATCGTTACGATACAGAACGTTTTGCACGTCTTGGGCATGAAGTACCTCGCGGAACGGATATTACCCATGGCGAACCTGATACTCCTCTTGTCTATCAAGAGACCGAGGGTGTATTTATGATCGAAAAATTTGATGCAGAGAAATCGGTTGTGATCTCTGATCGTGACCGTTAAGGAGCTATGAATGCAACAATCCAATCGTCTTAGACCCTTTTTTGAAAATATCACGTTTGATCGTGCTGATAATGAGATGATCCTCAACTTTGGGCCTCAACACCCTTCGGCTCACGGACAATTACGTCTTATGTTGCACATGCAGCAAGAGCAAATCACCAAAGCCCATCCCGATATTGGGTATCTTCACCGTGGTATGGAGAAGATGGCTGAAAATATGATTTACAATGAATTCATGCCAACAACAGATCGTATGGACTACATCGCATCAAGCTCAAACAACTACGGTTTTGCCCTTGCGGTTGAGCGTCTGATCGGTCTTGAAGTTCCTCGTCGTGCGAAAGTCATTCGTATGATGCTTCTTGAAACCAACCGTCTTATGTCCCACCTTTTTTGGTTGGCAACGACGGCGTTGGACATTGGAGCCATGACCGTATTTTTGTTTGCCTTCCGTGAGCGCGAATATTTGATGGATCTGATTGAAGATTATTGTGGTGCACGTCTGACCCACTCTGCGGTTCGTATCGGTGGGGTTCCACTGGATCTACCGGATAATTTTATTGGTGACTTGCGTAAATTCTTGGACAAATTACCTGAAAATATCAAAGACTATGAAGACCTTCTCGACACGAATCGTATTTGGTTGATGCGTATGGAAAATGTCGGTGTTATTTCGACCGAGATGGCATTGAGTTGGGGATGTTCAGGGGTAATGCTTCGTGCTTCAGGCGTTGAGTGGGATATTCGTAAGGAAGAGCCTTATGAACTGTACGATGAAGTAGAGTTCAATGTTCCTGTCTCTGATAAAGGGGACAACTATGCCCGTTATAAACTCTATATGGCGGAGATGCGTGAATCGGCAAAAATCTTGTATCAAGTGATCGATATGTATGCGGGAACCGAGCCTGCTTTGATGGCACATGCACCGCAATACATTTCAGCACCAAAACTTGACATTATGACTCAAAATTACTCATTGATGCAACATTTCGTCCTCGTGACACAAGGGATGCGCCCGCCGGTAGGTGAGGTGTATATTCCGACTGAATCACCAAAAGGGGAGCTTGGATATTACATTAATAGCCAAGGTGGAGCCTATCCGTACCGTCTTAAACTTCGTGCTCCATCGTTTTGGCACACGGGTATTTTGACCGATTTATTGCCGGGGCATTATATCCCCGACGTAGTATCTATCATCGGAACGACCAACATCGTTTTCGGTGAAGTTGACCGCTAAGAGGAGCACTTATGAAACGTTACGACCTTCGTCACCTAAAAGGTGCTTTTTATGACCGTATGGCTGAAATCTTAAAAGAGGAGAGCGACCCGAAAGAGGTAGTGATTTTCTTATTTGAGATCGGTGATTTTACCCCTATTCAAGGTTCAGCCGATTTGGTAAAAGCCAATGGATTTGAACTCATTAACTCATTGAAATTTAATGAAGTTGATTGGACCATTGTGGTCAAGCGTAAGGATTAAACGTGAGCAAAGTCTATTTCTCCACATGGCGCGGAGAGCAGATCAACAACATTGGTAAACCCGAAGAGCAATGGGAAGTATCCGCATACAATCTTCCTGAGCAGTACAATGAACATTCTCACTCGAAAGCGTTTATCGGATGGGATGGTTTGGCGCTTTTTAATCCCGATGTGGATGTCGTACGTCTTGCTACGGAATACGCGGCGCAATATCAAGTTTACTCTGAGGCGTGCGGTCGTTGTGCTCCAGGGCGTTGGGGCGGACGTATTTTGTACGATCTTCTTGATAAAATTGCTCGTGGTGAGGGTGCTCTTTCGGATATGGATCACCTCAAAGAGGTTTCTAAAACGATGCAAGAGACTTCCAAGTGTGAGATTGGTAAAACCGTTCCAACTCCATTGCTTGATTTAATGAACCATTTTGAAGCCGAATTTCTAGATTGTATTAACAATCAAAAAGCTTCTAAACATTACCATATGGAAGATACCAACTATATTGCCAAGATTACAGCACCGTGTATGGATGCGTGTCCTGCACACGTTGATATTCCTGCCTATATTGAGGGTGTAAGAGATTTACGTTTTGATGATTCTCTAATGGCAACGCGTCAGACAATGCCATTAGCCCATACGTGCGGACGTGTTTGTCCTCACCCGTGTGAAACAGAGTGTCGTCGTACGAATTTGGATGAGCCGATTTCGATCATGGAACTCAAGCGTTTGGGTGCCGATTATGAGACCGATCATGGTTTTGGATTCTTCCATCCAAGTGAAAAAAAGTCTTCAATTGGTAAAAAAGTAGCCGTTATTGGTTCCGGACCAGCGGGACTTACGGGTGCTTATTATTTGGCACTGGATGGTATCGAGGTTGATGTTTACGAAGAACTTCCTGTTCTTGGGGGTGAAGTTGCCGTGGGTGTTCCTGAATACCGTATGCCCATTGGTAAATATAACCAAGACATTGAGGCAGTACGTGATCTTGGGGTAAACTTTATCACCAATACCAAAGTAACTGCCGATATGATGCGTCAATATGAGACCGATTATGATGCCATTTTGGTGGCTACTGGTACCCGTATTTCGAAAAAAGTCTATTGTGACAATGAACGTCCTGAGATTCAAGGGTATTGGGGAGCAATCGACTTTTTGGATAAAGTGAATTTGCAAGTCAAATACGACATTATGGTTCCAAAAGCCGATCAAGTACGGCATATGCTTCCTGCCAATTTTGTTGATTTAACGGGGAAAACATTGGTGTGTGTTGGGGGTGGATTTACCTCCATGGACGTAGTACGATGTGCGATTCGTGCGAATGCCAAAAAAGTGGTTATGTTGTATCGTCGTGATGAAAAAACGATTATCAAAAATACAACCTATGAAGAGTATCACGAAGCGGTCGAAGAGGGAGTTGAATTTATTTTCCACTCTGCCGTTGCCGCAATGTATGACGAAAATGATGTTCTTAAATCGCTTACGGTTGATCGTTATGAACTCGTTCCTGACCCCAATGGGGGACGGGCAACATTAGAGAAAATCGAAGGGGCAAGTTTTGAGATGGAGTGTGATTATCTCATCCCTGCCGTTTCTCAAAGTGCTGATTTGAAACTGATTCCGCAAGAGTGGGAGATTGAGCGTACTTCGTGGGCGACGATCAAAACCAACGGAAAAGATTATATGACTTCTCGTAAAGGGATCTTTGCGGCGGGCGATTGTGAATACGGTCCGATGACGATTGTTAATGCCGTCGGTCAAGCCAAACGAGCGGCTTCGGTAATGGCACGTTATGTTGTTTCGGGTGAGATTACTTTGTGCGATAATGAGATTATGGAAGATCACTTGCGTAAACTCAAAGTCTACGACAAAAAAGAGAAAATTACGGGCTGGCTTCCAGGGTTACCGCGTCAACACAGTGAAGTTCTCACCGTGGAAGAGCGTCGCGATAACAATCGTGAAGTTAAATACGGCTTTACCCAAGAAGAGGCAATGTCTGAAGCAGAGCGTTGTATGCGTTGCTATTACATTGCAATGGTTGCACACTAATGGAGGCGGGGATGATAGAATTTACGATAAATAACCAACCCGTTACGGCGCTTAAGGGTGAGACGATTCTTCAAGCGGCACGTAAAGCAGGATTTTATATCCCAACGATGTGTTATATTGAAAAAACAAAACCGTGTGCATCGTGTCGTTTGTGTGTTGTTGAAGCGGATAGTGTCGATGGATTGATACTTAGCTGTCAAACTCCACCAACGCAAGGGTTAGCTGTCACGATTGATTCGGATCGTTTACAGCAAGAGCGTACTAATATTATGCGTTTGTATGATGTTAACCATCCGTTGGAGTGTGGCGTATGTGATAAATCAGGGGCGTGTGACCTCCAAAATAAAACATTGGAATTTGGTGTTTCGGCACAACATTTCAGTGCAAAAGATCAACATCGCAAGATTGAACATTGGGGATTGATTAACTACGATCCATCCCTATGTATTTTATGCGAAAAATGTGTTCATGTTTGTAATGAGATTATTGGTGATGATGCGATTACCCTTCAGTTTGGAGGATACAAATCGGCGGTTGTACCTAAGAATAACGACAAACTTGATTGTACTTTTTGTGGTGAGTGTATTGCCGTGTGTCCGGTTGGAGCATTGGTGAGCTCAGAATTTCAATACAGTGCCAATGCGTGGGAGTTAACCCAAATTCCTGCTACGTGTGCGCACTGTTCGGCTGGATGTTCCTTGACGTATGAAGTTAAACACACTTCCAATTCTCTTGGGGCAAAACCAAAAATTTACCGTGTTACGAATAACTTTGAAGTAGCTACATTGTGTGGTGCTGGACGTTTTGGATTTGATTTTGATATTCAAGCCTCCAAAGATAAAGAACTTTTTGCAAAAGCAGTTGATTCGTTTAGAAATGCCAAAGCAATTCGTTTTAGCTCTCTTATCACCAATGAAGAGGCAATGATTTTACAGCGTCTCAAAGCGAAAATGGGGATTAAGCTTTTTAATGAAGAAGCACGTGCCTATCAATCCTTTATAAGTGCGTATAGCTGTGTAAGTGGAAAAAGTGCGTTTAGCGGTTCATTGGACGCGATAGCTCAAAGCGATGGAATCATTGTCTTGGGTGGACGTGTTAGTACGGATAATCCAGCAGTTCGTTACGCGATGACGACAGCTGCACGCCATAATGGTGCCCGTGTCGTTTATATGCACCCACTTGAAGATGCTTTACTTCAAAATGTTATTACTCAAATGGTGCGATATGAAGCAGGTTCGGAAGAGGGGGTTGTAGCGATGCTTGCCCAAACTCTTTTAAAGAATTGCGATGTCGGAGATGAGAGAAAAGCATTTTTGGATTCGTTGGATGATGGCTACTTGTGTGCTGAATCCAATGTCGGAGATGAAGAGTTTGATCTCATTGCAGCCTCGTTGCGTCGTGCCAAACGTAAAACTTTGATTATCGGTTCGGACGTATTGAATCATAAGCGTGCGGCTAATATTGCCCGTTTGTGTGGCTTGATTGAGAAATACAGTGATTATTCCCTTGTAGTCATTCCTCAAAATGTCAATACGGTAGGAGTTTCGTTGATTTGTGATTTAGATCAAGATGAGAATAGTGCTGATGTTGTCGGCTACAATGCAAAAGGTGATTTCGTCGTCGGTTCATTAGGAGCGTATGATATGGCGCTTCCTGCTCTTAACCAACAAGAGGGAACATTCGTTAGCCTCAACTATCAGCTTCTAAGTACCAATGTTGCAATTGCCTTCGAGGGGTATTGTCTCAACGATATTGCCGTTTCTTTAGGGATAAAAGCGGAAAATACGATTGATTATACGGTTCAATTACCTAAAGATAAAGGGTTTAAAGCAGTAGAATTTGATGCTTTGGAAAACTTTTACGGTCCGTTGGGTGAAGATCATCGTGGTTATCGATTGGAAACGATGGATTGTAGTGTAAATGGCGTGTTAGAAGAGATTGATGATTTGCCAGAGTTCAATGGTACCGTTGTTTATTATTCCAATCCTGTGAATCAGTTTAACGGTTATACCGAACGCACATCACAGTTAGAGCACGATACGTCACTTCGTGGATCGGCACAGTTTGCAGCGGCCGCTCGTCTTAGCGGTGGTGAACAGATTCAAATCGAAGGAACGGCTACGGTTCGAACTTTCATTCTCGATGAAAGTTTGAAGGGGACGATAGCCTTATCACCAACATTTGATACCTCGTTTGGTGGATTTCCTGAGACGTACCGTTTTGAAAAAATTAAACTTACAAAGGTGGGGAGTTAAATCATGAGTGTAATAACGATAACCATAGACGGAAAAGAGGTTCAAACGCAAGAGGGTGAATTTATCCTTAATGCGGCACGCTCCAATGGGATATTTATTCCTGCCATCTGTTATCTGACACGTTGCTCGCCAACTTTGGCGTGTCGTATTTGTCTCGTAGAAGCGGATGGTAAACAAGTTTATGCGTGTAATGCAAAAGCAAAGCAGGGGATGAATATCACAACCACAACTGCTACGATTGAAACCGAAAAACGTGCTATTATGGAGGTATATGATGTCAATCATCCTCTTGAATGTGGCGTATGTGACCAATCGGGAGAGTGTGAACTACAAAACTATACTCTTGAAGTGGGCGTTGATAAACAAACCTATTCAATTGCCGATACCCACAAGCCAACACAAAATTGGGGACTTATTCATTATGACCCTGCTTTGTGTATTATGTGTGAGCGTTGTATTACCGTTTGTAAAGATATGATCGGTGATGCAGCACTTTCAACCGTTGCCCGCGGTGGTGAGAATATTGAAGCTGCATTTAAAGAGTCAATGCCCAAAGATGCCTATGCCATGTGGAATAAGCTCAATAAATCGCTTATTGCCCCTAATGCAGGAGACACGCTTGATTGTACCAACTGCGGTGAGTGTACGGCTGTTTGTCCTGTTGGCGCGTTGGTAAGCAGTGATTATCAGTACACGTCCAATGCGTGGGAACATACTCAAATTCCTGCCACGTGTGCCCATTGTAGTGCCGGTTGTCAAATCAGTTATGATATTAAACATACCGATATTACGAATCCTGATGCTAAAATTTATCGTGTCAAAAACGAGTGGAATTACATTTCGTTGTGCGGTGCAGGGCGCTATGGATATGATTTTGAAAATCGCAATGTTACAAAAAATAGTATTGCATTTGATGCAGCGATTGATGCGTTTAAAAATGCTGATACTATTGCCTTCACTTCGACGATAACCAATGAAGAGGCAATGATTTTACAACGTCTCAAAGAGAAGTTTGGATACAAGCTGATTAATGAGGAAGCACGGGTATTTAAAAACTTTCTGAGCAATTACAGTACGATTACGGGAGAATCTCTTTATCATGGATTTTTCAAAGAGATTCATTCAGCAGATTTCGTTGTTTCCATTGGTACAGCGCTTAAGACTGATAATCCAAATGCACGTTTTGCTATGAACAATGCACTGTCAATGAACAAAGGGGCAGGATTGTATTTTCACCCTATTAATGATCCTATTATTGCCGCTATGTCAAAAAATCTTATGCAGATCAACCATGCCCCTTTGATGGAAGAAGCAACTTTGTATTTGATGTTGGATCTTTTTGGAGATAAATCTGAGATGCCATCAGAATTGACCTCGTATTTAGCAACATTTCATTCCACCAAAACAGTGACAATAGAAGAGACGGTTGATGAAAAAGTGACTGAAACTATCGTCAAAAAAGTAATCAATCCGGAAAGCGGTATTGAAGAAGAGGTGAGTGAGCAAGTAACGAAAACGGTAAAGAAAAAAGTTTCTAAAGAGGTTGAGGTTGATGAAAACCGACTTTTAGAGCTTTTAAATGCACCAGCAGGGTTTACCGAAACACTCACTAAGTATTTAGCCAAAAAATCAACGTTTGCGTTAATCGTTGGTCCTGATTTGTATACCCACCCTAATGCGGACAATTGTGCACGTTTGGTAGGACTTATCGAGAAATACACAGCATTTAGTGTAACCATGGTTCCCAATCTTGCCAATACGTTGGGGGTTGCTCTTATATGTGACTTGGATGAGAGTGCTGGAACTAAAACAATAGGTTATAATACAGCAGGAAACTTCACCCTTAGTGCACTTGGTGACGGTGATTTGGATATGCCGGCATTGAATCAGCAAGAGGGAACATTAACGAGTAACGATAAACGTGTGAATCCGACCAATGCAGCATTGCCGTACGGTGGGTATGAATTGAACGATATTGCCTCTGCACTTGGGGTTAAAGAGGCTTTGACCGTAGATTATACGTCACAGCTTCCTTTAAATGCAGGATTTAAGGCAGTTGAATTTGACACATTACCGAATTATTATACGAATGCAGGTGAAGAGGTTCGTGGATATGTCCTTGAATCACAGCGTAGTGAAGTGAGTGGTGATGAGAGTGTTCAGCCGTTGGATGAGAAATATGGTTTAAAAGGTGCTCTCGTATACCTTGCAAATCCTGTTTTACAATTTACGTCATTTACAGCGGCATCGCATCAATTGCAGGAATCGGGTGGCTTGTACGGATCGACTTCATTTATGAATAGCAATGGGTTGAGTGCAGGAGATAGCGTACGGGTGAGAACTTCTTTGGGTGAGATGGTAGTTGTGTTTATTCATGACTCAAAAATTAATGGAGATATACCGTATCTTCCAACGTTTGATTCAAAAATTAATTCCCAAGCATTGTTCGGCGGTTACCGCTTTAGCAATGTATCTATTGAAAAGGTGTAAAGCATGGATATGGCATTTATCATCGAAACGATTGCAAAAATCGTTGTCATCTTATTGGTGTTCTCAGCGCTTGCTGGGTTAGGTACCTATTTTGAGCGTAAAGTATTGGCGTTTATGCAACGTCGTCTAGGACCGATGCACGTAGGACCTTTTGGATTGCTCCAAGTAGCGGCGGATGGGATCAAACTTTTTACAAAAGAGGACATTATCCCTCAAAATGTTGTGAAGCCTATCTTTAAAATTGCTCCTGTTATTACGGCGGCAACGGCATTTATGGCAGCAGCAGCTATCCCGTTTTGGCCTGAGTTTACAGCATTTGGATACAAAGTTCACCCGATTGTCGCTGATATTAACGTTGGTATCCTCTATGTGTTGGGGATAATGGCAATTGGTCTTTATGGACCGCTTTTAGGTGGTATGGCATCGGCGAATAAATTTTCGTTGATCTCGGCAGCGCGAAGTGCGGCAGTATTTATCTCTTATGAGGTAATCAGTGGTCTCTCTTTACTTGCGCCTTTGATGATGGTAGGCTCGTTGTCTCTCATTGACATTAACAACTACCAAGCAGGTGGAATTGGAAACTGGATCGTATGGTCACAGCCTGTTGCCTTTATCCTATTTTGGATTGCTGCATTTGCTGAGACAGGACGTACCCCTTTTCACTTAATTGCAAATGATCACGAAATTATTGATGGATTTGGTACAGAATATTCGGGTATGCGATGGGGACTTTTCTTCATCGGTGAATATGCCAATATGTTCTTTATCTCGTTTGTAATCGCTATTATTTTCTTAGGCGGTTTTGGTGATGGAACCATTGCAGGAGCATTTCAATTACTTCTCAAAGTTTCATTTTTCTTCTTCTTTTTCCTCTGGACACGTGCCGCTTGGCCTGATGTACGACCTGACCAATTGATGTGGTTATGTTGGAAAGTGTTGATGCCTCTAGCCGTGGTCAATATTGTGATCACCGGTCTTGTGATGATGTTCTAAGGAGGGATGTATGCATAGTGAACCATTGAATGATCGTAATGTAAGTGAGCAAAGTCCGTATTTTTACGTTGACATCGAGACTTATCCAACAACAAGTTGGGATAAGTTTAAGCAAGTTGTGAAGAGAACCTTTAAAGGGGAACTTTTTGTTGGTTTATGGGTAGTCATGCGTGAGATGATCAAATTTGATATTCATACGGTGCAATACCCGAAAGAAAAACTCCCAATCGGGCCACGTTACCGTGCCGTTCATAAACTATTGCGTTTATGGGAGTCAGGCTATGAGCGTTGTATCGGGTGCGGATTGTGTGAAAAAATTTGTATCTCCGATTGTATTCGAATGGATACAAAAATTGATGAGAACAGCCGCAAAGAAGTTACGGAATACAGTATCAATCTTGGTCGTTGTATTTTTTGTGGATACTGTGCTGAAGTGTGTCCAGAACTAGCGATAGTTCACGGGCAACGGTATGAAAATGGTTCGGAGCAACGGGCTCATTTTGTTATCAAAGACGATATGTTGACACCGCTTGATTGGTTAACATCAGGGCAACAAGCAGAGTTCCCAGGTTTTGGTGCCATTACCCCAAATGAGAGCGTTACGAAAACGCCTCTCGCGTATTAAGGAGGAGAAAATATGTTTGAAGTAGTCGCTTTTTATCTGTTTGCGGCACTCACGATTGTGATGTTTACTATCACCGTGATGACGCAACAGGCACTGTATGCACTGACCGCAATGGCGGCAGGGATGATTTTTATCTCAGCATTTTTCTTTATTTTGGGTGCCGACTTTTTGGGTGCTATCCAGATTATTGTTTATACGGGTGCGGTTATGTCATTGTACGCCTTTGGGATGATGTTTTTTGACACAACACGTGACGTGGTAGAAAAACGTAATAATCCCCGTTTTGTCGTTGTTCTTGGAGGATTGGCAGCGGTTTTGATCGTTCTTATTGTCCTTGCACCGATTGTGACAACGGATTTAAATGCTCATTATCCGATTGACGCAAGTGTTGGAAACTCACAAGCAATAGGTATGGTTTTATTTACAAAGTATCTTGTCCCCTTTGAGGTTGCCGCGGTTATGTTGCTTGTTGCGATGATTGCAGGGATTGTTTTGGCAGGTAAGAAGATGGATAAATCATTGACGCTGATGGCAGATGAAGAGATAGCTTTGATGCACGCGTCATCTCACCATACACCAGAAGAGGGGGGTCACTAATGGAATTGACACTGAACCATTATTTGGTACTTTCGACGCTTCTATTCGCAATCGGTTTAATAGGAGTTATGCGCCGTAAAAACTTGTTAATGCTCTTTTTTGCAACGGAAATTTTACTGAATGCCGTCAATGTCGGTATGGCGGCTATTTCCCATTACCGTGGCGATTATACGGGGCAAATGTTTGCATTTTTTATTATTGCCATTGCAGCATCGGAAGTTGCAGTCGGTTTGGGTCTTTTGATTGTTTGGTACAAACGTACGGGCAAAATTGATCTTGATCAAATGACATCGATGAGAGGATAGGACCACATGGAAATTTATTTATACACGGCACTTTTTTCTCCGTTGGTGGGTTCATTGATCGCAGCACTTTTTGGGGCATCAAAGAAAACCTATTTTACGGGTGTTCTCGCATCTGGGCTTCTTTTGACTTCATTTATCAGCAGTCTGATCTTACTCACTTACGTGATGGCGGGGCATACTGTCCATGTTGAGATGATGACATGGATAGCGACGGGCGATTTATATATCCCTTTTGGATTTGTTGTCGATCAAGTCAGTGTCACGATGATGATGGTTGTTACCACGGTCTCCACAGTGGTTCATATCTACTCAATCGGATATATGTCTCACGACAAAGGGTTTAATCGCTTTTTCTCCTACCTCTCTGCATTCGTATTCTCGATGATGGTACTCGTTATGAGTGACAACTTCTTAGGGTTGTTTATCGGATGGGAAGGGGTTGGTTTGTGTTCATGGCTCCTTATTGGTTTTTGGTATCACAAAGAATCAGCTACATGGGCAGCGAACGAAGCGTTTATTATGAACCGTATTGCTGATTTAGCGATGTTGATCGGTATCTTTATGATGTATTGGAATCTCGGTTCATTGCAATACGATGTGGTATTTGCTAATATCTCAGCGCTCCCAATGCCTGTCATTACATGGATTGGTATTTTCCTCTTTATCGGTGCGATGGGTAAATCGGCACAGTTTCCTCTTCACACATGGCTTGCCGATGCGATGGAGGGACCTACTCCTGTTTCGGCATTGATTCACGCTGCGACAATGGTTACAGCAGGGGTTTATCTTGTTGTTCGTGCCAATCCAATCTATAGCGAAATCCCTGATGTGGGTAATGCCATTGCATCATTGGGTGCATTTGTCGCCATGTTTGCGGCAACAATGGCATTGGTCAATCGTGATATGAAACGTATTATTGCCTATTCAACCCTGTCTCAACTTGGTTATATGTTTGTGGCAGCAGGACTTGGGGCCTATTGGGTAGCATTGTTTCACCTTATGGCACACGCATTTTTCAAAGCGCTTCTATTCCTCGGTGCAGGTAATGTTATGCACGCCATGCACGATGAACTCGATCCCTTCAAAATGGGTGGATTGAAAACGTCGATGAAATGGACATGGATTTTAATGACATTGGCATCCGTTGCGTTAGCAGGTATTTATCCATTGGCTGGGTTCTTCTCGAAAGATCTTATCTTAGAAGTAGCATTTGTTGAACAACACTATATTCTCTATACGGTATTATTATTGACAGCAGGTATGACAGCCTTTTATTCCTTCCGTCTTGTTGCATTGATATTCCATGGAGATAAGCGTCACTTAGAACACGGTATCCACCCTCATGAAGCGTATACCTTTATGTTGTACGCTATGGCACCGTTGGCAATTCTTGCGGTCATTGCAGGTATGGTTTTCAAAACTCCGTATTATCTAATGGTCACAGAGCTTCTACCCGCAGTTCAATATCATATTCATAACCACACGACATTTTGGATTATGACCATTGGTACGCAACTGTTTGTTATCTTAGCGATTGCTTACGCCTATAAAAAATATGCGAAAGCAGTAAAAGTAGATAAAAAAGTCGAATCAGGCTTTTTCTATCAATTGCTTTATAATCAATACTACATCCCAAAAATTTATGATGAAGTATTTTCAAAACCGTATTTACAACTCTCTAAATTAGCATGGAAACAGATTGATCTCAAAATCGTTGATGCTACAGTGGATGGAATTGCAAATATTATTTATCAAACGGGTGAAAAAACACATACGATGCAAAATGGTAATCTCTCAAGCATGTTGCGTTGGATGGTTATTGGTTTAGTGGTTTTATTGGTACTTGCTGTGGCGTTTACTGCGGGTTATAACGCAGTTAACCTACGGGCAATGTAAGGAGATGTTGATGCAAGAACATATTTTATCGATTTTGATTTTCTTCCCAGCGTTGGCAGCAATGCTCGGATTTGTGGTGCAAAAGGATAGCGCAAAGGCGTATGGTATTACCGTTGCCGGTATTGAGTTTTTCCTTTCATTATGGTTGTGGCATATTTATGATCCGATGACATCGGGGATGCAATTTATGGAGATAGCACCGCTTGTTTCTGCCTTTGGTATCAATTATATGGTGGGAATTGATGGTATTTCTCTCTTTATTATTGTCCTATCGGCATTTTTCACCTTAATAGGGATTCTCTCCCTGACCGAAACACGTCGTGTTAAAGATCTTATCATCACGTTGCTCTTTTTAGAGATGACGATGATTGGTGTTTTCTCTGCATTGGATGCGATTGTTTTCTATGTTTTTTGGGAACTTTCTTTGGTTCCGATGCTTTATATCATCGGTGCATGGGGCGGACCGCTTCGTATTTATGCGTCCGTTAAATTTTTCCTCTATACCTTTACAGGGTCGTTAGTGATGCTAGTAGGGATGCTCTTTATGGCGTATTTCTATTATCAAGCAACGGGTCAATGGAGTTTCTCACTTCTTGAGTGGTACCGTTTGATTTTACCTGTCAATTACCAAATGTGGTTGTTTGCTGCCTTCTTCCTAGGGTTTGCGATCAAAGTTCCGATGTTCCCGTTTCACACGTGGCTTCCTTACGCACACGGTCAAGCGCCTACTATTGGTTCGGTGATTTTGGCAGCTATTTTGCTCAAAATGGGAACGTATGCGTTTGTCCGTTTTTCATTACCTCTTTTCCCTGATGCAACGGTTGCGTTTATGTTTCCGATTGCTATATTGGCGATTATTATGATTATCTATGGTGCGATGGTTGCCTACGCGCAAGAAGATATCAAACAAGTGGTCGCATACAGTTCTATCTCACACATGGGAGTTATTATTCTCGGAACGTTCGCTCTTAACGTTGAGGGGATTAGTGGTTCTGTCTTTTTGATGATTGCTCACGGGGTTGTCTCAGGGGCGTTGTTCTTATTGGTTGGGGTAATCTATGATCGCCGTCATACGAAGCTGATGTCGGAGTTTGGTGGGCTTGCTTCTGTAATGCCACGTTATGCGACTATCTTTGGTATTATGATGATGGCTTCAGTCGGGATGCCATTGACGATTAATTTCGTTGGTGAGTTCTTAAGTCTCCTTGGATTTTATAAGCAGTCACACTCGTATACGCTTGTAGCGGGAACAGCTATTATTGTAGGGGCTATTTATATGTTGAGCGCGTACAAAAAAGCTTTCTTTGGTCCTGTTACGAAAGAAGAAAACAAAAATCTTAAAGATCTCAATAAAACGGAGCTTTATGGATTGGTTCCTCTTGTAGTTATCGCTATTTGGTTGGGTGTTTACCCAAAACCAGTGTTAGAGCCAATTAATAACAGTGTTGAAGCGATTGTTCAGCTAATGCACGACAAAGCACAAACACCAGAAGCCAAAAAACGTATCCCAAATCTTGCCAACACGGGCACGATGAATTCCGTTTCGGAGGTACACTAATGTTAGCGCCTGTTACTGTTTCTTTAGCGTCACTTAATATTATGACGCTCGCCCCTATGTTGATTGCCATTATTGGGGCATTGGTTATTTTGTCGATTGATTTGTTCAAAGGGGGACTTCATAAGTCTCTTTATGTCATGGTTAGTTTGCTATTTTTGATGCTAGATTTGGGTTCAGTTGTCGATTTCGGGGGTCTTTTTCTTCGAAATGGTACTATTTTAGGAATGTTTGATGTAATGCTCATTGACGGGTTGGCTATTTTGGCGCAAGTCATTATTGTTGCGGGTTCAATGCTCTTTATCCCATTGGCATTGACCTCCAAACGGTTCCATGAATACAATTATCCAGAATATTTTGCCCTTTTCTTATTTATGATTGCAGGATTCCAGTTTATGGTTTCCACTGATAATTTGATTATGGTCTTTATCGGGCTGGAAATGGCTTCATTAGCCCTTTATACTCTTATTGCATTGCACAACCGATCCAAATCGTTTGAAGCAGCTGTCAAGTACTTCACCATGGGTGCATTAGCAGCTGGATTCTTTGCCTTCGGGGCGATGATCCTTTACGCGATTACGGGATCTGTTGAAATAAATCAAATTGCCCTTGCTTTAGCAAAAGATGAGTATGTTAATATTGGGTATGTTCTGTTGGGTGTTACCTTTTTGTTGGCAGCATTCGGATTTAAACTCTCTATGGTTCCCTTTCATACATGGACACCTGATATTTATGAAGGTTCCTCTGCTGCACTTGCAGGTTATATGTCTATCGTACCCAAAATTGCAGGCTTTGTTGTAGCAATGCGCTTGTTTGAATTCTTGGTTCATAGTGGTGTTGTATGGCTTCAAGTCGTGTTATACGTCGTTGTTGTTGTTACAATGACAGCATCTAATATTTGGGCGTTGGTACAAAGTGATGTGAAGCGGATGTTGGCATACAGCTCAATCTCTCATGCAGGTTTTGTTATGGCAGCTATTTTGATTGGCTCAACTCAATCCAATACAGGACTATTTTTGTATTGGGCACTTTTTAGTTTTACCAATCTTGGTGCTTTTTCTATGTTATGGGTTAATCGTCAAAAAGATCTTATAGCAGGACAAAGTTCTGACCATCCGTATGAGAAATTTTCTGGATTGATTCGTACAATGCCAGTTGCCGCTGTTGTGATGGCATTGTTTATGCTCTCACTAGCGGGAGTTCCGCCTTTTGCACTTTTTTGGGGTAAAATGTACATGATTGGGTCAGCAATTTCTGGTGGTTATACAGTACTAGCTCTTATCATGGCATTGAACTCTGCGATTGCAGCGTATTACTATCTTAAACTGATCGTTTTCATGTTTATGAAAGAGCCACTTCCTGCCTATGGAAGTAAATATTTGATAAATGCCTCTCTTTCACTTAAAACGATTATCGGTATTGCTGCTATTGGTACAATATTTGGTGTTCTTGCTGTGAATCCTCTTTTAAAAGTAATCACATTATTCGTGTATAATAGCGGTTATTAAAATATTTACGTGGAGGCTGAATGATACGCTCTTTTTTGCTCTTCATTTGGCTCCCTCTTTGTGCTTTGGATCTCTCTATCCAAAGCGGAAGGGAAGATTCTCAAGGGTACAGTATTTTGCATCTTCGGGAGTCGAAACCTTTTAAATGTACTTCATCTCGGAATGATTTCGAGGAAGTTATTGCTATTGAATGTCGTATCTCAAGCTCACAACAACTCCCCCCCATTACCAGTGCGTATTTTACTCTTCAACAAACATCAACCACTTTGACGATTACCCCAAAAAAGAAAATAGCTCTCTTCCCTATAGGATTTGATTTACGTCAGGATGTGCACGTTTATGTCTCGGATGAAATTTCAGTTAACCATTGGACGATAGTGGGATATGAAAAGAAAATACCGTTTCTGAAGCAAGCGACCCCTTCTCCAAGTGGATTGAATCTTCCGATTAAAATAGCCAAAGAGAGTTACCCCTCTGTAGGCTGGATTGACCTCAAAGGGCATCCGATAAGTATGAAGAAAACTCAAGATGTAACAGAGTATGTAGAGCTCAAAAAAGCGTACAGTACCAAAGATTACAAACAAGTTCTCTCTCTTGCAAGTGAGACACTCAAAAAGCATCCTAACTCAATTTTTAAGAATGAATTTATGCTCTATCAAATGAGGGCACTTCATTATCTTGGGCAATATGAGGATATTTTACCTATTGCAAAACAATTTATTCGTCTCTATTCAAATGATTCTAATATCGCGGAGGTATTGGCGTACGTAGCTGATGCCTATAGCCAGCTGGGACAACATAGTGATTCTGATTATTTTTATGATCGTCTCTTTAGTGAATATACCGATGATCCTTTTGCAGCACAGGGGATGTATTTTAAAGCGCAACAATTACAAGTGATGTTAGAGTCTAAAAAAGCAGTTAAATATTATCGTGAGGCATTGATTCGAACGAAGGATGTCAATTTGGCATCCGCATGTGCGTTTGAATTAGCACGATTGGAGATGGGGGCGAATCATCTTCCCAAAGTGAAAGAGTGTCTTGAAAAAATAGCGCATGTAAATCCTAATTATTTTGTTGAGATAAAAGATAAGTCGATGGAGATGATTGGTATGCTTAAAGAGCATAAAGAGTTTCTGACTGCGGCTAAAATCACCAATATTTTATTGGCTAAGGCTCTTTTTAAATCCGATGAACACCAGTCGTTATTGAAAAATTTAGGACTTTTATATGCAAGCGGAGGGGAGAAACAAAAAGCTCTGGATGCGTTTAATGAGTATCTCAAAGTTTATCCTCATGGTGATTCTGTCGATGAAATCCAACGTGCTAAAGATGGGTTGTTTTTTGAAAAAGAAGAACCCAAGGGAGAGAGTGGAATAAAAAAATACAATGATTTAATCGAGCGATACGGAAATGACTCTATTGGGCATAAAGCGCTTTATAAAAAAGAGCAGCTTCTTTTTAAAGAGAAAAAGTATGACGAAATTTTGAAAATGGAAAATGATTTGTATCAACTTGATACGACTGCCTATCCTGATGCCAATACGTTGATTACTCAAAGTGCCGTTGAAATAACCAAACAAAAGCTTCAAGCCTTGAAATGTTCGGAAGCACTGTCAATGCAAAAGATGTATAAGATCAAACTCCCAGTGCAGTGGGATGGTTTAACCTTTGATTGCGCTTTGCAGATGGGTAATTTTCCTGTTGCCCAAACAATGGTAACCAAACATCTCAAATCCAAAGATATTGGAGAATTGCAACTGTGGCTATCGCGCGCGGTGAAGACGTATTTCGCACAGGGCAAATACAAAGAGGCGACCCAAGCAGGTAAAGAGCTTATAGCCTTGTTGGAGACGCAAAAAAATCCTCCTCTCAATGATATTTATCGACTTATGTTTGACACAGCACAACGAAGTGGTGATGGTGAGGGGATGATTCGATATATCAAAGGGTGTGAGGGTGTTTTTGGAGTTGATTTTAAAGACATTGAGCGCTACACGCAAATGGTTGTTCTAGGGGTAAAACGCAAAGATGAAGTGATGATCCAATCCTATTCTCAAAAAGTGCTAACGTTGCAAGAGCGAACCAAAACGTACACCCAATCTCCTTTTATTGAATTTACCCTCGCTCAGTCACTGATGAATCGAGAGAAGAACAAAGAGGCAGTTGATGTCCTCAAAAGTTTGAATTCCCGTATCCTTAGCAATGAAAAAAGAGCACGCCAGCAGTATCTTATGGGTTCATTGCTTATGAAGCTTGGGCGAAACAGTGAAGCAAAGATTGCCTTTAACGCCAGTATCAAAGCCGATAAAACTTCGGCATGGGGAAACTTGGCTAAGGATGCGTTAGGATTGTTGTAGCTATCACATACAACTCCTCCACCCCCCCCTTTGCATGAAGTGCAAACTGATTAGTATTAAAGGTTTGTTGTCGCTTGGCGAGCTGTGCCGTGTGGGTTGAAATATCTTCTAAAAGCTTTTGTTTCGTTATTTTCCCATCCAAAAATTCCAACGTTTCGATAATCCCTATCGCTTTCATACTGTTAGGGGTTCTTCCATAAAGACGCTCAAGTTCTGCCACTTCATCAATCAATCCCTCTTGTGCCATGGTGTGTGTCCGTAAGGCTATACGTTCTCGCAAATGTGCTCTATCTATGTCGATGTTGAGAATAGGGCAATGGGTAATGATACCCTTGGGTGGATGTGCCTCAAACCATTGTGAGGGAGGTGTTGAAGTTTGGAGAGTGAGGTGGAGCATTTTTTCGATGCGGTAGGAATCATTCGGGGTAATTTTATCCATAGTAAGAGGATCGATTTGGGATAAATAGAGGTAGGCTCCCTCCTGATCACGCAACATTTCAGCAGCAATAGCTTTGGTTTCATCAGTAATTGTAGGGACGTAGGATAATCCATCCACCATACTTTTAAGATAAAAGCTACTTCCTCCCACAAGGATAAGATTTTTCTTTTGTAAAGTTGCAGCTTCATGCGCACGGTGATATTCATCAATAAAGGTGAAAACTGTTGCCGTTTCGTCGGGTGCTAGAGTATTGATACCAAAATGTTCAATGCGTGCAAGCTCATCACGAGAAGGTTTTGCGGAAGCTATATCAATCTCTTTGTAGATGCTCAAGGAGTCGATGGAGAGAATGAGGGCGTTATGTTTCTGCGCGAGTGATAGGGCAAGCGCACTTTTTCCTGATGCAGTGGAGCCGATGAGTGCAAGTTGTTTCATGAGTGACATTATATCTCAAAGTGAAATTACGATAAAATAAATAATAATGATACAAAAAAGGTTCTGTGTGAAGAGAATAGCCAAACGTTTACGAGATTTTAATGAGCTAGTGATGTTTCAACACTCCATTTTTTCGCTCCCTTTTATTTTTATGGCAATGGTAGTAGCGGCTAAGGGATGGTTTGGCTTTGAACTTTTAGGTCTAGGAGCTGTAGCTGCTATTAGCGCACGCAATACCGCTATGGGCTTTAACCGTTATGTGGATCGCATCTATGATGCTCACAATCCCCGTACTGCTAACCGACCGAGCGTTGATGGTCGACTTACGGGAGGCTCAATCGCTATTTTTACTCTCACGAATGGGTTGATATTTATTGGTGTAGCATATTTTGTGAATCCTTTGGCTTTTTACGTCAGCGTTCCTGTTTTGCTTGTTCTGCTTAGTTACTCTTATTTTAAACGTTTTAGTTCGATGGCGCATATTATTTTGGGAATATCATTGGGGTTGGCTCCGTTGGCAGGATCAATCGCAGTGAGTGCTTCGGTGCCGTTTTGGTCGATTCTTCTTTCGCTTGGGGTAATGTTTTGGGTTGCAGGATTTGATCTTCTGTACTCGCTGCAAGATATGGAGTTCGACAAAGATCATGGACTTCACTCAATCCCCTCTAGCTATGGTAGTGCTATAACGCTCAGACTCTCTTTGATGTTTCATATCCTCACAATTCTCTTATGGGAACTTTTTGTCCTTGAAGCTTCATTAGGATGGATGGCTCAGGTCGGTATTTTATTATCCATTCTTATGTTAAGTTATGAACACTATTTGGTACGACGTGATTTTACGAAGATTGACCGTGCTTTTTTTACCGTCAATGGCTATTTGGGATTTGTGTTTTTTGGATGCGTAATTTTGGATGAGGTGATGAGATGAGTGATATTTGGCTAGTTGAGGCTCCTTTAACCATTGATTTTGAAGATACAAATACCAGAGAGCGTGAGTTTGAACGAGACTTTGGAACACGAAGTGAAACAGATGATGATGCGATAGGTCAATGGCTACGATCAGCAAAGGCAAAAGGGGATACAAGCGAGAGCGATCCGGTTGTCTTGCATATGATTGTTGAGTTGTACCGTAAAATGGATAGATTAGAACATTTGATATTAGGGAATGCACCGACACGAATGGTTCTGGATCATCACGGAGAAGTTGAGAAGATTGGATTGGAACATTTTGAACTTTCTCAACCTTTATTCGAAATTTCGAAGCGTTACTATGGACGATTGGAACTTCCTATCCATCCTAGACGTGAAGTTTTATTTTATTTTGAAGCTCTTTCCCCAACATTAGCAAAAATCGTTCAGATGCACTCCAAGGATGAAAGTGAATGGGGTGTTTATATGCGCGCGCGTGAACGTATGATGATACGACAGCTAAAGGGATATGAATGAGTTTCGAAATTGCAGCCATATTTATTACCCTGTCCGTGTTGGTATTGGGAATTATCTATTATACGATTACGAAAGAGAATGAAACTAATACAAAACTTCACTCTATTGCTAAAGCGGTTGAGGAGCTTCACCGTGAATTGTATAAAATAGACAAACGCCTTACCGCAGAGATAGAAATTATTGGTTCACTGCAAGAGTCTGCCCCTATCGTTTCGCGCGCAATGCACGAACAAGCGGATCATGATATCAATCGAATGTCCGTTCCGATCATGGAAGCTTTAGGACACATAGAGGGAACGTTTGGTGCGTATAAAGATAAAACAGAGAATCGTCTACGTTATTTGGAAGAGCGAATACGTAATCTCTCCCTCCCCAGCTCCATTAGTGGATTGGACGATGAAAAGGTAATCGGACGCTACAACCAAGGGCTTGAAGTGGATGCTATCGCCAAAGAGCTTCGCTTATCTAAAGCAGAAGTTGAGTTTGTTTTGAAAATTAATCAGTTGAGATAAACGTACAAACAGGTTTATCTCTGATGCTGTCGAGTGTCAATTCTATTTTTTATAATTCTCTCGTTCCCAACGTCCTCGTTGGGAATGCAGACTGCAGTATAGACTACCAAGCCGGAGCTTGGGAGCGAGAGATAATATTTTTTTGACATTACTTATCCATTAGTAGTATAATTAGATATCAAAAAAGATACTAAATAAGGTACTTAATATGCAACCAATAATGGCAAACTACACAGCAAGTATTACCGAACTCAAAAAATCACCCACACAGATTCTCGAAAGTGCAGGGAACGAGGTAGTGGCTATATTAAATCACAATGTAGCCAGTGCGTATCTTGTCCCCTCTAAAACCTATGAAAAACTTATGGAGATGTTGGATGATTATCTCCTCTCCAAAGATGTACAAAAAAGAATAAGTGAACCTTTTACACCGATTAGAGTTTCACTTGATGACTTATGATTTAGAATTTCACCCTGCCGCACTCAAAGAGTGGAATGACCTGGGGGCGACCATCAAAGAACAATTCAAAAAAAAGCTCAAACAACGTCTCGATAATCCAAAAGTTCCTAAAGATAAACTAAGTGTATAATTTATTACACTCTCGCACGTGATGTATACCCATTTTCTCTCGTTCCCAACGTTATGTTGATAGGAAGCTCTTGGAGCCACGATATATGATTAAATGAGTATTTGTATTGTGGAAGTTGTTGTGGTGTTCCCTCGCTCACAAGCTCCAGGTTGGGAGTATAGACTGAAATTAGGGTCTGCATTCCCAATCTGGACATTGGAAACTAGGGAAAGTATCCCTTAGATTGAGGGATATTGCTAGAATGTATTAAACCAAATGGTTCAGGTGAAACATGTATAACTTCTAAAATTCTTCAACATGAATGGGTTGAAAACTGCGTTTATATTAATCCTGATAATTAACTCATTTAATGATACAATAACCGTATGAAAACATATCATAATGAGCGCGAATGGATTTGGGAATGCGATACTTTTCCCCATTTTTCTTATACAAATGTTCCCTTAGAAACGCTCTATTTTAAATTCGGTCAACTTCAGATGGTTGAACATCTCATCAATAAAAACACTTTTACTGAATTACTCGTCGATGTATTGGAAAACGAAGCTGTGGCAACGTCTGCTATTGAAGGAGAGACACTTCAACGAAGCAGTGTACGAAGTTCAATTCATAAAATACTCCGTCTTGATATCCAACAAGAATATAGTGGCAATTATCATATTGATAACCTCATAGAAATCATCCTTGATGCAAAAACGAATAGATCACCTCTTGATTTTGAGAGGCTTTCATCTTGGCATAAAGCACTTTTTCCAACGAATCAGTCAGGATTGCGCAAGATTGTTGCGGGTGAATATCGAACGCATGACGATGAGATGCGTATTGTTTCAGGTCCTTGGGAAAGAGAAAAAATCCATTATATTGCTCCCCCATCGTCTCAAATGGATATACGTATGGGTGAGTTTTTACAATGGCTGGAAGATGAAAATGAAACTAACCTTCTTATTAAAGCTGCTATTGCCCATTTATACTTTGTTTTGATACATCCATTTGAAGATGGTAATGGACGCATTACCCGCGCCATTACCGATTATGTACTGGCAAAAGCCGATTTGGTTAATGCCTCTTTTTATTCAGTGGCTACCGCGATACAGTATCATCGTAAAGAGTACTATGAGATACTAGATACGATTTGCCAATCTAATACACTTGATATTACTCGATGGATTGAATGGTTTATCAAGATTTTGGAAATATCAATAGATGATACACTTAAAAAAGTGGATGTTATTCAACTAAAAACCAAATTTTTGGATAAGCATTTTAATAGTAATCTCAATGAGAGACAAAAAAAAGTGATCTTTAAAATGCTCTCAGCTCTTCCTAAGGTATTCGAGGGGGGAATGAAAGTAAACAAATACATGAATATCACTCAATCGACACGTATCACTGCAAGCAGAGATCTCAGCGATTTAGTGCAAAAAGGGGTTATGAACACGTTTGGAAGTGGTAGAGGGGTCTTTTACCTCTTAAATCTTTAACGTAAAACCCCATACGCTCCCTCATCCAATAGCTCCAACTCCTCCGTATACTTATCCTCCACGAACGGCTCATAGTGTGATTTATAGTAGGCATAGTGGGCAGTGTGTTTATGCCCCTCTAATGATGCTTCATCTGCCCACGATTCGACAGCGAAGAATTTCTTCGGATTTGTTTGAGATTGGAAGATGTAATAGAAGAGACATCCTGCTTCTTTGAGGGAGGGTGCTACCATATCTTCTAAGAGTTTTTTGACCGTAGGTATATGCTCCTCTTTGGCAATAAAGGTTACTTTTTTGGTGATTTTCATGTTTTTCCTTTGATATTGTTTTTCCGTTCGCTCTGAGCTTGTCGAAGAGTCATGGTTCGACAAGCTCACCACGAACGGGGGATATTATTTCTTCAATTTTGCTTGTTCGAGTTCCCAATACTCCATCTCAAACATCTGCGCAAGACTAAGAGATGTCCATGCTCCAAGCTGTTCGGCACTTAAAATCGCAGTAATGGTATGTTCGACAATATCGGCGATAATACGGGCTTCTTTTTCGTCTTTTCCTAGGGCAACTGCCCCCAACCCTTTGATAATCGCATAGCGAGGTGCGAGGTCGAGGCAGATGTGGTTGGCATTGCTATTTTTATCAAAATAATTCTGATACTCGGTTTTAAATGTCTCTAACTCTTTCGCACAATCAGTAGTAATAATCGCAGGAAAAGGCTTGATGCGAATGACGTGTTCAGGGGTGAGTTCGCCTTGTTTGATGAGTCGCTCTAAATTGGGGCGAGTGCTGAGCGCTTTGGCTTGATCGGAATCCAAAACGATGGGAAAAATATCACATCCGCGAAGTACGGCGACTTCGTGAACTAACGAGTGAATAATCTCCACGTCGATGTTCCCTTGGCTTGTATTGGAAAGAAATGTGACATTATTTTGTAAGTAGTCTTCCGCTTTTGTGACAAGTGCTATCATCTTCTCGTAAGCGACTTTGGCATCGTCATCAAAAGTAAAGACCCCGTGATTGAGGAGAATAATTCCATTCAGAGTTTTCCAATCAATATGTCGTGTTACGTTATAAATATGTTTGGCAAGCTCAAATCCGGGCATAACGTAGTCAATGAGGAGCATATTCTCACCGTACAGCTCTTCCATCAGCTCTTTTCCATTGGGGGTGTTGGTGAGGGTAACGACCGCATCAGCGTGGGTATGATCGACGTACATGAAGGGGATGATAGCGTGGAGGATCGCTTCAATAGAGGGATTAGGGAAGCTTTGATCGCTCATTGCGGCGCGTTGCTCTTTGACCATCTGCGTGTCACTGAGTGTTTCACGCTTTGCCATGTCGATAAGGGTGTTCAAATCGACAGGAGAAAATCCCCCTTTTTCGATGGTGTCGAGATTCCATCCTGATCCTTTGACGTAGAGGGTTCCGTCGATTTTTACGGAAGTATTACCACCGCCGTGGAGGACTAAATCTTGGTTTTTACCCAGAAGTTGTGAGGTGTAGACTCGCATTGCTAAAGGATCATTGGTATACTTTGCAGCGATTGTGTCGTCAAAGAGACTTTTCATAATATTCCTTAATTAATTGTCAAATTATAGCGACGCAAGGATGAATTATGTTACCATTGTCCCAACTAAAAAATGATTTTTAAGGATACACATGCCATTACTCGACAGTTTTACCGTTGACCACACTATTATGCCAGCACCTGCAGTTCGTCGTGCCAAGGGGATGAAGACTCCTCATGGGGACGATATTACCGTTTTTGATCTCCGTTTTTGCCGTCCGAATGAGGCGATTTTGTCCCAAGAGGGGATTCATACACTGGAGCATCTGTTCGCAGGCTTTATGCGTAATCATCTCAATTCGTCCACAACCGAGGTCATTGATCTCTCTCCAATGGGGTGTCGTACTGGGTTTTATATGAGTGTGATCGGATGTCCCAGTGAAGAGGACGTGGTCAAAGCGTGGGAAGCTTCTATGCACGATGTTTTAGCCGTTGAGAGCCAAAATGATATTCCCGAGCTTAATCTCTATCAATGTGGAACCTATAAAATGCACTCGCTTGAAGATGCTAAGTCAATCGCCGCCGAAGTGTTGCGTAAAGATATCGATATTATGGACAACGACGCGTTGAAACTTGATCTCTCCAAAGTAGAGCAATAATGTTGCTTTTGTTGCCAATGAACGGGGATGATACTCAAGAATCGGAGTTGGTTTCGATTAACGACGCTGTTTTTTGGGCAACGGTGGACGTTGATGAGGGGAAGGTGATCGAGATCAATTTTTATAAAGAGCGTTCGCAAATCAACGCGTATCCCGATGCAATTATCGTCACGAGTAATTATGAACCTATTATGGAATTTATTGATAATCAAATGATGGTTTTGGTCGCTCATACGCAACGGACAATTGATGATATTGTCGAAGGGTATCTTTTCCGAGAACTGCACGATTTAGCGTTATGATTTTTTTTGATATACTTCCGTCATTAAGGTAATAAAGGAATATTCATGTCAACTATAAGAGCAAAGCTTTTGATGCTCGTTTCTGTTCTTTCATTTGTGGCGATATTGGTTGCTTTGATGGGATTGTCGGGGATGAAAGGCGGTAATAGTAATTTTAAAGATGTCTATGATAACCGTATTGTCCCTCTCAATCAGCTCAAAGTGGTTGCGGATATGTATGCGGTTAACATTGTTGATACAACACATAAAGCACGTAATGGTAATCTTACGGCAAGCGAAGCGATTGCCAATATTCATAAAGCGCAGGAAAAAATTGCCAAAGACTGGGGTGAATATAGTAGCACCAAATTGACCCCAAAAGAGACAGCGCTTAGCAATGAAGCGAAAGAACGATTTGTCATTGCGGACAAAGGGGTTGAGAAGTTGTTAGGACTTCTTGAATCGGGGAATTTGGAGGGTGTTGCTGCATTCTCGATAAATGAGCTTTATCCTACTATTGATCCTATCAGCGAAACGATTGGGAAGCTTGTAACACTTCAGTTGACTGAGGCAGATAAAGGGTATCAAGCGTCTGAATCAGCGTATGACTCAGCTGTTATCATTAATATTATGATACTTCTGCTCGGATTGGGTGTGAGTGGCGTTTTATCGTGGGTAATGGTTGGTTCTATTCGTCATTCAACGGGTAGTTTTAGCGATACAATGAACATTATTGCCAGTCATAAAGATTTAATGCGGACGATAGACCATCGAACCGATGATGAATTACAGATTATTGCACAATCGTTTAATGAATTGATGTTTGCGGTTCAACAGGCTATGCGTGATGCAAAAAACTCTTCCAGTGAGAATGCTGCTGTTGCCGAAGAATTGTTTACTACGAGTTTTCAAATCGGGAAACGTAGTGAAGAGATGGCAAAAGCTATGGAACAGGCGTTAAAAGTATCGGATGAAGTTTCTGAAATCTTAAAACGTGGTGAAAACGGTTCACGTAAAACAGGTGAAACAATCACCAATGCGTCGCTTCAAGTTGCGAATGTTGCGCACGACGTATTGGAAGTTTCTGGATCACTTCAGGGGATTGTTGAAGAGCAGATGGAACTAGCACAGAGATTGGAACGACTCTCGAATGAGGCTCAGCAGGTCAAATCAGTTCTTGCTGTTATCAGTGATATTGCCGACCAAACCAATCTGTTAGCACTCAATGCAGCCATCGAAGCAGCGCGGGCAGGGGAACATGGACGTGGGTTTGCTGTTGTTGCGGACGAAGTGCGCAAACTGGCGGAACGTACTCAAAAATCGCTCGGTGAAAGTAATGCAACGGTCTCTATTATTGTTCAATCCGTCAATGATGCAACGGAAATGATGTCGAACAGTGCTCAAGAGATCAAACGACTGGGCGAACATACCCAAGAAGTAGAACACGTTATGAATCAAAGTGTCAAAGAGATTGCTCAAGCGGCAGAGCTTGCGGTTCAAACGGCAAAAGATGCTGGTATTGGGGTAGAAAAGACCAATGAGATGCGGGGACAAATGAGCTCGATTACAGTGTTGGCGGCTACAAATGCTCGTAGTGTTGAAGAGATTGCATCGGCTGCGGAACATTTAGCAAAACTCTCTACGGGGCTTAACACTACGTTGGCAGAGTTCAAAACGGCTTAATATTGATAATGGTTAAAAAACTTATTCTTATCGGTGCTTCCACTGGAGGTCCAGGGCGACTCCATACTATTTTGGAGGAGTTACCGCACAATTTTTGTTCGGCAATTATTATCGCTCAGCATATGGTTCCCCTTTTTATCCCCAGTTTTGTAAAACAGCTCTCTGTCAGCACATCGCTTGAGATACAAGCGGTATATGACGGAATCGAAATTCTCCCCTCGAATGTTTATGTTTGCTCAGGGGAGTGTAAACTAATCGAAAAAGAGGGTCGTCTTTTTGTAGTGTATGCAGAACCTCCAGAGCTTCTTTATTCTCCAAATGTGGATACTCTTTTTTTATCGGCGGCTGAACTTTCCCGTTCGATTGAGAAAATGGGGATAATATTGACCGGTATCGGGGATGATGGAGCCAAAGGTTCAAAGGCTCTTTTTGACGCAGGCGGGGTATGTATGTTCGAGAGTGAAGAAAGTGCAACTGTCTATGGAATGCCTCGGTGTGCTATAGAATTGGTTCCGCAAGGCAAGGTGGGGTCAATGTCTCAAATTATTGAAGCAATTCTGGATTTTGGAGAAAAGTGTGTTTAGATGGTTTAAAACCCAAAAAAAATCACCACCTCCGATCGAGCCATTACGTAGCGAAGATTTTACCAATGCGACCCCTATCTACCATTTTTTTACCAACTTAACGGGGATCCATTTTCATCAAAAAGAGGCGACTACGACTCCGAAACTTATCCGTTTTGCCAAAGGGCATAACTGTTTCTCTTTTGAAGAATTGATTGAAAAACTACGGGTCGATTTGAGTGTGAGAGAAGATTTGATTAATCTTTTGACGGTCAATGAAACGTATTTCTTTCGTGAAAAGGGGCAACTGGATTTTTTGGCGCGTCGTAGTCGAACACTCTCCACACCTTTACGAATCTTATGCGCTCCTGGATCGACAGGAGAAGAGGCGTATTCCATTGCTATTATTTTAGCAGAATACAAAATTGCACTCTCCAATATAGAAATTGTCTCTATAGATATTAACACTGAGGCGACGCAGCGTGGACGTGCAGGAGTTTATACCAACAGAGCATTGCACCGTCTTCCAGATGAGATCAAAGAGCGCTATTTTCTTGTAGATAATGATTCTTACTGCGTGGAAGAGTCTCTCAAACGGTGTGTTAGGTTTTCCTCGTGTAATATTTTTGAAAAAGAGTTTGTTGAATTAGGAGTTTTTGATATTATCTTTTCGCGAAATATGCTTATTTATTTCGATCCTCATACGGTAGAAAAAGCGGTTCAGCAGTTAAAAAAAGCTGCTCGTGATGATCAAAGTCTTTTTTTCTTCGGACATGCAGATCTTATTATCACCCCATCGGTGTTAGAGGCTCATTTTGAAGAGGGAATCAAATACTACACGTTAAAAAAAGTATAATTTAAAGGACAATAAGCACAATGGAATGGGTAAAAAGTGAGGATGGAAGCTACACGGCATTTAGTTCTGAATATAATGAACATTACCATTCGACCAAAGACGGCGCATTGAATGAATCGTTGAAGAAACATATTGAACCTGCCTTTCTTTGTCACAAGGATAAAAAACATCTCAAAATCATCGATATTTGTTTCGGGCTTGGGTGGAATACGTTGGCAACTCTTTATTATCGGGATAACTATTTCCCCAATACGACATTGGAAATAGTCTCCCCTGAACTTGATGGAGCATTAGTCACCTCTCTGGTTGATTTTCCGTATCCTGAGATTTTTACACCGTATATAACCATCATCAAAGCTCTTTCGCAAGAAGGGGAATACAAAGATGATCGAACCTCTATCCGAGTTGAGATTACCGATGCTCGAATTGCGATGAGGGCGTTGATTGGGAGTTGGGATGTTTGCTATCAAGATGCGTTTAGTCCGTCATCAAATCCTGCATTGTGGACGAGAGAATATTTCGCTGATGTTGCACGGCTAATGGGGGAGGGGGGTGTCGTCACAACCTATTCTATCGCACTTGCCACCCGACTTGCTCTTTATGAAAATGGGTTTCATCTTTATATCAATTCAGGGGAAGGGTATCGCAGTGCGACGATAGCTTCAAAAATGGTATTAGAGCCGTTTGAGAAAGTGGATATGGAGCATAAGCTGAGGTGTAATCCTGATGCGGTGAGTTTGAGGGATGACTCTTTACGATAGATCAAACCAAACTCGGTTTCGTCCATTTGCTTTTGCTTTATAGAGAGCATTGTCTGCGGATTCAATGAGACACTCGGGTAATATCCCTTTTGTACTGCTTGCCACACCTATGCTAATCGTTACGTGAATCACAGTATCGTTGGATAGATAAAACGCATTTTTCTCAATCGCGTCCTTGATCCTTTCTGCTAGTGCAATTGCTTCTGTCGTATCTGTTTCAGGCAAAATGACGATAAATTCTTCACCCCCGTATCGCGCGCCATAATCATTTTTACGAATAGAAGTGGCAATAATTGTTGCAATACCTTTGAGAACTTCATCCCCTGCTTGATGACCGTACGTGTCATTGACGTTTTTGAAAAAATCAATATCGAGCATCAAAAGGGAGAGGCTTCGTTCATATCGAAGGGCACGAGTTAGCTCCTCTTTTAGCTTTTTATCAAAATCCCCACGGTTATATAACCCTGTAAGCGCATCGTGAAAAGCCAGTTCTTCCAAATGATTCTTGATAGTAATATCTTCAAACAAAACAACGACCCCCTTACTTTCGGCTCCGTTTTTTGAATGAATAGGGGCAGCTGTCAAAGAGACAGAAAAAAGTGTTCCATCTTTACGTTTGAATTGCTGATTGGATACGCGTAAAGTTTCACCATATCCCAATACTTTCTGTACCAAACATTCGTTTAGATCCGAATCACCTTCTTGCGTATAAATTTTTTGGTGGATCTCTTTTTTGTCATCGAGTAGCTCTTCAATACTCCATCCCAAAAGACGTTCTCCTTCCGCGTTGATGAAGGTTAACTCCCCTGCTGTGTCAAAAACGAGTAGCCCTTCTCCCATACTGTTAGTAATATCCTTCATTCGCTGTTCTGAAATGAGAAGTTTATCGTGGGATGCTGTTATTGCTTGGAGCATTCTATATTTCTCAAAATGAAGTTTTTGAAAGCCAATTGCGGCAGACAGCATAATAAAGATAAAGATAAAGATTGCTGTAGCCATTAGCAGGTGCGGTGTATCGTTTTGGTAAAAATAAAAACAAGCCAAAGGCAAGAGCATTGGCAGTATAAATACTGGATAGTTCCAGCGTATGGAGCTACTGGTTACAATCCCTCCTGCCGCTAATCCCCCGACAATAAAAGCTATAAAACCTTGATAAACGTCAGTTGCATAGAGTTCTACAAGAATGGAACCAACACCCCAAAATACTCCTGTCAAAAAAGAGGCAAAAATGAAATATCGTTGCCATTGTGGTAGCGTTTCCTGTGTTGCTTTTTGATAATTTAACATCAATATAACACGTATCAAGAGAGAAATAATAAGAAGTAATAGCCCTCCTGTTAGAAGCATTGGTGGCAGAGCATTCCATACAACAATCAATATCCATAGACCAAGCATAAGATTACCAAAAATAGCGAGATGAATTTTGCGACCCGCTTCGAGGAGTTCCTCAAATTCGACAGTATTCTCTTGCATACTAACCCTTTTGTAACTTTTCTAGTTCTTTAAAACTCAGAATAACTAATGTGATATAGTATTATAAAAAAGTGGTATTGTTGCTTATTTTGTCAATTTTAGTGTCTGTCTAAAAATTAAAATCCAAACCCAAAAAAGGGTACCTTGAAATCCAATAAATGCAATGATTTTAATGACGGCAAAAAATTCCAGACCAAGAGTGATAAGCAACGGGCTGAACTGATCGAGGAAGAAAAGGGGAAAGAGGAAATAGACGGCTTTTTTTTTGGTTCTGGGATCAATGTTTTGAATAAATGCCAGAAAATGAAGCACCGCCATAAGTGCTATGGCAATAAAAAGGGTATGGGGAAGTATCACTTCGAGCAATCCATGGAATGATTTGTCTCCATAATAGAGGTTCACGTCATGAGGGGTAAATCCGACCAATCGTGTGAAAAGCAATACTCCTAAAGAGGCTTGCAGTATCACGAGGGTGCTAAATGCCAAAGTAACAAAGTGCAAAATTTTAAAATTCATTAGAACTTTTTCCGTAATAGCCCTATGAGAGAATCCAATCCCCCCATAATCATCAACAGATGAAACACGATAAATCCACCTAAAGAGAGAGTCACCCCGACACTGCCAATCATCGACGAGAAAAGCATCCCTATCGGATAAGTCAAGAGTGAGAGCAATGAAAGGGTTAAAAAACCAATCATCACTACACGACTGCGCCCCATGCGAGCATAGACGGAGGCGATAAGGATAAAGGTAAGTATAAGAGCAAAAAGATCAGTATGAATCCCCAAAAGGAGATCATTAAAACTCATCGGATCAATAAATTCTGCTTCATTGCCCAATACCGTAGCACTCCACTCTTTTGGTGACACGCCATAATCAATCCCTTTTGCCGTCATACTAAGTACCATGGCGAGGATCAGAGAGAGGAGCATCCCGATAATGATGGAGCGCATCACACTGTTATCAGAGAGTTTTTTAGAGGCGAGGAATTTCATTGTTAAGGCTTTGCAATCTCGATGAGAGAGAGGGCAATACGAGCTCCGTCGGTAATCGCCCGCGCGGAGAGTGTAGCCCCTGTCGTGGTGGGGATGTCTTGGTTGAGTTTGAGGGTATTGGCACTGCTTTTGTTATCAAATCCATCCAACCATGTTTTGGTAGGGAGATATTCAATCGGCTCATTGAAGGCGACGATTTCGATCGATTTTATTTTACCGCTCATATCGATGAGGTAGAGGGCTATCGCTGTTTTAGTACGTACTTTTTTATTCAAAAGTACTCCGTATCCCACCGTTTTTGAGTCATTTTTAGCACTATAGACACGATAAAGTTTCGTCTCTATAGGTTGTTGTGACGCTTTCATGAGCTGCTGCACTTGGGCTTGGCTGAGGATGATATTTTGTTGCTCCACCGATTTGGCACTAAATGCCCGTTGGGTCAATGCGACGGGATCGCCCAAAACTTGAGCGAACGCCAAAAGAGGGAATACTAAAAGAGATAAAACGGTTTTCATCAAAAGATAAATCCTAATCCAAGCGAGTAGATACCCTCATTACTATAGTTGGCTGCATCGGCATCATTTTTGTTATGACGCACTTTATACTCTCCCTTCAAGACCACTTGTTCATGGGGGAAGTAATTCAGACCGTAGGTAAAGCTTTCTGTATTTCCAAACGTTGCTCCATTTGCCATTGATGTGGCTAAATTGTAGTTTTCGTATTGGAAAAAGATCGGTAATCGTCCATTCGCTTGCGTAAAATATGGTAAGACATTATACTCTAAATTCACATAGCCTCCCCGTGCCGATTCGGGATGAAAGGGGAAATCGAGGGTTGCGTCACCAACGGTGTGCAGACCGAGATACGAATTGGCATGGCTCAAATGGGCTTGGGTATAAAGCCCTTTGATTTTAAACCCCTCCTTTTGGTATTGGGCATGAAGATCGGCGATGCTCAATCGTCCCACTTTTTTATCATTCGTAGAAGCTCCCGCTTCAGCTGTATAAAGGCTTGCCCCAACGAGAAGCCCATTTATCCCTGTGTAATCGAGACGAGCCACGGCAGCAAGGTTGGAGGTTTGAGCGTTTCTCTCATAACCACCGCGACGACCGTTGTTGATCCAGTTCTTTCCGTAGGTATCCGCTTCAACCACTCCGTCATGTTCAGCAAGACCCATATCCAATGCGACGACCGCACCTGCCGTATAGTTGAAATTCTCCGTTTTACCGTGGAGAGTGAGACCGTTTTCACGCCATGTGGAGGGGATGAGATAGGTTTCAACATCAGGGCGTTTGACGGTATTAAATAAAACGGGTTCGTGATTTAAGTTGACCAATCCCATCGGAACGACTTGCTGTCCGAGTCGGATATTGAACGCAGGATCGAGTAAAAAATCGAGATAGAGCTGTTCTATGGAAACTTCTTCCCCTCCGTGTTCAAACTCAATTTCTGAGTTGAGGATGATGTTATCACTGAATTTATAACCGATATAAGGGACGAATCGGTTTACTTCCGTTTCATTGAGTCCGCTATTTTTGTCGTGTGAATAGTGAATCTCTCCATAACCACCAATAGAGAGGGGATTTTTAGAGTAATAGACTTTGGACGCTGCGGCACCTAGACCTATTTCGGTTTTAGACATATCGACGGTGCTAAACGAGGTTGCATTTTGCGTATTGATCACTTCATCGGCGAGTGCTTGTGTCTGTTCGGCTTGTTTTTTCTCATTGGCTTCGAGTGTCGTGAGACGTTCACTGAGGGCTTTAAGCGCTAGTTTGAGATCACTCACTTCATCAGCACTTAGAGTTGTTGTGATGGCGAGTGCGGTAACTGTACTGAGGAGAAGATGTTTCATTCGGGTTCCTTTTATGATAGTGATTATTAATTACGAAAGTATAGATCAAAAAGCTGAAGATAATATTAATATTGAAAATAACTATCATTTAGCAAAAGATACTTTTCCAATGGTACACTTTCGGTATGAAAACATTATTCTTTTTTTTATCTCTAACGGCTTTTCTTTTTGGAGAGGAACGGGTTCAGATGCACATGGGAACCCTTATCCATGTTACGGTAGAGGACGAGACTCTTAGTGATGCCGTATTTCGTGAATTTGCCTATCTGGATCAAACCCTCTCTACCTATAAAAGCGATTCAGAAATATCGCGTCTCAATCGTGATTTTGAGGTGAACGCTTCGGAAGTAACGCGGGAAATTTTAGAACGCTCTTTGGAGATGTATCGTCTAAGTGATGGGGCATTTGATGTGACGATTGGTTCGTTGACGCATCAGGGGTATCGGTTCGGCTATGCGGATGAACATATTCCGACTCAAAAAGAGGTGGAGCGTTTGGGCAAAACCGTGACGAGTCATCGTATCCATATTGAGGATAAGAAGATACGACTTGATCCGCACACGATTATTGATTTGGGGGGAATTGGCAAAGGGTATGCCGTCGATCGTGCTATTAAAATCTTGGAATGTAGTAGTGGGGCTGAGAAAGGGGTGATTGCCGCATCGGGGGATATCGGCTGTTTGGGTGCGTGCGACGTTGCACTCCAAGACCCTTTTCATCCTAATGGAACCATTGCCGTTATCTCCTCATCGTTAAAACGGTTTGCAATCAGTACGAGCGGAAATTATGAGCGGTACATCAAAAGCAAAGCCAATAACCATCTCATCAATCCCAAAACCCATAAACCGCAGCAACAGTATGCGTCGGTGACTCTAATGGATGTCGGAGATAATACCCGCCTTGATGCGTTGGCTACGGCAGTATCGGTGATGGAGGAGAAAAAAGCGGTTGAGATGTTAGAGACGCTTCGTATAGGGTATGTATTGATCCGTAATGATGGGAGAATGGTGAAGAATGTTGGTTTGTCGGGGGTTGGGGTAGACTTTACAGCTAGTGAGTGAAATAGCGTCATTTTATAATAACAATTATCACTATTGACATTTGCACCCCTATTTAGATATAGTTTTGAAAATTATTATCATAAAGGAGTGTGCGATGAACTTTTCTGCATCTTTCACGCTAGCACTTTCCACAACGGCGATTTTTCTTTTAAGCGGATGTAATGAGGGTGCTCCCGTTGACACCCCTACATCGACCGAAACCGATTTGGCAACACTGGGAGAGGCGCTGTTTTTTGATACGAACCTCTCTGAACCCACGGGGCAATCGTGTGCATCATGTCATACAGCAGCAAGTGGTTTTGCTGATCCTGATAGTAACTTTTCTACATCGGAGGGGATTATTGCGGGACAATTCGGAACACGAAATACCCCAACAGCTGCATACGCCGCTTTCGTCCCTGCGTTTGCTTATGATGTCGTCGAAGGGTTGTATACAGGGGGGCAGTTTTTAGATGGTCGCGCCTCACTCCTTGAAGATCAAGCCAAAGGTCCCCCTCTCAATCCTGTAGAGATGCACAATCCTAATAAAGCGTCGTATGTTGCCAAAGTTGCTGCCGCATCGTATGCCCCTTTGGTCAAAAAAATCTTCGGACTCAATGTATTTGAAGATCCTGAAGCGGGCTATGAAAAAATTGCACGCGCCATTGCCGCATACGAGCGTACAAAAGTATTTTCCCCTTTTAGCTCAAAGTTTGATCTCTATATCAAAGGAAAAGTAACATTGAGCCCCCAAGAGATGGAAGGATTGACCCTTTTTGAAGGAAAAGCACAATGTGTTGCCTGTCATCCAACACGACCAACGAGTGACGGTACACCAGGATTGTTCACCGATTTTACCTACGATAATCTAGGGGTTCCGAAAGATAGAGCCATACCAGCGTATGCCAATGATGAAAATTTTATTGATATTGGTCTTGCGGGGAACTCCAAAGTCATTGCTGATGGACGAGTGAGCGAAAATCGGGGGAAATTCAAAGTAGCCACATTGCGCAATATCGCCTTAACAGGACCCTATATGCACAACGGAGTCTTTAAAACCCTCAAAGAGGTGGTGTCGTTTTACAATACTCGTGATACGAATCTAAGTCGATGGGATGTTGCTGAGATTCCTGAAACGGTGAATCATACTGAACTGGGGAATTTAGGGTTAAGCGATA
Source organism: Sulfuricurvum sp. (assembly GCA_041661705.1). Lineage (GTDB taxonomy): Bacteria > Campylobacterota > Campylobacteria > Campylobacterales > Sulfurimonadaceae > Sulfuricurvum. Next base: position 42,524 of record JBAZTZ010000007.1, read on the forward strand.
AAGAGGAAGATGCTGTTGTTGCATTTTTACAGACGCTTACGGATGGTTATGGAGTCAAATAAGAACTGTTTAAGAAGTTTGATTGATCATATAGTATTATCCATTAAATAATATATTTTTCTAAATGATAATATTTAACTTTTATAATAACTGTGTTATTATCCTACGAGAAAATTATTTCAAGGATATTTAAATGAAAACATTGATAATCTCTGCCCTCGTAGCTTCAAGCGTAATGGGTGCGACACTTGCTGACGATGCTAAAACAGCAGGGTTGAAACCGATCCCATCCAATGCCAAAGCCCTCGAAAAACTTACCTCAAATCCTAAAAATCCGACAACATCGGCAAAAGTAGAGTTGGGTAAAATGCTCTATTTTGATCCGCGCCTCTCTAAAAGTGGTTTGATTAGTTGTAATACGTGCCACAATCTTGCCATCGGTGGAGTGGACGGGATGACTGCCGCTATTGGGCACAAATGGACAGCTAATCCACACCATTTGAGTTCACCGACAGTGTATAACGCTGTCTTTTATAGCCAACAATTTTGGGATGGACGCTCTCCTCATCTCGAAGATCAAGCGCAAGGACCAATACAAGCAGGTCCAGAGATGGCAGCTTCCAAAGAGTACGTCTCAGGTGTTGTCACTTCTATGCCTCAATACGTTACACAATTCCAAAAAGCGTACGGTAAAGAGGTCAAAATTACCTTTGAAAAAGTTGCCGATACTATTGCCGTGTATGAGCGCACCCTTGTCACTCCATCCCGTTATGATGATTTCTTGAACGGGAACAAAAAAGCCCTTACAAAAGAGGAACAAAAAGGGCTTAAAATATTTATCGACAAAGGGTGTGCAACGTGTCATAACGATATAGCTCTTGGTGGAACGATGCAAGCGTTTGGGGCAGTTGCTCCCTACAAACATCTCGAAGTGGGTGATTTCCGTGGAGATAAAAATGGGATGGTGAGAGTACCAACCTTGCGCAATATTACGCAAACCGCTCCTTACTTCCATAACGGTCAAATTGCAACACTTAGTGAAGCCATTAAAGAGATGGGACGTATTCAGCTTGCTGTTGATCTAAACGATAAAGAGACAACCCAAATCGAAACATTCCTAAAAGCATTAGAGGGTAGAAAACCAACGGTTGTTTATCCAATGCTCCCTGCTTCTACGGTGAAAACGCCGAAAGTGGATGTTAATTAAGTAGGAAAATCACTACACTTTTGACAAATTCCGTGAAGCATAATTGATACGGAATGCGTCGAGTAGGAGCAGGCATGCTTGGCAATGGTAACAATCTCATTCATTGCAACCTGTAAATCTTCCAAGTGTCCGCATTGTTCACATAAAAAATGGGGATGATCCCCTTTTGCTATCTCGTATTGTGTTTTTTGATTTGATAAGGTAACGGTATGTAAAATACCAACGGAAGAGAGTTCACCTAGAATACGATAAAGCGTTGCCAGAGGGATTTTCATTCCTGACTGGTTGAAATTTTCAAACAATTGATCAATATCAATATGTCCCTTCTCTTCAATTATTTTAAGTGACATCAAGCGCTGTGGAGTACATTTTAACCCTTTTGATTTTAAAAGTTGTACATGCATGTCGATTTTCCTCGTATAGTTTCAGGGAGAGATTATAGCTTATTTAATGTTTTAAATATGATTTATTTATATTTGAGACATTATATCATCAAGCCATTAATACAACGCACTAATCCGCTCTACATCATTCCAATTCAAATCTTTTTGACGGGAGGTTGTGAGGATATGGCGCATGTAACGGGCGAACATATCGGTCTCGATATTGACCCTTGTCCCTTTTTTGTAACTTCCAAAAAGGGTTTCACGCATCGTAATGGGGATGATGGTGAGGCGAAAAGTCTCTTTCATCACGTCATTGACCGTCAGACTTACCCCATCAATGGCAATAGAGCCTTTGGGGGGGATAAGGGGGATGAATTCGGGGTCGATTGCAATGAGCACATCATAGCTGTTACCAGTGTTGGTGATAGAAGTGACGGTTCCGATAGTGTCAATATGCCCTTGGACGATATGCCCTTCGAAACGATCCCCCATCATCATTGCAGGTTCGATGTGAACATTACCCGTGAGCTTTTCGGTGGCGATATGTTTAAGGGTTTCGGGAGAAAGTTCGACCGTGAATCCGTCACTTTCGATACTCACAACCGAGAGACACGTCCCATTGATGGCGATAGAATCCCCCATTTTTGCTTTATACGCCACTTTAAGCGATAAACGATTTCCTCCAAAACTTTTAACACTTCCCATCTCACGAATTAGTCCTGTAAACATCTAAAACCTTTGTTGAAACAAATTACCATATAATCTTCCCCTCTTCTTGCAGTTCTTGAATAATGGCTTTTGCTTTTTCGTGACCATTATACGCCGCTTTTCGACACCATTCCAATGCCACATCGTGATCGGCATCACACCCCAACCCTTGATCGTAGAGTAATCCGAGATTGTATTGCCCCTCAGGAAGATTCATCGCAGCAGCGCGTGAAAAACAGATGAAAGCTTTGGGATAATCTTGTTGGACCCCATGCCCCTCTTTGAGAAGAACCCCGAGATTATTAAACGCCCCTGCATGTCCACGCTTCGCCGCTTCCTCGTACCAAAACGCCGCTTCGGAAAAGTTTTGGATACATCCCAGCCCCTTTTCAAGACTGATAGCCACTTCGTATTGCGCTTGAGGAAACTCCAAGACAGCCGAGCGGATCAAAAATTCATGCGATTTAAACTGATCGTGAGCTACGACAACTCCATCAGCATAGAGTAACCCGAGATTGAAAAGGGCAGTTGGCTCATTCAAATCGGCTGCCCGAACATAGAGGGCATACGCATTCTCAAGTGATTTCTCAATCCCAAATCCTTGTTGATACATAAACCCAAGGGAGGAGAGGGCAATAGGGTGGTTTTTTTGCGCTAAAGCAGTGAAGAGTTCATACGCTTTGGCATAATCTTGTGTGTTAAAAGCATTGTAGGCATCTTGAAGCATTTTGATATATCTCTTTTTTGGGAAATTATAACGTGCGTAACTTTAACGCCTGACTTTTCGATCTCCCCGATTTTTTTCTTTAAGCTTCGTAATAACATCTTTGAGACGCTCTTTTTCCGATAAAAGATCATCGCGGATAAGATGCTCTTCATCTCCATCGATAGCAGGGTCAAACTCGAGAGGAGTAGGGTCATAATTTTTTAGAAGTTCTTCAAGGGTTGGCGGTGTGTTCATTAATCGTCTCAGTAATAAAGATTTTGCTTAATTCTATACTGTTTTTGCTTTGTCTTTTTATAAGGCAAATTTTTCTCTGCTCACCTAGTTGCTTTTCACGCCGCTGTAGGGACAAAACTCTCGATAGTGTCCCCTTTGCGTTGCAGTACCGTTACCCCATTAGCAAGTGCCTTTTCTTTGAGGTCATCATAGAGGGAGAAGGTAGCTAATACGAGATGATGATTGTAATCTTTGTACATGGGGAATAGTGTTCTAAAATTTTCATATTTTTTGGTTAATAGTTTCTCTAAATCGCTTTCGTGGGCTTTGTATTTGACTTCGATGATAGCAATTTCTTTACCGTTTACCATGACAATATCAAATTCATCTTCGATTGCGCCAACACGATTTTTCCAGTTTTTGTCCACAAAATCGTAATGAATCCCCGCTAACATTTTGGTGTGGTCTAAGGAGTTATAGAAAAACTCTTCGGCAACCTCTCCTTGGTTATTGCTGATATTACCGAGAAGTTTTCCCATCGTCTTATTGGATATTCGAAGTTCTTCAAATTTTTCGTCGGTACGTTTCATTTGTTCATTTGTTTCTGCTTGAGAAACTCGCAACTCTTGAATACCCTTAAAGGTTTGGGCTACTAACTCTTTTAATTCTTGATCAGTCATTGAAACACCCCCTTTTAAACTTTATAAGTTCATATACACAATTATACCCGATAGACTCGAAGAAAATAAAATGTTAGGAAAAGAGAAGGGAAGTCTAAGTTTAGTTTGAAGACTTGGCTTTCAGCTGCAAGCAGTACCAGACAATGTGTGTCCGTTAGAAAGCCTAAGTAATGGAATGATAGAATAAAAATAATTAAATGCTGATAAAGGGAATAGTTTGACATTACATAACAAAGTTTTGCATGAGTTGTGTTCAGCGTTAAATATCGATAGTACACATCAGGAATATTCTAAATTTGCAAAAGCTGGTGATCTCGTCAATCAAGCCTATTTTAAAATTGCTATGAAAGAATTTTCCCACATAAAAATTTCCCACACGACTCTTTTATTTAGAATCGCTTTTTAATACAAAAATCCAAAAATCCAAAGCGGTATTTTATTCCCAAACCCTATCTCAATATCATCGGCTACTACAAATGAGTTCGGTATCTCTTTTATTTGTTCAAAGCTTTTGTTTTTACCTCCGATTTCAACCGTAACTCTCTCATCAATTAGAAAGTCCCCACTATTGGGATAATGCAACGTATGATTCACCCGAAGTTGCGAGGCGAAAAACTGCTCTCGTATCGTGCCTATTTCCTGATTTTCACAATAATATTGACCGAGATTTGGATTGTTGAGATAAAGCTTGGAGGGCTTGGAAAAGACACTATCATTTTTTGCACGTGAGCGTAATGAATAGAAGATATTGCCTAGACTCAAATAATCAATATATTGGTAAAGGGTTGTGCGATTGATACCGATTTTTGCCGCAAGTGCTGTGATGTTGAGTTCGTAGGGTTTGGAAGCGCAAATCATCCCGACAAGTTGTTTGAGTTTCTGGATATTTTGCGGTTCAATGTTGAAAATGATCGGTAAATCGCTCTCGATGACGGTATTGATGGTCTCTTCGAGTTTTAGTCCATAGGTATTTGGGTTCTCAAAATAATAAGGGTAATAACCGTTTTGGAGGTATTCGCTGAAAAACTCAAACGGTTTGATTCGCTTGGTGATCTCTACGGCAATCTTAATGTGATTGGTAAGTATTTCATTCAAGGTGAAACTCTCAAATTTTATCCCCAACTTCAATTCCAAAAATTCCCGAAATGAAAGACCTGCAACACGATACAAAACAGCCCGTCGGCTCAGATCGGCTTTCTTGTGTTCCAACTGCATTGCGGATGAACCACTAAAGATCACTTGAAGGTCTAAGAAATCATAGATTTCCTTGAGGTCATTCTCAAAATTTGCATATTTATGGATTTCATCGATAGCTAAAACTTTACCACCACTTTTGGAAAATATATCGGCAATATCATACAATTTGACACCACTAAGTGCGATACTATCCGCACTGAAATAGAGTTTTTTACCCATCGGTACATCAAGATTATTCAAATATTGGAGGATGGATGTCGTCTTGCCTACCCCGCGAGCCCCTAAAATCCCGATCATCTTATCATTAAAATCAATCGTATTTAGAAAATAGCGTTTATAGGGATATTTTTGGAGTTTTGTAATCTTATGATATTTTTCAAACAAACTTTCTAATGGCATAGGCTCTCTTTTGTAGTATTAATAAGACGAAACTATATCATAACGTTGTTTCTATTCTACAAAAATAAAGATTATCAGACACTTTTGCTTTGTCTTTTTATAAGTTTCAATAACCCTCGTTATAATTGCATTAATAATTTACATAAAAGAAGTAATAATGAACTATGACGTAATCGTAGTCGGTGGCGGACACGCAGGAATCGAAGCGGCACTTGCCTCTGCCCGTATGGGACACAACACATTGATGGTTTCGATGTTAGCCGAGCAAGTGGGAGCGACAAGCTGTAATCCGGCTGTGGGTGGTTTAGCCAAAGGGCATTTGGTTCGGGAACTTGATGCCCTTGGCGGTGAAATGGGTCTGCTGACCGATGAAGCAGGAATTCAATTTCGGATTCTCAATATTACCAAAGGACCCGCCGTTCGGGGAAGTAGGGCGCAGATTGATATGGATCGTTACCGTATGATTGCCCGTAATACTATTTTGACCACTCCCAATATGTCTCTTATCCAAGAGACGGTGACATCGCTTATTATTGAAGACAATACCGTTGTTGGCGTACGCACCCATTTACTCAACGAATACCGTGGTGCGCGTGTTATTTTAACGACAGGAACATTTCTAAACGGGATGATTCATATCGGTGAGATTCGTCAAGAAGCAGGGCGTTTCGGTGAGTTTGCTGCCAAAGGATTGACGGATTCGTTACGTGAAGCAGGGCTTGCTGTCGGGCGGCTCAAAACGGGAACGTGTCCGCGCGTCGATAGTTCTTCTATTGATTTTAGTGTGATGGAGATTCAAGACGGCGATGCTCTCCCCAATCCGTTTAGTTTTCGTACCGATAGAGTAAAATTCGCAAAAGAAAAAAAGCAACTTCCATGTTATATCGCCTACACGAACGAAGATACTCATAGCCTCATTGAAGGAAATTTTCACCGCGCTCCTCTCTTCACTGGTCAAATCGAAGGGGTAGGACCGCGCTATTGCCCCAGCATTGAAGACAAAGTAAATCGTTTCCGTGACAAAGAGCGTCACCACCTCTTTATCGAACCTCAAACGGCGGAGAATACGGAGTGTTACATCAATGGTATGTCCACCTCTCTCCCACCAGATGTTCAACGCTCTATGATTCATTCGGTCATTGGGATGGAAAATGCCAAAATTGTCCGTTACGGCTATGCTATCGAATACGATTACGTTGATCCGATGGAACTCAAACACACCCTAGAGACTAAAAAAGTCAAAAATCTCTATTGTGCAGGACAGATCAACGGAACGACAGGATACGAAGAAGCGGCAGCGCAGGGGATGATGGCAGGAATCAATGCCGCATTATCGCTTGAAGGGAAGGAACCGCTTATTTTGCGTCGTGATGAAGCCTATATCGGTGTTCTCATTGACGATTTGGTCACCAAAGGGACGAAAGAGCCGTACCGTATGTTTACCTCCCGTGCTGAATATCGTCTTCTTCTTCGTGAAGAGACGGCGGATTTGCGTTTGGGTCGATACGGTCACGCATTGGGGCTCATTAGCGATGAGGAGATGGAGCGAATCGAGCTCAAACGGAGTCAAATCAATGAGGGAACTGCCCTTTTGGAGAGCACAATTTTCACTCCGACCAAAGAGTTCTTAGCCTTTTTAGACTCTATCGACGAAGAGCGAATCAATGATCGAATCACGGGGACACAACTTGTCTCTCGTAAAAGTTTTGAGTTGGAAAAACTCCCAAAACTGATTCCAAGTTTCGGTGAGCTTGACCCCTATATTCAAGAGCAAATTTTGATCGAAGCCAAATACGCCCGTTATGTCGAAAAACAAAGTGAAGACATCGAAAAAATGTCACGAATGCTTCACATCGCCATCCCTGAAAACTTTGATTTTAAATCGGTTTCGGGGCTTTCCAATGAGATTGTCGATAAACTCGGACGGTTCAATCCTCCGACCTTGCAAGCTGCCTCTCAGATCAGCGGTATTACTCCTGCGGCGTTGGATATATTGCAGATTTATATCAAGATGGCAGGGAAGAAGTAGCGTGAACGGTAACACCGTAGCTTGATAAATTTCACGAGTTGGGACTAATAAGTCGTTTTAAAGAAAGGGGCGTTATAATTGCCCATTATTATAAAAACCAAAAGGGGCTAAACATGGCTAAATACATCGAATTAACGGCATCAAACTTTGCGGATACAATCAACGAGGGTGTGGCACTCGTAGACTTTTGGGCTCCATGGTGTGGACCTTGTCGTATGATCGCTCCAGTTATTGAAGAATTGGCTGCCGATTTTGAAGGTAAAGCAAAAATCTGTAAAGTAAATACAGATGAAGAGCAAGATATTGCAGTTAAATACGGTATCCGTTCTATCCCTACAATCCTTTTCTTCAAAAACGGTGAAATGGTTGATACAATGGTAGGCGCTGCTTCTAAACAAGCATTTGCTGACAAAATCAACTCACTTCTATAGTCTTTCCTTACTATCTCCGATAACTTCGGGGGTAGTGCATTCATCCCTTCGAGATCTTCTTTTCTTCTCTAGTGTTCCTTTCCAACTCGTTTATTTTTAGTGTACTTGTACCGGTGTCGTTTGTGTAGCTGCTTCCGCTACTGCCTTGGGATCAGGGGTGAGGTAATGTTGTTCGATCATCATATCAACGATCCCTTTGAAGACAGGGACGGCGGTGATGGAGGCGAAATAGACGGTGCGGGGGTTGATGACGGTAATCCCGATTGTATAAGTGTGTTTTTTGTCATTTGCAAATCCCACAAAAGAGGTGTGGTAACTGTTGACGTAGCCACCATTGCGAGCAATATGGGCTGTTCCTGTTTTCCCCCCTATTTCAAGCCCTGGAGTGATGGCACCCACACCTGTCCCCACATTGACAGTTTTAATCAAAATTCGCTTCATCATTTGCGCGGTTGCTGGGGTAATGACTTGAATAGATTCTTGGACTTGCATAGGCATTGAACGACCATTGTCATCTATGAGGCAATCCACAACCATGGGATTGACAATTTTTCCGCCGTTATTAAAAACATTGTAGGCTTTGAGGACTTGCATCGTATTGGAACGCATTCCGTATCCATAAGAGGTAATTGCTTTATAAAGATAATTATTGAGCTGACCAGCACTGGGGATGGAACCCCGTTTTTCGTAGGGTAAATCAATACCGCTAAAATGGGTAAATCCATAGCGACTTAGCCCCTCTGTGAATTCCGTTCCATTAAACTTTTGGGCGAGCTGTGCCATACCAATATTGGAAGAGTGGACAATAACATCTTCGGCGCTAAGGATACTAAAGGGATGCTCATCAACAATTGTTTTGCGTCCCATAGTATAGCGTCCATTGTGCCCATTGACCATATCATAAGGATTTAGAAGATGACGGTCAAGGAGGAGTGAGAAAATAATAGGTTTGATAACGGATCCTGGTTCAAAGCTGTACTCAATGGCATTTGTATTAAGGGAAGGGTAATCGGATTTAGTAATATGACTGGGATCAAAACGGTTGGAGCTTGCTAAGGTAAGGATTTTTCCTGTTTTGGATTCCATAACGGTAGCAATAATCTCATCAGCTTGAAGTTGTTCTTTGATTCGATCGGTAATCGCTTCTGCGCGAGCTTGGAGTACGATAGGGATATTAAGTTTGAGATTGAAACCGTTGATTTGAGGCTTAATGGAACTTTGCTTGTTGAGAATAAGATAGCCATTGACATCGCGCATTGCCCTCTGACTCTTGTTTTGTTGGGGATTTAGCTCTTGATCAAAAAATTTCTCAAGACCCTTAATTCCGTAAATACGGGTGTAGCCATCCTCTTCCATTTTGCGCGGGTATCCAATCAGGGGGGAAAGGAGATCTTTATAGGGATATTCTCGTGCTTCACCACTTTCGATGATATTAAGCCCTTGCAAAACACGTTGATGATTGGGAAGTTCGTATTCGATAAAAACTTTCAATTTTCGAAGTTCAAACGCGAGGGTTCGAAGGTACATTGCCTCTTTAGGCCCTACGTGATAACTCAATGTCACTGAACCACGCCGTGTATGGAGTCTTTGTCGAATCTCTTTAGGGTCAATACCACTATATATACTAAAAAGCTGAATAAAGAGTTCTTTTTTTTCAGGATCAATATTACGGGTATTAACAACTATTTTATAGAGTTTTTGGGTGGTAGCAATGTGAAAACCATCAGCACTGATAATACTACCTCGTTGTGCTTTGGAATTTTCTTCCGAATAGATAGAAGGGATGTCGCGCTCATGTACGGCAGTGTAAAACATAACCATGAGAAAAACGATAAAACCAAGGGTTAGGAAAAGAAATAAAATAAGAATTCGGTGAGATTTGGGAGAATGCTGCATAAAAAAAAGACCCGTTACATTTGTGTACGGGTAATTTCTTTATACGCGCTAAGAGCTTTGTTGCGTACTTCGAGCATAAGTTTCATACTGATTTCCGCTTTATCAATGGCGAGAGCGGCCTGATGTAGATCTTTGACCGACCCTGTAGCAATATCACTCATTGCTTGGTCGCTTTGGACTTGCATTTTATTAACATCTCCAAGAGCATTTTTAAGTTCTTGGGCAAAATCAACACCACTGTTTCCAACACTGCTGGTAGTTTTTGCTTTGAATAAATCAGCAGTTGAAAAAGGTTTGATTGCTTGAATATCAGCCATAATTTAAAATTCCTTTTAGGCTTGCAAAATGCTGATTGCAGCATTTGCTATGGTTTTTGAACTTTCGAATGCTGCTACGTTGGCTTGGTAGGATCGCGTTGCTTCCACTAAATCGGCCATTTCGATAACAGGATTAATATTTGGATACGCAACGTATCCTTTGGCATCGGCATCGGGATGTGATGGATCATATTTCATATTGGGTGCTTTATCATCACGAGTGATCTTATCAACAACAACACTCATAATCGCAGGATTGGGCTTTAACCCTGCCAATCCCTCTTTGAGTGGATCGGAGTACCCCAATTGATTGGTACTACGTTCTAATGCTTGGTTGTAGATACTATTAAAATCAATTGCTTTAAAAATAACTTCTTGGCGACGATAAGGTCCCCCCTCGGCAGTTCGGGTGGTTTGGGCATTGGCGATATTTGAACTGACGGTATTAACACGAACACGCTGTGCTGATAACCCATAACCGCTAATATCAAAACTGTCTAAAAATGCCATAATAAATCCTTACGAGGTTTTAGCCGAAGCGTCAATAACGCTTTTGAAAATATTGCCATTTTTTTTCATAGCAGCGACGAGAGCTGTATACATCAGGGAATTCTTAGCCATTTCGCTACTTTCAACATCCAAATCGACACTATTTCCATCATTGCGCGCCATATGCCCATCTCGAAAAAAGGTGGTTCCTTTGGTTTGGTTACTGGTATCAAAACCGCCTAAATGGGTACTACTTGTTTTCGTCATTTGGAGTGTTGCGTCTTTGGCTCCATAAAGTTCAGCACTTTTTTGTGCCAACGCCTCTTCAAAACGGATATCACGAGGACGATAATTGGGGGTATCGACATTGGCAATGTTACTGGCTATCATATCTTGACGGGCGGTGCGATAATTCAGTGCCGCTTCAGCTATCCCATCAGAGAGAGATTTAATAACGCTCACAATCCAACCCCCTTTTCTCGTATCTTTAGGTAGAAAGCAAAAACTATTCCGCTTTTGTTTTATCGACTCTTTAATGGTCACTTGCTATACTGTTGTAAAATTATACACTATAAGTAAAATCTAATGCCTGATAAAAAATTATTTCTTTTAACAACTGCCTTGATTACGATAGGGATTATTTGCTCCTATACTCTTTCGGCGTATACCGTTATCCATTTTGAGTATGACAATTTACATTTCGTGTGGCGTGAACTGCTTATTGCCTTTATTTCGATTATGTTTATGTGGATCATTTCACGACTTAATCCTGATATATGGCTTCATCGTTTGGGATTAGCTCTCTTTTGGGGCAGTATTGTTTTGATGCTTATTATGCCTTTTTTACCATCCTTCTTAGTGAATGAAGTAGGTGGAGCGAAGCGATGGATCAAAATTGTTGGTTTTTCTCTTGCCCCTGTAGAATTTTTTAAAATTGGATTTGTTTATTTTCTTGCATGGAGTTTTTCTCGAAAACTGGGACACCATGGTGGAATGGGGCTATTTCAAGAGTTCAAACGGTTTGCCCCATATGCTAGTTTGTTTATTATGGTGATGTTTTTGATTGCAATTGTCCAAAATGATTTGGGGCAGGTGGTTGTTCTCTCCCTTACGCTGGCAATTATGCTTTTTTTTGCAGGGAGCAGCTTACGCTTTTTCTTCAGTCTTATTATGGGGGCAGTGGGATTTTTTCTTCTTTTTATTGCCATGGCACCCCACCGAATGGATCGTATTCTTTCATGGTGGGCATCGGCACAAAGTACTATTCTCGCTTTTTTCCCTGAATCGATAGCGCAACATTTACGCATTGCCAATGGAGAGGAGGCGTATCAAATCGGTCACTCGATGAATGCCATTCACAATGGGGGTATTTGGGGGACAGGTTTGGGAAATGGAACTTTTAAGCTTGGATTCTTAAGTGAAGTACATACCGACTTTGTCCTTGCAGGAATTGCGGAGGAGTTTGGATTTATTGGGGTTTTGTTTGTAACATTTTTGTTTATTGCCCTTTTGCATCGTCTTTTTAAAGTTGCTAATCGTTCTATAGAGGATATTGATTATCTTTTTAGTTTGGGTATTGGGCTTCTTATTACTTTTGCATTTATGATTAATGCGTACGGAATTAGTGGACTTACCCCCATCAAAGGGATCTCGGTTCCCTTCTTGAGCTATGGAGGTTCATCGATGTTGGCATCGAGTATAGGAATTGGGATGGTGCTAATGTTATCCAAGAAAATAAAATATGAACCGGGGGATAAGAGATGAATATAATTTTTACCGGCGGTGGCACTGGAGGTCATCTTGTTATTGCATTGTCTCTTGCTGAGGCAGCGGTTGCTCGTGGTCATAAGGTTGTTTTTATTGGCTCTACTTCGGGACAAGATCGTCAATGGTTCGGTAATAGTACCCTTTTCCAACAGAGTTATTTTTTAGAGACGACAGGGGTTGTTAATAAAAAAGGGTTTGGAAAAGGTGTTGCACTGTGGAAAATTTTTAAAGCAGTTTTGGCTTCACGTTCTATTATCAAAGAGTTTCATGCAGATGCCGTTGTGAGTGTTGGGGGCTTTTCAGCTGCTCCTGCTGCCATTGCTTCACTTATCGCCCGTATTCCTCTCATTATCCATGAACAAAATGCAGTGACAGGGAAGTTGAATTCTCTTTTACGCCCGTATTGTGCAGGATTTTACAGTTCGTATGAAGAGGGGAAGAACCATTGTGACTATCCTGTGAATGAAGTCTATTTTCAAAATGGACGACCTCGTTATAATATCCAGACGGTAATCTTTTTGGGCGGGTCTCAGGGGGCAAAGTTTATCAATGATTTGGCATTAGAAATTGCTCCGTGGCTGGAGGAGAGAGGTATTCGTATCATTCATCAATGCGGTGCGGTGGAGGAAGAGAGGGTTCGCCATGCGTATCATTTGTTGAATATTGATGCTGAAGTTGTTGGATTTACAACGAAAATTGCAACCTTGATCGAAAAAAGTGACTTTGCCATTAGTCGTTCAGGGGCAAGTACCTTGTGGGAACTATGTGCCGCAGGTGTTCCTGCCTTTTTTATCCCCTATCCCAGTGCAGCAGGGGATCATCAGTATCATAATGCCCGCTATGTAATCGACCATAATGCAGGGTGGTGTGAGCGTCAAGGGGAGGGACTAGTTCAAAAGCTCAAAGAGGCGATAATGAGTGATGTTATGGCTAAGAGTGAAGCGCTAAGCACCCTTATTGCTCCTAATGGAGCAGTGAAGATTATTCAAAAGATCGAAAACCGCTAAATATCCGTAATCTTGTGAATAATCCAAAATCCAAATGCCAGTACAATAGTACTGATAATGGCGATAGTAATTGTTCCTGTTTCTAATTCCATTCGTTATCCTGCAACGTCGACCATCGACCACATCGGCAAGAATATTCCCAGCGCCAATACAAGTACAAATCCTGCTATTGCGGTAATGAGAAGTGGTTCTATGAGTGAGGCAACATTGTCAACAATATAATCATAACGACTATTGTACACTTTATTGACTTTTCCTAACATAACACCCAGTGATCCACTATTTTCTCCCGCTTTGATCATTTGCATTATCATACCTTCGAATTGTCCACTTTCACTAAATCCTTGTGCCAAAGAGCGTCCATCTTCGATAGCGGTGGGGATTTTAGCCAGTTGTTGTTTGATGTAATTATTTTCGACTACACCCATCGCGATTTTAAGGGCATCAATCATCGGAATTCCTGATTCGGTTAGAATGTTAAAGAGGTAAATGAACCGTCCGATCATTGCGTAATAAGTCACTTTCCCAACGATATAAATACGGAGAAAATATTGGTCAGTTTTGAGGCGTAGTACAGCACTTCGACGATAGGCAAAACTAAAGGCGGTGGAGAGGAGGATGGCAGAACTTATAACATATATTCCATACATTCGAATAGCGTGTTCTGTCCACAATAGAACCTTGGTAGGGAAAGGGAGCTCCATCCCTGATTGTTCAAAAAAGGACTGAAATTGGGGGACAACAAAGGTGATAACGACAGTAAATGCTATTCCCATAGCGATCAAAATAAACATAGGATAGCGAGTTGCTTTTTTGAGTTTCTGACGATTATCAAAAATTTGCTGTAAAATAGCAGAGAGTTTCGCGATGGCGGTGCTTAGGGTTCCTGTTTGTTCCCCTAGTTCAAACATAGAAAGCGATAACGTCCCCAGTTGGCGTTGATAATTGACTACGGAGCGGCTAAGACTTAAACCACTCTCAATATCCCGTAATACCGCAGTAAAAATAGCCCGTAACATTGGATCTGGAGTGTCATCTAAACTATCCTCTAAGCAGCTATTGACAGGTATGCCGGCATCAAGCATTGTGGAGAGCTGATCAAGAAAAGCGATATAAGGTTCATCTTTGACACGCTTATTTTTGATAGGGCTTTTATAGTGCTCTTTTAAACGATTAATTTTCATACTAAAGGGTTCGGAAACTTCCGTAATTTTGACGGGAACCCCTAGTGCTTTGTCTCTAAACTTTTTGAGTGCTTCTGCTTTGTGAATGGCTTCAAGAACGAGGGTGAATTGGTGTTTCCCCTGTTTGTAGCGTATTCGAAAAAACTTCACCTATATTTCCTTGGTGACACGTAGCACCTCTTCTAGGGTTGTAATACCACGCACTACTTTACTTAAGCCATCAATAACCATGGGTTCATAGCCCTCGTTCTCCTGTGCATAGCGGGAAATATCATATTTGGAGGATTCATTTGAAACCATTTTGGCAATTGCCTCCGTAACCACTAAAATTTCAGAGATGAGTAGTCGTCCTGAATAGCCCGTATTGTTACATTTTGGGCACCCTTTACCTGTATAAAATGTAGTCTCCTCGGTTATCCAGCGATCTACTTTACGGAGTAGATTTTTATGAGGTCTAATTTCCATTTTGCACTCGGAACAGATTTTACGTACCAATCGTTGAGCAACAATCCCGACAAGAGAATCGGCGATAAGATAGCTTTGCAGTCCCATCTGAACCATTCGCCCGATAGCACTTGCGGCATCATTTGTATGAAGAGTTGAGAAAACGAGGTGTCCTGTAAGGGAGGCTTGCGCTGCTGCATTAAGGGTCTCGAAATCACGAATCTCCCCGACAAGGATAATGTCAGGATCTTGACGCAAAAATGATTTAAGGGCATCTAAGAATCCAAATCCTACCCGCTCATTGACTTGTACTTGTTGGACAAGGGGGAGCTGATATTCGATGGGGTCTTCGATGGTCAAAACTTTATTCTCAATGCTTTTAACTTCATTAAGTGCAGCATAAAGGGTGGTCGTTTTACCGCTTCCTGTAGGCCCAGTAATAAGGACGATTCCAAATGGGGCGTGGATGATTTCGTTGAATTTTTCCAAATTTTTGTCTTCAAAACCGAGCTCATGGAGTTTGAGGAGAATTTTTTGTTGATCAAGGATACGCATAACGATTGATTCACCAAAGAGGGTCGGTGTGGTAGAGAGACGAAAATCATATTTTCCCCCCACAACATCAAGGCTGAATCGACCATCTTGGGCTTTTCGCCGCTCAGAAATATCGAGATTTCCTAATAGTTTTATTCGTGAATTTAATGCGGTATAAATATCTAAATCAAAAACGAATGTCTCTTGTAAAATACCATCGACACGGGTACGCACTGACATGGCACGTAAATCAGGTTCAATGTGAAGGTCACTGGCACGACGTAATACAGCATCTTTAATGATGAGATTAATGAGTTGCATAACCGCACTCGCTTCTCCATCTCCCCCTTTGGCTCCCTCATTATTAATTTCTCGTTTGACTTCGGCAGCAATGGTTTGAGTTTTTTTGATAATTTCAAGACGTTGAAAAATATGATTAATATCTTCCCCGAGAGAAAGATATATTTTGAGTGGTTTGGTAGCGATGTTACGTTCCAATACATCAAGGGCATCAAAATTTAGAGGGTCAGAGGTGGCGATATAGAGATAGTCTTCATCTTCTTTGAAAGGGATTGCTTTGGCGGCGGTGAGGAGAGATAGAGAAAATTTTGCTAATGCATGAAAATCGATTTTTTCACCATAAAGGTCAACGAAATCTATTTTGAGTTGCTTGGAAAGAAGTAGCGCCATTTCCTTGTGGGAGACCAACCCTTCCTCTACAAGTATCTCTCCCACTTTTTTACTAAATCCAGAGTCCCTTTGTTTTTGAAGGGAAAAATCAAGTTGTTCTTGGGTGATTACCCCCTCTGCTATGAGTAAATCTCCTAATCGAATTTGTGGGCGAATCATCCTTTTCTCCTTAGTTGGTACTGCTTGATTTCCAAGTGCGGTAAAGTTCTGTTGCCGCTTTGGAATCTTTGTAGTTCATATAGAGTTCTAACACTCCAACTGCCTCTTTTTTACGCCCTTGCGCCCAATACGATTGAGCATACAACAGCCATGCTTCTTCTTGTTCACGGTTTATTTGATTCGCTTTTTTTGCCCAAGTGGCAGCATCGACAAAGTTGTTCTTCCCATAGAAATCTCGTGCTATTGTTATTGCTGTTTCGTAGGTTGGATTTTGCTTAAAGGTTCCAATAGGATCAACACTAGGGACTTTGGGTGAGCTTGTGACACTGAAAATACTATTAGTATTATTGTGAGGAGCAACTGGCACGGGATTATCTTGCGTAGGAATCTCTACCGAAGGCTGCTTGGGGGTGTTTGGTGTGAGCGCCGTTAATGCCGCCATTTTATCTGTCAAAGGGATACGATCTGGGTTGTATTTGAAGAGGATAGGACTCTGGAAACCCAATTCTTTAAATTCATTGATAAGTGGGACAATACGACTGGCATCATAAATATCACTATAGCGGAGTGTATAGTAATTATTGACGAGATAAATCCCCATTCCAGATTGATACTGTTTTGGTATTTTTGATAAATATACACGGACACTTTCATACGATTTATTGGACGTTAATTGGAGGACATATAGGGGATTTTTAGACTCATTCTTGGGAGAAAGTTCGGCATTTTTATCTGAATCTTTCTCTTTTAGTGTAACCGTTGGCAGGATAGTAATCGGATGTTGATCGATGGGAGGAGTTACTGCTTTTGGAGTTTTACCAGAAGAAACAACTAGTACTTTGGGTGTTGTAACCGTGACATCGTGTGTAGAAAACATCTCTAAATACCCTGCAATCAATGCCACAACGAAGAGAATTGCACTCGTGATAAAGAGAGAACGGCGAATCATTACTCGGCGACGTTTAGCGACGCAACGCGCTACGAGGTGGTCGAAATTATCAATCATGAATCAACTCCGCACTCATGGCTGCCATGGTAATGGTACATGAGGATGGGCGCAAATAGTTTGTTTTATTATGGGCATTGGTGTAGTGAAGGAGATGAAAAAGATGGTAAAAAATCTTTTTGAAATTACGAAAATTTCCTTGGCTTATTTGGTGCGCTTGGAGAATGAATTTAGGTTTTATTTCATCCGCAACTTCTGAAAATCCGATACGCATCAGCTCACGATAAAGATAGTTTTTACACTCTATGGGATTAAGAGCAGAGAGGTCAATTATTTTGTGAGGTCGGCTTTTGAAATGGGGAGCACGTAAAATAATTTCCCCTTCACTTCGGTGCATTGCCAAAATAAACCAAAACGCTTTGGAATCACTGAGGATACGGATAAATTCTCTCATTTCAGTGCTGAGTAACTGCGCTTCGTCAATCATAATGAGGTGGTCAGTTGTAGCATATATCTCGGTTGCTTGAAGGCGAAATTTCTCAATATCTTCCCCATCAAATGCAACCCCTTTATGTTTTAGCAGTTTTTTTAATAGATCAATAGGGGTGAGAAATGGGGTTTCGATAAGGAGAATATCCCGATCATTTTTCCAAATCTCTTTGAGATGGTGGAGAAGAAAACTTTTTCCGCTTCCCGGTTCTCCCAAAAGAAAGATAAGCTGTCGAAATGTTCCATTAAGAGAGGTTTTGATTTTTTCAATCGCCCCTAATGAAGCCTGCACCTCAAAATAATCGCGACTCTCTTGACGTTCTTCAAATTTTTCTGCTGCGGTTAGCCATTGGGACATCTTAGTTCAACTTTTTCATGTAGGCATCATCAATGGTAGGGAAAATATCTTTTTTGATGAGAGTAGGGGTGATGAGAATAAAGAGTTCACTTTTTTTGATAATATTTTCCGTATTGTGGAAGAGTCTCCCAATGAAAGGTATATCTCCAATAAGTGGAACCTTCGTATCATTTTTAGTGGTTGCTTTTTCGATAAGTCCCCCTATAAGCACTTTTTGTTTGTCTTTGACTTTGACGATGGAGGTCATTTGTTTGACGCGAGTATCGGGAGGCATAGTCCGATTCGTTGTTGCCGTTGTCTGTGTTGTCGAGGTTCCTATATCCGAGGCATTAAGAAGTTCACTGGTTACAGGATTGATCCGCATAACGATATAGCCATCATCGGTTACTTCAGGGATAATATTAAGCGTCAACCCAACGAATATTGATCCTAGTGTCGTGATGGTTGACGAAGAGGGCGCGCCTGTTGTGGTGGTAGTCAAAGCACCGCTTGCATAAAGATAGTTGAGCTGTTGACCGACATTGATGACAGCTGGTTGATTGCTTAGTGTCAATACTTTTGGGTTTGAGAGGACTTCCACATCCCCATACGTTTTTAGAAAATTGATAAGCCCCGTCGGGTCAAAATTAACGCCAAATGAATAGACAGGTCCCCCTGAACCTAAAGGAGTCAAGTTGTTGGCACTGTTAGAATAGTTGCTATAGTTACCTTTGAGGGCGAGATCAAACTTACTCCAGTTGACCCCCATAGAGCTGTAATCATTGTAGGTGAGTTCGATGAGGTAAGCATCGATCATCACTTGGGAGTGCATCCGTGATTCGAGTTTATCGAGGTACGTTTTGACGGCATTGAGTTGGCGGGCTGTTCCTGTGACGCTTACGACGGCAGCATCACGATTTACGAGGGTTTTATTAAGGGTACTATTGTTCTCATCCCCTTCTTGGAGAATTTGCTGAACATGATCATGAAGCTGATCCCAAAAGGTGAAAGTTGAAACAGCCCGTACGCTTGTGAAGTCACTATTCGAGCCTCCTCCACTTGATCCACCTGTTGATCCTGACGTAGTTCCCCCCGTACTTCCTCCGACCGCACCGCCAGTAGTTCCTCCCGTTGACCCCGTGCTTGAGCCTCCTGCTCCAACGGTGATTGATTTGGATGAGCTTGTTGAGAGAAGATTCATATTGATATAATCAACATTGAAATTGACTGTTTTTGTGTAGGAAGCCCGTACAATTTTTTTTTCCTTATCGTAGGTATAAAAGAGGTTGTGGTCATCAAAGATAAAGGCAAAAAGTTCATCTACTCCATAGTCTTCAATATTGACCATATCAAGCGGTTTTGTGAGCTGATCTTTCGCTTGATTATCGTCAAATACGACACTTATATGACATGTTTGGGTGACATCGCGTAAGAGATCCAATAGGGTTAATCCCGAATTTTGACTCTGATGCGCATTGAGGCTAAAGCGTTTGGTATCGCACTCATTTGCGTGTGCCAACGATAGAGCTAGTAGTAAAAAGAGTATAATTTTTTTCATGGGACTTCCTTCGTGCTAAGTACGTGACGTGGTTCTCCTACCGCAATCATAGTGAGGCGACTGTTTTGTTTGAGACCGACAAAATTATTCTGAATATAAGTTATTTCATGGTTATTAAAGCGATCACCAACACGGTACCACGCGCCATTAATAAATGCTTTCTCGTTCATAATAGCAGTAACGAGAGTGGGTGGAGGAGGAGGTGGCGGTAGAGGAATCATCGCAGGAGGAGGTACAGTCATCGCCATCAACGGCGGAGGGGGTAATAGCGTTGCACTTGGAATGAGAGAGACTACTTTGTGTTTAGCGGTTTTACGAAACGGATCATACATTTCTCCATAAAGCAGTTGGGACAAAGACAGTGATACAAAAATAAAAATCACCAGTTTTCTCATAATGCAACTCCCATATAGAGGATAACAGCTTCAAAGTGAGGCTTCTCTTCATCCGTTTCGACACGGAGGGTATCCATTTGAACGAGGGCATTTTGTGATTCGATAAAGGTCACAAATTCAGCGATAGCAGGAAACTTCCCAATTCCTTTTATCGTCAGCTTTTTATATTTATTAACTTTTCCGAAGTAGGGTTCATCGGTGTCCACTGACTCCATGAGTTCAATTTTAAGTCCCAAGTTTACCGATTTTTCTAGCAATAGATCAAGCATTCTAGCATAGTGTTTGTTGTCAAAAATGAGCCCTTTGGAAGCAGACATTTGATCAATTATGGCTTGTTTATCTGCGTCGAGTTCTGCGGTATGGATTTTTTCTTTATCAAGAGATTTTATGGCTATTTTTATTTTGGTGTGATAAGCATCGGGAGAATTTTCTGAAATTTGTTGCATCAATACATTGTTTTGTTCTTCGAGCACGTTTAGTTCATCAATTGCATCGGTGAGATAGAGCATCCACCCTAGGATTAAAATTGCCAAAGCACTTCCGATAGAGATTAATAAGCGTTGTTGAGGAGTATAAGCTGCGAGCTGTTCGTCAAGATTGTCGAGTTGCGCTTCTATCATGCTCATCGCGTCACCTTTATGAGACTGTTGTATCGCGTGGTATTATCATCAAGCTTGATTTCATGCGTTTCAACATTTTGATAACCACGCGAATAGAGACCACTCATAAGTTTGGCAATATCATACCGTTTGCGATAATCGGAAACGACAATAATATTCATCTCTTTGGAGCTATTTTGTTCCAGTGAGAGTGCTCCAAGTCGATACTTGCCGAGTTCACTTGCCGTATCACTCAGAAAATGTTGCCGTTGAAAATGAATATCATCGATCACCGCGGCAGTTTCCTCAGCTGCTTGGTAGGATGCAATATCCTCTTGAATACCTCTATTTTTTTCTTGTTGCTCTTTGAGAAGAGCCGTATTTTTTTTCAATATTACTGAGAGTTCTGCTGTCTCTTTTTGCAAGGTAGCCAGTTGAGCCGTTAGCTCTTCATTACGAGTTTGTTCATTCATATCCATCCATGCGACCACCAAGATGGCTAATAGCATGACAAGTAATGCCCCTCCGACAATGATGAGAAATTTTCCGCTTTCTCGAACATACCATTTGGGTTTACGAGGGCAGGGGGAAAGATTAAAAAGATTTTCCGTTGTCGTGAAATAATCAGCACATACGGTACGGTGAATTTCTTGAGGAGCTATTCCTTCACGCACCAGCGGTATGGGGATGAGATCACTGATTCCATACGCGCTAAAAACGTTTTCGAGCCCCACAATGGGTTTTCCCTCAAAATCAAGATAGCAGTTGTCAATACCACTGAGACCGAAAACACCTCTTTTGTGATTGATAGTGTGGACAATTCGTTCGATATTTTTGGCAATTCGGGTTTGGAGTAGGATAAACTTATTGAGCTCTTCGGGGAGATAATTTTCTTCAATCATCCCTTTGGTTTGGAGTATTTGTTTGAGTGTTGGGAGATCAAGCCCTGTTTCAACAGCGATGGAAGCCAGCGTCTCGATACTGCGGTGGGCGATATAGTGCCCATCTTGATAGATCACCGCATACGCCTCTTCGTCTCCCCAGTAGATAAAAAGATCATTTTTTGGGGTGAGGAGAGGGTAAAGAGATGAATAGACTAAAAATCCAGGAACGAGTCGATCAATGGACGGTGTTTTGGTAAGTACCTCTTGAAAATACTCTTTTGCTTTGGTATGAGAGAGGGCAAATGCTTCAACAAGCGCATCGCTATCATTACTGATATTGTGACGGATATAGTCGATTGTGTACTCGTCGTCGCTGTTGAGATTCCCCTCTTCGAACATCCGAATCTCAACTTGAATCGCCATCTCGTCGTCGCTTAAGCGATTAGAAAGTTTCATTGTATGAACATCTAACAAGCTTAAGGGGATAAGGGCACCCGATAAGAGTTTTTTCAATTCAGTCGAGGAACTTTCTGTAAATACACCATTATTATAGGTTTGAATTCGGTCATGTTCAAGTAAAAGAAGATGTGAAGATTCCATTGACCTACTTAGCGTATCAATTTTTATTATAATAGAAAATTTTAAAGAAAGTAATTATTTGCACGGGATTATAGCATAGCCCGTTTGCGGAAAAAGGCGAATAGTTGTATTTTTATCACTTTTTGTGAAATTAATATCCAATGGATTCCGTATTAGTGACACTAATGAGGTTGTATTGCCGTCATGCGGACGACCGAGGGAGTCGAAACAGACTGTTTCAGGCTTGTGAGGTGTAGTATTTGCTAATGTTGTAATTGTAGGTAGCTTAATTTCTGATTTTATCGTATGTGTGGGTGATTCATTACTGGATAGATTTCCCTCATTTAAAACAATCCATCCTGCTTCCGAACAGCTACCATCACCTGTTTCATACCCGATAGCTCTATACCGTGCCTCTTTGAGCTTGAGTAGAGTGTATTGAGCATCTTGTTTCGTAGCGTCAGGTTGAGCCATATAGAATCCAACCCCTGTGAGAACCCCCATCAGGATAATGACGAAAATAAGTTCGATAAGGGTAAAGCCGTATTTTTTCATGGGCGTTGCAGGCTCCTTCGTTGAAGTCGGATTTTATTGCCAAGTTTTAGTGATGGATTTAATTTTGGATCTTTAGAGGTGACAACGACGGTCATATCGATCATGCCGTGGGAGTCGTCGGTTTGTATCGTAGTATAATTAACATTATTGCATATTTCATTAACAAGATAATATCTATTGACAGTTATATTAGCATCAAATCGCCCATCCGAAGAAGAAATATTGATAAATTGTAGACAGGTATTAGCACTTCTATCATACCCACTTATCCGAAACAATGCTGCCTCCGTCGCACTTTGCATAAACAGTTCCGCTTGCTCTCGTGTATAGCTGTCGGCATAATGTTTTGCCCCTAGACTAGCATAGCGCATCGTAACAGTGACAATTCCCCCGATAAAGAGGATGATGAGCAATACTTGGGGAAGTCCGAAACCGCGACGCATTAGAAGACTATCTTTTGTTTGGATAGACGGACAGTAGAACCTGTTTTTCCTACGGTTTGGTTCATATCGAGTCCTAATCTGATGGTGCCGTTGACTTGGTGAGCGACGAAGGCATTGACGTTTGTTGCGAGGATACTTACATTGCCATCAGTACAAAAATTTTGACCTTTCCACGGACGATAATTGTAAAAAAGAAGTAAGGCATTATCGTCGATGCTAGCTAAAACATTAGTACATCCCAATGCGGTAATGTCAGCTTTTCGTGTCACAGAATAGGCACTATCAACGAGGTTGTATTTTTCATAGATTCTCATAGGTGTTCTTGGATTAGAAAGCTTGATATTTGTCCCTGTACTGGAGGCATCTATAGAGTAATTGTAATCATCTTCTCCATTATCAAAAGAGCCTGAAAAGATTAATACTATTTTTGATAGATCAAATAAAGAATCATTCCATTTTAGTTTTTCAGTAGCAATCATAGCGGAGAGATTTGTATCGGGTGAATAAAGAGTATGTGTAGGATTATTGGATGCAGTCATATCCACAAATCCACTGTAATCTTTTAATTGATAACTTTCGCTGGCCGTTCCATACCATTGAAGAATTTTTGCACTTGTAGCTGTTTCTAATGACACGCAAGTTCCAGTAATGTCACACCCTTTCACTGACATCGGTGCACGAGCATATAGCAACAAACTCAACTGATCCAATGCGCTTTGGCTGTCGATAGAGAGGCTGCTAAGAATTTTTGCTTTTTCGCTTCGGAGGGTAATGGCTTCAAATGCTTTGAACATCCCCACTGCGAGAATCCCAGTGATGGCAATGGTAATAATAATCTCAATAAGAGTATAGCCACGTCTCATTGCCAATCCTGATATTTAATTTTAGTATTACCGAGATTGAACGAGTGGTATTCAAGTGAGGTAATACATTTGTTTGGATTGGCAGGGTCATACAGTTTATGGTCAATCCCATATCCGACACGAATCCAGATTCGTTTGGTATTTGAAGATTGATTAGCCACTTTGATACTGAGATTAAGATCGGTGATGCCAGTGGAGGAAGGATCATCCATATAGGTTACTGTTGCTCCGATTTTAAAAAGTCCTTTTTGTACTCCAGAGCAGTTTTTATCAGCACTTATATTCGTGTCGTGAAAATCATCAATATCATTATATTCAGCGTCTTCTTTTCCAATAAATGAAGCATTAAAATCAAACGTCCCATTGGTAAGGACACTACAATCCCGCCCTCCTACAAATCCACCTTTGCGGTATCCAAGTGCTCCGCCTTTAGTATTAGAAATATTGCAATCGTAATCGGGATTACCATTCGTAACATTTATAATTTGGTTATTAACCGTGTTGTTATTATCCCACGGCAGATTGATGATTGCTCCCATCATCGCCACCGCATTAAACATTGCTTCTTCTTTGATCGTCACTTGTGCACTTTGGTTCATTGATATAATGAGTTTGGGGATGACGGTGAAGACAATCCCGATGATCACCATTGAGAAGATAAGTTCAATTAATGTAAGAGCTTTTCTCATCGGAAAACTTTGATCCCTTTTTTGGTGGTGTTGCTTGAGGCTTTTATCCCAAAATCACTGCCTGTGAATGTACCACTATTGACTCCTGTTGAAGTGGTGGTCAATGTATCTATTGTTGTTGATGGAATAACATATTGGTATTGAAACGTATTGTTTGCAGTAGTCGTTGAGAGCCAACTTGGGATTGTTAAATTAATTGTTTGTTTAGTAGTGTTACTATCGGTATTAGTAATATAAATAGTTTGAATCCCATTATTGAGAGGATTTGTTGAGGTATTATCAATTGTAATTTTTGTATCTTTGGTACTCTGACCTGAAAGCACTGAACCAGATAAATTATTGTCATGATCCGTATTTCGATACCACTTAAGAACATTTTGAGATTTGCCTATGATAAACGGATTTGTTGAGTCATTGCTGTATACTTCAATCTCGACTGGATTGGGTACACTTGTGTTTTGATCGGTTTGAATATCGGATGCGTGGATGCGACCGTAGACGAAGGTGGTGTTTTTATCGGTTATAGTGGCATTATTATCATTGAACCCACTGCTTGTTTTAATATCCGTAAGTTTGAGATTAAAGGGGCTAATGGGGATAGTAGGGCGGATAAAATTAAATTTTAATGAGAGATTTGCATCACCGCTTTTGAATGAAGTGCTGGGAACATTGAACGACGGTTGATTGAATACGGTGTTATAGGTATAATCCAAACTTGTATGCGTTAATGAAATATCGAGATCCGTTGTTGGAACCGTTCCTGTTGGAGTGAAGTAAAATCCAATAGGGATGGTAAAAACTGAACACCCGTCACTAAAATTTTTAGTTTTAGTTCCATCTTTTCCGTAAGCACTTACAGTGGTATTGATTTCTACATTTTGTGTTCTGCTTGAATCGAGATAGAGCCAGGATGAGGTTGGTAAAAAATTTGTGAGGGTAGTGTTAAGTTCGTAAGGACTGACTTTGATAGAAATGTTTCCTTCTACATTGCACCCATACAGACCATTAATTAGAGTGTTAGAGCCACTTCCGCTAATACAATCGCCATCATTCCATGATGAATCAAAAAGAGTGGTATTGAAATCTCCAACATCTTTGAATTTTGCATTTACGAGTGCACTTTTACCATTTTGAAAAGTAATCGACATATTATCTATAAGTTTAGCAGTAGTATTTGATTCACACCCACTAGCAATAGAAATATCTCGATAGGTTGATACCGTAGTATTGTAATCCAATGTATTTGTATTTATGGTGTCATTTGCATCAATAGTTGTTATAGACGAAGAATTTTGTTCACCCGCTTTAAAATCACTAATATTGCCACTAAAATAAGATGGTCGAATCGAAAAATTATCATCAGAACAGTTAAGTTCAAGGGTAGTTGCATTCGTTTCAAGCATCAATTTGATATTTGAATAGGCTTTTGTGATATTCAAATCATTAATTGTGATGGTTCTAATGGTATCGTTGATATCTGTCGATACTTTATTCCAAATAGGGGTTAATCCTGCTGTTGTTGCTGGACAAACACCACTTATGGCATATATATTCTTGATTTTTCGTGCAGGTATTGATTTGGTTGGATCACTACACGCTACAGTGACATTAATATCAAAAGGCGCATTTGCAAGACGTGTGTGTAATCGATATTGGGGAGTAAGCATTGAATCGATACGATGATACGGCTGATAGGAGAAATTGGTACATTCTGGAGAGGTACAGGATACTGTAGTTCTAGGATTTCCGTCGTAGTTATTGGCATAAAATTCATTATTGTATACAGTGCTCACATCGGCAGCACTTAACTCACCATTCCAAATTTTTAATTCATCTATTGGGCTTTTAAACGGACTGTTAGCAAATGAACTTCCAATTATAGCCATACTTGACACGTAATCTCTAGTGCTATTTATTGCACCACCTGTTGCTGTGAGCGTCATTATCTGACCATCAATATAAAGTTTATTTTTCGTATAATCACCATAATTAAAGACGGCAACCACATGATGCCAACTACCCGCCAAACTTGTGCCATCTATTCCCAATATATCATTATTGGCAAATGTAGAAAAACCAAAGTTGGTATTAACAAATGCCAAACCAAGTCTCTCCCATGCGAATGGTGCGATAGGATTTGAATGATCACCATTCCAATTCATCCAAAAAGCCACCGTAGTTTTCGCGTCAGAAACGGTAGAAACTTTGAGATTATTGATATTTATCGAACCCCCGGTAAATGAGCCTCCACCGTTTATTTTGCCAGAAGTTGTGGTTGATACTGAGCCGTTGATATCTCCGCTATTATCGATGCCATCGGTACTATAATCCTTGACTTGACCAGCTGCCGTACTCCACGAACATTCATCCATACGGTAGTCGGCGATTAAGCACCCAATAGGGTCACGAGGGATTCCATCATAGTTATTCTTACCATTCTCATTACTATAGATCAATGCAATTTGAGGTGCAGTTAGTGCATCAGAAAAAACTTTTACTTCATCAATGGAACCATTGAAAAAGTACCCGTTCCCATTTTCACTTCCTATCGAATAAAAGGAGTTTGAAGTTCCTATTGCTCCGCTATAGGGGGCGCTATTATCTAATGCACCATCGATATATACACTCATCTTAGAGCCGTCATAGGTTCCTGCAATATGATGCCAGTTGGTATCGGAAATCGTTTGGATAGAATAAAGAGTTCGAGGTGTACTCCCCAGTTGCAATGAAAAAAGTGCCTTATTATCAGTTTGAAGTCGAAGAGCATTGTTCCATTGACCATGATTATAGATATTTTGAAGACGGTTGTCGATACTGTCTCGTTTTATCCATGAAGAGAATGTAATCACGTTGGTAATTTTAAGGGAATTATTGGTTGGAATACTAACATATTGGCTATTCGCAGCTATAAAATGGCCACTATTGTTTAGCTGACCTGCATCGGTGGTAGCTCCATTTTGAGCCGTTCCAACGATATCATTACCGCTACTGTCTTGTACTTCCCCTATCGTACCATTCCACGAACACTCATCCATTCGGTATTCAGCGATGGGGGGAGGTGGTGGCACGACGACAGAGTAACAGCTGGTTGCTGGACAGATAGCAAGTGGAGAGTTATCAATAATATTATTCTTGTTATAAGAACCAGTTACCCCATTCCAGAAGTTACCGGTAAAGTTGTTTCCAGTCAATTGTGCTGCAGCCAACTGAGTGGAGGGAGAACCATAAAAACAGTTATTATTGACAGTAGAGCTACTTCTATTGTTGTACAAATAAAATGCAAATGAATTTCCGCTTGTAGAATTTTCTGTAAAACAAGAACTTTGAGCATTTACTTTTTGAACATTTCCACTCTCGAATGTAACAGCCCTACCATTGTTTGTTATAAAAGTTGACCCACTGATATTGATATCGGTTCCAGTTGCTACTTTTAAAGCATCGCTAAAGGTTTCTATTTTCGAGTTTTTGATCGTTATTATTCCACTAACATTCGCTGCAGTTTCAAAACCTCGCGCATTTGCACCGCTTTGAACCGTGATGCTAGAATTTTCTAATGAAACATTAGTTGCTACATTGACGAGAATACCCGTTGCATCGGTGGAAGATATATTGATATTTTTGAACGTGTGAGACCCATTCACATTGCTTTCAAGATAAATAGCATTATTTGTCGTCACACCACTGATTGTGACACCATCCATAACGACATCATGTCCTGTTTTTATATCTATACCGCTATTACTATTTGCTTGAATCGTTACATTTTTTAAAGTAGGAATTCCAGAAACATTGCTATTTTCGATAAGGGCATAATTTGTTGAACCCTTAATGCTGACGGTGTCAAAAGTCGTATTATTTGCCGTCGTTACCTCTATTCCTTTTCCCTTATTTATGTCGATAGCTATATTTTTAAAGCTAATATTTGCGGTTGGATCAACATTGGATGCTGTATAAATGGCTTGAGAATTATCTCCATATCCTATTGCTATAATGTCAATATCTGTAAAATCCATATCTTTTGCAACGGTTACATAAATCGCGGGGGCTGCTTTCGTTGCTATCGATAAAGTCTTAAAGATATGTGCGACACGGGTAATATTGGAGCCTAAAAATATACCGTACTCACTGGCGCTTGTACCTGTAAGGGTCATACTAACGGTGTCAAATGTCTGAAGCGTTCCTACTGGTATATAAAACCCACCGCCCGCACTGTTGATGAGCATATTGGTATATGTTCCTGTACCACCAAAATTTGACTCACCATAGACGGCGTAGCCTCCGCTGTTTTGAATAAAAATATTATCAAGAGTGATGTTGGTTCCATTGACTAGATCAATGGCTTTTGCATTGCCGCTTGTGGAGGTTTGTTTGATAGTAATGTCTTTAATTACTAAGTTATTATTGGCAAGATTACTTGTTCCAGAAGAAAAAACAGTACCTGATGATGTCGTTACAATTACATCATCTCTATTACCACTTTGTCCTACTATCGTTAAATCGTTTGTTTTAACCGTTACCGCTTCGCTATAAGTACCTTTACATATCTCAATCGTATCGCCAGCAGTGGCTGCTGCTAATGCTGAAGTAATTGTTGTAAATTGAGCATTAGGACATTCTCCTTTATCATCATCGACGAGAATTTTGTAATTAGGGTCATCATGGATGGTGATGGTAGCGGTTTTATCGGTACCTAAAACAACTTTGCTATTCGTTGGAGTAGGTGTTCCCAGTGTGACCGTAATATTTTGATCTGAAGTTGTTTTATAAATGGGAGTAATACTATAAGTTAATGTAGCAGAGGGATTTGTAGGATCACAGCCGTTTGCTTGTGATTTTATAACAAAATTCCCACTCGCTAATGTATGAGGAATAACTGTCGCAGAGGGATTGTTAACGATAGTATAGGGAATGGTGACATCGGCTCTGGGGCATTGAGATAAGCTAACAACAAGGTCAGATGTTCCATCCGTCTCAAATGGATTCAGATCGGTAAGGACTAAATCAATATTAGCAAAGATATCGGGGACAACAGTTGCTGAATTGGTAGCGGTGTTGTTAAGAGTATTAATATCATTGATAATACTTCCCACTGCAGTATTGGTGTAAACCGTTCCGTTGGTGGCAGATGAGGGGACGGTTCCTTTGATAGTCATAGTTGCTACTTGTTGGGCAGGTATTGCAGGTAATGTCCAGAGTCCTGTAGCTGAACTGCATGTTCCTGAGCTGCACGTATAAGAGAAATTTGTTAAATTGGTAGAGGATGTCAGGGTATCTGTGATATTGACATTGGTTAAGCTAAGACATCCCGGATTGGTAGCGGTAACGGTATAGGTGATCGTATCAAGCGTCATCGGTTGTGTTATATCAAGAGTTTGTTCAACAATAAGGTTGCTTCCCGAGGTACAGCCGTTAGTTCGACCGACAGTACCTGCTGCATTGGCAAAATTCCATGACCCGCTTCCATCTGGTGACCATCGATAGAGGTTTAAATTTTTGGAATTGGTATTGGTGAGTTTATAGGCAGGAGGCGTTGTTGGCGTACACCCGTTGAGATTGCTATTAATGTATCCGTTGAGTGCGACATAGTCGATCAAATTACCGCCAGTTGGCGCATCCCATAGAGCAATATCGTAGGAAGAAGAGGTACTTCTGAGATATATAGCCACATTGGAATTGGTAATAAATCCGCTAGCATCGACGAAATTAGTGAGAGGATAGTTGTACGTCCTAAGTGAACCGTTACTTATTCGTGTGATAGTGATTCTCCAATTTCTCCAAATAGTTGGCGAAATATTACCAATGTTGTAAAGTTCAATTTTATTTCTCGTACTAGTGTTTGAACTTGAACCAACATAGACCTCATTGATAGCCATTTTACCAGCAGAGACAGAACATCCCCCTCCTGATGCAGACGGACAGCTTTCTCCAAGAAGTGTTCCAGAACTATTTTTTATAGTGTAATTGGTTGGACAGGTCGATTTTGGTGTACCAGTTAAGCGATTTTTTACTATTATATTCCCTGTCAGAATTGTGTCAGTTCCTAAGATGAGATTGTAAAAAGAGAGATTGCCAGAGAGGGTTTGACCGGTGCCTGTTAATTTCACGGTACTTTTTGATTGTGCTGTGAACGTCCCATTGTTAGTCAAGTTACCACTAAAGCTTAAGGTTTTATCGCTTTGCACTGCGAGTGTTCCGCCAGAGTTTATGGTTATGCCAGCAGGAATTTGAGTATTGGAGGAATCCACTAAAATGCTTGTTCCTTTAGCAATGATTACTGTAGCACCGGTTGGAGGTCCTTTGGTAGTAGTACATCCTGCTCCTGTCCAAGCAGAATTGCTATTCCAATCTTTTTGACTGGTACCAGTGCTAGTGCACGTAACTCCCCATCCCTGAAGAGCAAAGAGCAAAAAAATACTAAAAAGTAGAATTGTTTTTTTCATATTGATTTGCCTTGACTGGATTACGAACAATTATAATACAGATGAACTATGAATTTTATATGAAAGGATAGTAAAAATTACGGTATATCATGAAGATTAAATGTTCCAGCTGTCACATTATATTCCCACCATTCATCTTTGTTGGGTTTGTTAGTAACTTTATGATTAGCGTTGCCCTTGAGACTCGCAGGGCCCCGATAACAGATAAGCCCAGATGGACAACCTGTTGTCATTATGCTCCAATCCGTTGTCTTAGTTTTAAAAAGATAGCCAAATGTATCGTTAGTATCGCCGAGTCCTTTTGGATACCCTACAGTAGTATCAAAAAGAGCAGTATCATTAGAATCTTTATCATTTCCCCATTTAAAAGTACACGTATTGGTAATCCATTCTCCATGAATGGCATCAAGTGCGCTTTGGACTGAGGAGGCGGTGGCAAGTTCGGAGGAGATTTTAGCATTGTCAGTGAGGTTTTTGAATTTTGGAACCGCCACCGCAGTGAGAACTCCGATGATGACGATGACGAAGATCAGCTCAACGAGGGTAAAGCCTAGATGAGCTGATGGTTTCATATTTAGAATGTAAGATTTACATCAACACCAGTGGAGTTGTTAAGGTCTGATTTACACTTTTCTTGGCTCACTGAATCGACGAAACTAGCACAAGTGATTTTATAATGTACTATTCTCGCAGTTGCATTAAAATCGACGGATGCAATGGTGGCAGTATTTTTAGTGTTATTAAAATCATATTTCCCACCAGTAGCTGCATCTTTGTAGCTCCACCCTTTTCCTTTAAGGTCAACAAGCATAGAAAGATTCATATCAGAAGCATTAACCTCTTCTAAATCCATATGATTTACAGCTGCTGCTGAAGCAGTCGTAGCTGCATCCGTTGTCGCTTTGATCACCGCTTTTACTTCAGCGTTCTGCTTAAGGCTTTTAAACTTTGGAACTGCAACTGCAGATAAAACACCGATAATAACGATCACGAAGATCAACTCGACAAGGGTAAACGCACTACGTTTCATAGGGACTCCTAGGGGTTTTTTTGTGAAAAACACAATTTGTTTGGAACATTATCGTTCAATTTAACTTAAACTACAATCTTAATCCCCCTTTTGGTTATAATTACATTACTTAATTACACACAGCAAGAGTAAATAAGAAGAGAAATTTCAAGGAATATACTATGAAAAATATGTCTACGGGCAAATATCGCCCTTATCCTCAAGTTGATTTACCAAATCGTATTTGGCCATCTCAAACCATTACTCACGCCCCTATTTGGTGCAGCGTTGATCTTCGCGACGGAAACCAAGCGTTGATTACTCCGATGAATTTGGATCAAAAACTTAGCCTCTTCTCTCTCTTGCTGAAACTCGGATTTAAAACTATAGAGGTGGGCTTCCCTTCCGCATCGAAGGTCGAATTTGACTTTTTACGCACCCTTGTGGAGCAAAAACTGATTCCCGATGATGTGACGGTTCAAGTCCTCGTCCAAGCGCGTGAACATTTGATCGACAAAACATTCGAGGCATTAGAGGGGGTGAAAAAAGCGATTGTTCACCTCTACAACTCTACCTCTACCGCACAACGTAAAATCGTTTTTGGAAAAGAGCAAGATGAGATTATCGCATTAGCACTTGAGGGTGTGGATATGGTCAAAGAACGCGCACTTAAACACGATGGTGAGATAGGATTGGAATATTCACCTGAAAGTTTTACAGGGACAGAGTTAGAATATGCCGCTCGTATTTGTAATGCGGTCACCGATCGTTGGGGTATCAGCGCAGAGCGTAAAGTGGTCATCAATCTTCCAGCAACCGTAGAAATGGCAACCCCCAACATCTACGCCGATCAAATCGAGTGGATGAGCCGACATTTGACCAATCGTGAGCACGTATTGATTTCGACTCATACTCACAATGACCGTGGAACCTCTGTCGCGGCGACCGAGTTGGCATTGTTAGCAGGGGCGGATCGTGTTGAGGGGACATTGCTTTCTAATGGTGAGCGTACTGGGAACGTCGATATTATTACTCTAGCTCTTAATATGTACACACAAGGCATTGATCCGGAGCTTGATTTCAGTGATTTGGAAACAGTAGTAGGTATCGTCGAAGAGTGTACGGCTATGAAAACTCATGAGCGTCATCCGTATGTAGGGGAACTTGTCTATACGGCGTTTTCAGGTTCGCATCAAGATGCGATTAATAAAGGATTAGCCTATCGACGTGAGAGTGAAGAGGAGTTTTGGGAAGTTCCGTATCTTCCTATTGATCCTCAAGATGTTGGGCGTAGTTATGAGGGGATTATTCGTATCAACTCCCAATCGGGAAAAGGTGGCGTTGCATACGTTTTGGAAGATAAATTCGGATATTCATTACCGAAAAAGATGCACCCAGAAATCGGAAAGATTGTCCAAAAAGTGACCGATGAAGCAGGGAGAGAACTTTCTAGCGAAGAGATTTTAGAGATTTTTGAGAAAACCTATTTCGGTGAGCCTCATGATATTGAATTTGTCGATTATTCGGTAATCTCTGAGAGCGCAAAAGAGCATTCGGCTAAATGTGTTCTCGAATACACCCATAATGGACAAACCATTCGATCAGAAGGGCAGGGCAATGGACCGATTGATGCGTGCAAAAATGCGTTGATGGTGGAGTATTCTCATTCGTTTAAGATTCTCTCCTACAGTGAACATTCACGTGGTGAGCTTTCCAGTGCGGAAGCCGTGGCATATATCGAGATTGAGACCGAAAGTTTGGAGAAGTGTTTTGGTGTCGGGTGTGATAATGATATTACAGTTGCGTCGATCAAAGCGATGTTTAGTGCATTAAATCGAGCGTTTTCGTAAGTTTTTCGTCATTCCCGCGAAGGCGGGAATCCATCCCCGTTCGTGGTGAGCTTGTCGAACCATGAACTCACCCTTCGACAGGCTCAGGGCGAACGGGAAAAACTTCTCTTTTTCTTCTAATTTCTTTCTTTAAACCCATCTTCGCTATAATCGCGCAATTTTATCCCTTAAGTGAGAATACCCATGATGGATGTCCGCGAAGCTTTTTTAGCTTTTTTTGAATCAAAAAACCACACCCGAGTTGCCAGTTCTCCTCTTGTCCCTGATGATGCAACACTGCTATTTACCAATGCTGGTATGGTTCCGTTCAAGTCTATTTTTACGGGTGATATTCCTATCCCAAGCAATCCGAGAGCGACCAGTTCACAAACGTGTTTACGTGCGGGTGGGAAACATAATGATTTGGAAAATGTTGGTCATACGGCGCGTCACCATACGTTTTTTGAGATGTTGGGGAACTTTAGTTTCGGTGATTATTTCAAAGAAGAGGCGATTGCCAACGCGTGGGAGTTTATTACGCAAGTAATGAAACTTCCTGTCGATAAACTTTGGGTCACTGTCCATGAGAGCGACGATGAGGCGGAAGAGATATGGAAAAAACATATTTCGGCAGATCGTATCATGCGTCTTGGTGACAAAGATAACTTTTGGCAAATGGGAGACACAGGTCCTTGTGGCCCTTGTTCAGAGATTTTTGTTGATCAGGGTGCAGAACATTTCCACAGCGCGGAAGATTATATGGGAGGCGATGGGGATCGTTTCTTGGAAATCTGGAATCTCGTCTTTATGCAGTATGAGCGTAATGCTAAGGGTGAATTGAAGCCGTTACCAAAACCTTCTATCGATACGGGTATGGGACTGGAGCGTGCTGTTGCTGTTCTCGAGGGTGTTCGAAGTAACTACGATTCTACCTTGTTTATGCCAATTATTCGCAAAGTTGAAGTTCTTATCGGTAAGCCGTATGATTATGCAAGCGGTGCGTCGTACCGTGTTATCGCCGATCATATCCGTACGGTTACTTTCTTGCTTGCGCAAGGGACAAACTTTAGCAATGAGGGGCGCGGATACGTTCTTCGCCGTATTTTACGCCGTGCAGTACGTCACGGGTATCTCCTTGGATTTACGAAACCGTTTATGTACGAGATTGCCGATACAGTTGCCGAGCTTATGGGGAGCCAATATCCGTATATCGTGGAAAAACTCTCGGTTCTAAAAGAGCAAATTATGCTAGAAGAGGAGCGTTTCTTCAAAACTATTGCTTCGGGTATTGAACTTTTCAATGAAGAACTCAAAAACACGAAAGAGACGTTTAGTGGTGAAGTGGCATTTAAACTCTACGATACATTCGGATTCCCACTTGACCTCACCGAAGATATGCTCAAAGAGAAACATCTTGCATTGGATACGGATACGTTTGAAACCTTGATGAAAGAGCAACGAGTCCGTGCAAAAGCGGCATGGAAAGGGTCAGGTGATTTAGCGGTTGAAGGTGATTTTAAAACCCTTTTGGAGACGTTTGGTGTTAACACCTTCATCGGATACACAGCTACGAAAGCGCCTGTCAAAATTCAAGCCCTTTTGGGTGAAAATTTTGAACGAGTCGATCAGCTTCATGCGCATCAAAAAGGGTGGATACTTCTCGAAGAGACCCCTTTTTATGCAGAAAGTGGCGGACAATGTGGTGATATTGGGGTACTGGGTGATAAAGCAACTATCACGCAAACCAAGAAATTTCACGGCTTAAATCTCTCACACATTGAGACAAAAGCAACAATCAACGTCGGTGAAATCATTGAGGCAATGGTTGATGTATCACGCAACGAAATTGCAAAACACCACTCGGCAACCCATTTACTCCACGCAGCATTGTATGAAATATTAGGAGAACATATTTCTCAAGCAGGTTCATTGGTCGAGCATAACCGTCTACGTTTTGACTTCTCACATCCAAAAGCGATGACCTCAGAGGAAGTTGCATTGGTAGAAGAGCGGGTTAATCATCATATCCTTCATGCATTGAGTGGTATTACCCAAGAATTGAGCATTGAGGAAGCGAAAAAAAGCGGTGCTAAAGCGCAGTTCGGTGAAAAATACGGCGATATTGTTCGGGTGGTTAATTTTGGAACGGCATCGGTGGAATTTTGCGGTGGTATTCATGTCGATAATACCGCTTCCATCGGGACATTTGTTATCGTAAAAGAAAGCGGTGTGAGTGCAGGGGTACGACGAATTGAAGCTGTCTGTGGCAATGCCGCCTACAATCTTTTCAAAGCCAATCGCCATCTTCTCGAAGAGTTAGAAGGTTCGGTCAAGAATCGTGATATATTAGCAGGAATAGAGCGTCTTAAAGAGCAGGTGAAAACGCTCAAAATCGAAATAACAGCCCTTTCATCGGCTTCAAAAGAAGAGATTGCTATCACTATGATGGGTACCACCGCGGTAGTAGTTGCAGAGTTAGCGGTTGGGGATATTAAAGAGCGTATTGATGAGCTTAAGAATAGTTATGACTCTGTTTGTGTAATGTTGTTCCAAGTCAAAGACGATAAGATTCTCCTTGCCAGTGGGGTCAAGAATTCAACCGTAAAAGCAGGAGACTGGGTCAAAGCAATCGCACCAATCGTCGGCGGTGGCGGTGGTGGACGACCAGATTTTGCTCAAGCGGGAGGAAAAGATCCTTCTAAAATCAATGAAGCGTTAGAGCAGGCTTTAGCGTATATCACTAAGGAATTAATTTGAAAGATCTTATGGTTCAACTGTTTGCCGATTATCGCACGCCGATAGTTTTTTTACACGTACTGAGTGCTGTTGTTTGGGTCGGGGGGATGATTGCCATCCGTTTTGCCGTGCACCAATCGTGCGCAATGATTGCCGATCCGAAAATGCGAATGGAGCGTGTGGTTCATACGCTGAAACGTTTATTTACGATTGTATTGCCTTTTGTGATTGTATTGATTATCACAGCCGTTATTATGGCAGTAGGTCTTGGATTTCGCGCCGCAGCACTGGATGAAATGGGAAATGTAATTGATGCGAATGCGATGAACGTGTACAAAATCGTTCATCTCAAAGAGGCGATTTGGTTGGTGATGGCGATCAATCTTGGTGCGATGATGTTTCGACGCAATCAAGCTCAAAAAGCACTTGCCAACAATGATCTAGGACGTGCTAAAGCGATGTTAGAAATGATTGGCAAGTATATGGTTCCTTTGAATATTGGGTTGGGTGTTATCGCTATTTTCATCGGTGTGTTTTTACGTAATTCGTATTAATGTTACGCCTCTGTTCCTCCTCCGTCACCCGCGCCGAACTTCTTCGTTCCGCGGGTATTCCATTTTTCCAAGAGTCCATCGATTTTGATGAAGATTCTATTATCGCCTCAACACCTAAAAATTTTGTTTACCAAGCAACATTGGGAAAATATCGTGTCAATTTTGAAAAATTCGGATGCACAGATTTTCCTTTACTTGTAGCAGATACGGTTGTGACCGCTCAAGGTAAAATCTTGCGAAAAGCCAAAGATGAAGCCGATGCTCGCGCTATTTTAGCCACACAAAGCGGCTCAGAAGTAGCTATTTTCACCTGTATGATTTACAAAACACCTCGATTGGAACTCCTCGATATTTCCTCTACCCACTATTTCTTCGATCCCTTTGATCCCGATGATATTGATCGTTATATCGCCAGCGGTGAGTGGCGTGGAAAAGCGGGAGCGTGTATGGTAGAGGGATTTTGCAAACCTTATATTCGTGAAATGAGAGGGTATGAGAGTACGGCGATGGGGTTGTGTGTTGAGGTTTTGAAGCCGTTTTTGCAGAAACTATGACCTCGCCTAATGATATATATTTATCATGACAAAAATTAACTATGCTATACTTGTCATAGTATTTTAATGACAAAGGTTTGCTATGAGCAGTGGATATTTCGAGATAGGAAAGCCTGTATCGGATGAGCGGTTTTTTGGAAGGGAAAAAGAGCTAGATCAGTTGGCATTTTTTCTCAATAACAATCAAAGTATCGTTATTATCGCCCCACGTAAATATGGTAAAACGTCGTTGGTCAAAAAATATCTAAGCCGTGTCACTGACAAACTTATTATTGAAATAGATCTAATGCGCTATTTGGGTAAAAAAGAGATCGCAGATGCTATTATCGACAAATGTTATGAAAACATAGGGACGAAAAAAGCGATTCATCAAATGAAAAGTGGGATGTTGAGTTTTAGTAAAAAATTAGCATCTATGGTCAAGATTAATATGGGTGTGTTAGAACTAGAAGGGCTAGAGAGATTTTTTCATACGGATACCATGAATGATGATGAATATCTTCTTTACGCATTTGAATTTGTTGAAAAATTTTCCCTCTCGACGGGGAAAAAAGCTATTTTTTTTATGGATGAGTTTGCTGAACTTTCAAAATTTTCGGATACTGCTATTATGGGACAGCTTCGCTCTATTATTCAACATCAGCAACACACCGCTTATATTTTCGCAGGCTCTCAACCGACACTTATGAATACACTCTTCCTCGATAAAAATGAGCCATTTTTCAAGTTTGCTACTGTATTGACGTTGGGGGCGATTGATGAGAAGAGCTTTTTAGAGTATGCCAGAATGCTATTTGAGAAAGAAAAAATGATCTGTGACGATGAGTTTATCGTAGATATTTATACATTTTGTGGCGGTGTGGCGTATTATCTGTCACTTTCTATGATGTTTTTATGGATGATGAAACCATCTAAATGTACACCACAAATCATTAATGAGGTACAATCCAAAGTCTTGGAAGTCTCTGCCTTTGGATTTGAAAATGAGATTATTGCCCTTAAGCGACGGAAATATTTTCTCGAAATCGTTTTAATTATCGCCAATGGGACAAATCCCTACACCCTCAAAACAACCCAACGCCAAAATATTAATACCATCCTAAAAAGCCTTGAACTCGATGGTACAATTCTCAAAAAGAGTGATGGATTTGTTTTAAGTGATACTGTGTTTGGAAAATATCTTTGTAGTGTTATGGGGTGATGTTTTGAGGGTGTTTTTATAGCTCCTTGACTTGTTGATTTTAAGTGGTTACAATTTTATTGTAAACATAATCTTCTTGTGTTCAATGGAGTGGTAAAGCTAAGGTTGAGGGACTTGATCATCCCTTGACCTTTTTTTTTGCCCTCCAAAGAACACAAGAAGGGGGTCTTTTATGGATAAGATTATGTTTACGCTATTTCTTATGTGCGTTTTTGCACCACTAATTCATTAGTGCCAAGGGGTTTATCCCCTTGATCCCCAACTGATATGAACTCCCAAAAATAGAAAATTTTATACTATTAAAGACTACTTATGAATCCCTATAGCAATAGAAAATAAAAAGAAAATTGTAGCCATTTTGTGCTACAATTATAAAAACACAAAGGAGTTACTATGGCGATGGAAGCAACGATTAGGGCTCGATGTGACGCAGATTTAAAGAATGCGGCAGAGGCAATATTTAAAGAACTCGGTATCTCTACTTCTCAAGCGATTAATATGTTTTTAGCTAAAGTTAAAAGGGAGAAAGGAATACCTTTTGAACTCAAAATTCCTAATGACGTAACGGCAAATGCGATGGAAGAGGCTCGAAGTGGGATTAATATGGAATCTATTACGATAGATGTACTGAAAGCTGAATTTGAAAGTATGAAGCATGCTAAGCGTTGAGCGACACAAGCAATTTATAAAAGATAGTGCCAGTGTTAAACTAAGCGAAAAGCATTTTTCAAAATTTGTCATTTATTTGGCTAAACTAATACAAAACAAATCTTTACCCGCAGAAGCACACAACCATGAGCTTGAGGGAGAATGGAAAGGTTTTTTGGAATTTCATATTAGTGGTGATTTACTGATAATTTATAGAATTGATGGCGAGATACTTAAGCTTATTCGGATGGGATCACATTCTCAATTGTTTGGGTGATCCACCTCGTTCCCAAGCTCCAGCTTGGGAATGCATACAGCAAGTGCCATTTTATAATAACAAATACAATAGATAAATATGCGTAAAAATGGTTATACTATTATTGAAGCGATGAGAATCTATCTGCATTCCCAAGCTGGAGCTTGGGAACGAGAGAAAGAAAGGTAGCCTAAATGAATACGACATCAAAAAATACCTCTACACTGAGGGATTATGATAAAGATCCGATTGTAATAGAGGATTATAACCCTCTATTTGGATGGTGGGAAACAATATATGTTATTTTCCCAATTTTCATTCTAATATTTTTGTTTAATCCATTTGGTGTTGAGAAAGGAAGCATGATTTCAAAAGTGTTACTTATGACTCCTTTCGCATTGTTGCCAATGTACCGAGAATATAAAAATACAAAAAATCATAGAAATATTTTTTTTAAAAATAAACACTTACTCTATTGCCATGATGAACATGAAGTGACTCAAATTGATTTAAATTCAATTGAAAAAATACATAGAACCTTTGATGATTTTTATCATTCTTCACAGAATTTAAATGATTTTTATAAAATGGTTTTACTTATACTTTTTCCTTTTGTGATTGCATGGAAGATGGGATTATTATTGACCAAATTTATAAGATATCTCGTTATTAACAAAAGCATTAATGGATATATAGTTTTTGATGCAATTATTATTGAAAGTAATACGAATGAAGTTTTAACAATTTTCACTCGTAATGCTATTGAAAGAGAATTGGTTAAAGAATATTTTTGGCGATTCAAAAATATAGATATAGATAAATTAGCAAAACGCTATAACATCTTTTATGGTTATGAAAAAATTAATACAGGAGAAAATCAGTGAACCCTTTCCCTCGTTCCCAAGCTCCAGCTTGGGAATGCATACTAAAACCAAAGAGACAATAACAACCAATGGGTAGAAGCAGATATAAAATAGTCGAACCAATGCACCCGCATTTTATTACGTGTACAATATTGCATTGGATACCGATATTTACTAGAATGGAAACCGTTCAAATCGTATTAGAGAGTCTCAACTATCTACAAAAGAGTGATAACTTAAAAATCTATGCGTATGTTATCTTGGAAAATCATCTTCATCTAATAGCAAGTAGTGACGATATTTCCAAATCAATGCAAAAGTTCAAATCATTCACAGCTAAAGAAATTTTGCACTATTTACAACAACAAAATGCGAAAACAATACTCGATCAATTAGCATTTTATAAAAAAGCGCATAAGACGGAAACATTTTATCAACTGTGGCAAGAAGGGATACAGCCGAAACGTATTCAAGATGAAGAAATGATGATTGAGAGGATAAACTATATTCATCAAAATCCTCTTAAGAGGGGATATGTGGATGAGGCTAAACATTGGAGATACAGCAGTGGTAGAGATTATGAAGAAATTCAAGGATTGCTGGAGGTTGAACGGTTATGGTAAATAGTAGCATCAGTATGCATTCCCAAGCTGGAGCTTGGGAACGAGGGCAAATACTTAAGCATGAGCGAGCAGAGTATGGCAAGGAGATTGTCAACTCATTGAGTAGACAATTGGTGAATGTGTATGGGAATGGATATTCTGCAAAAAATCTCAGACATATGATGAAATTTTTGGTGATATTGAAATTGTCTCTACACTATCGAGACAATTGTCATGGTCTCATTTTAAAGAATTTATCTACCTGCAAGACAAACTAAAAATAGAGTTTTACACCCAAATGTGTAAGTTTAATCATTGGAGCGATTTTTATAGAAAAGGGGGATCAAGGGATGAGATCGAGTTCCTCGACCTTAAA
Source organism: Sulfuricurvum sp. (assembly GCA_041661705.1). Taxonomy (GTDB): domain Bacteria; phylum Campylobacterota; class Campylobacteria; order Campylobacterales; family Sulfurimonadaceae; genus Sulfuricurvum. The sequence continues at coordinate 84,393 of JBAZTZ010000007.1, forward strand.
TTACTGCTCCATTGATTACACAGACAGTTTTGTTCGCAACAAAATTATAGCATATAAAAGTACAAAAAAAGACGAAGAGAACCTATGAATAACAACCCCTACACCAACGAACTAAAAGCCCTAAAACGTTCAGGACGCTATCGCCAACGCCATCTTATTGATGAAAATCTGATTGATATGGCATCCAACGATTATTTAGGACTGGCGCATAATGATGAGTTGCATAGTAATGCGTGTGAGACGTTAAAAAAATACGGTTATCACGCCCCAAAATCCTCTATGCTAGTCAATGGCTATCATCCCGTGCATCAAAATTTTGAGCGTGCTTTATGTGAAGCTAACGGTTTTGAATCGGGGATTGTGATGGGGAGCGGGTTTAATGCCAATATCGGTTTGATGGAAGCGTTGGTGCGTAAGGGCGATTTACTGTTGATGGATGAAGAGTATCATGCCAGCGGTGTTTTGGGGGCGAAAATGGTTGAGGGGCGCGTTGAATTCTTTCCCCATAATGACCCCATAGCACTTCAAAATGCACTTCAAAATGCACCGGAGAAGCGTATTGTCGTTGCCGTGGAAGGGATCTACTCGATGGGGGGCGATTTACTATGCCGTGAGATTTTAGAGGTATGTGAACGGTACAGAGTAATAATCATCTTGGACGAAGCCCACAGTAGCGGAGTGATCGGTGAGCGCATGATGGGGATTTTGGATTATTATTCTATTGCTCCTACGCCACTTATGATAAAAATGGGGACACTCGGTAAAGCGTATGGAAGTTTCGGGGCGTACGTTCTCTCTTCCACTCATATATCAGAGTATCTTATTAATCGTGCTAAAAATGTTATTTATGCAACGGCTCCTTCTCTTTATGACACAGCATTAGCCCATCATTCACTGCTGTATATTCACGAAAATGTTATACAGTTAAAAGAGCAAATCCAAAAGCGTCAACGACTCATCAAAGAACTATTAGGGCTGGATGTCGGGGGATTGATCGTCCCTATCGAGATCGGAGATAATCGTGAAGTTATGGCGCTACAACAATCCCTCAAAGAGGAGCTAGGCGTGCATATTGGTTCCATCCGTCAACCGACGGTGAAAAAGGCGATACTGCGTCTCATCGCGAGAACAGACATACCGATAGAGACTTTAGAGAAGGTGTGTAAACGTTTTAGTCACATTAGGATAAAATAAGCCCGATGAAACCTATCCATATTGATCGGCTGAGAATTAATCATCTCAATAATGTATTGGTGGATGTGGCGTTTGAGATTCATACTTCTCTTGCTTTGGTGGGTCAAAGTGGAAGCGGTAAATCTCTCATTCTCAAAACACTATTAGGGCTTACGGATAGTGCTTTGGATGTGACGCTGGAAAAGCGGTGCAATTTTGAGTGGGTACGAGGAAAAAGTGTTGCTTTAGTCCCTCAAAATCCCTTTACGGCACTTTCACCGCTAACGAAAATCGCTAATCAAATGTTTTTGGAGCGTCAACGTTGTGAAGAGATATTTGAATGGTTGGGATTGGAGAGCGTACTCTTGAACCGCTATCCAAACGAACTTTCGGGTGGGCAGTTGCAACGGGTCGTTGTTGCGATGGCATTGAGTTTTGAACCATCATTACTATTGTTGGATGAACCGACAACGGCATTGGATCCATACGCTAAAAAGGTAATGATAGAGTTGCTTCGAACCTTGCAAGCCAAGATGGGATTTTCACTTCTTTTTGTGACACATGATATGGGTGTTGCAGCAAAAATATGCGAAGATATCTGCGTTCTCAAAGAGGGTTATATTGTTGAAGAGGGTAAAATGGCAGATGTTTTAGCCAATCCTAAAAATGGCTATACACGTCAACTTATGGATGCTGATTTTAAAACAAGAGATTTTAGAGTTTAAAACGAGGATAAAAAATGAAGAAAAAATTATGGATTTTAGTGGGTCTTATTATACTGATACCTGTGGGATATTTGGGATACATTATTTACAGTTTTGAATACGAAACTCAACGGCTTATCAACTATAAACCCCGTTTGACGACCGAAGTGTATGATCGTAACGGGGAAAAAATCGCCAACCTTTTTAGCGATGAGCACCGTTATTATGTCTCGTTTGAGAATATTCCTCCGCGTCTTATTGAAGCGTTGCTCGCGATTGAAGATACCACCTTTTTTGAACACCATGGGGTAAATCCCGATGCAATTATGCGTGCTATCATCAAAGACGTATCGGCAGGAAAACTCAAAGAGGGGGCAAGTACGATTACACAACAGCTTGTTAAAAATGCTCTTTTAACGAGAGATAAGAACTTTACCCGTAAATTTAAAGAGGTACTGTACTCTATTCGTATCGAACAACAACTGACTAAAGAACAAATTTTAGAGCGTTATTTGAATGAAATTTATTTGGGTCACGGTTATTATGGTGTCAAAACAGCTGCCGATGGATATTTTCATAAACCTCTTAAAGAACTAACACTTAAAGAGATGGCGATGTTGGTTGGTTTGCCCAAAGGACCTAACTTTTATGCTCCGACAAAAAATTATGAGCTCTCTCTTGGACGCGCGAATCGTATTCTCGAACGGATGATGACATTGGGATGGATTGATCAGGAGACGTATGACAAAGCGACACAGGAACGTCCGAAAGTCTATAATGATACATTGACTAAAAATTCTGGTCCCTATATTATCGACGAAGTTATGCGACAATTGGGGGATTCCTTCCCTGATATTCGTAGTGGCGGGTATAAAATCTACACGACTATTGATATGAGGCTTCAAGAATCGGGGTATAAAGCCCTTCAATCGGGAAGAAACGATATTTTAAAACGGGCTGAGGAAGTAGGGGAGCTGGATGACACAATGAAAAGTCAGCTCAACGGCGCACTTATGAGTATGGATCCTAACACTGGGGAAGTGTTGGCGATGGTTGGAGGGTATGACTATACGGCGAGTTCTTATAATCGTGTCACACAAGCGAAGCGTCAACCAGGTTCTGCATTTAAACCATTTATTTATCAAGTGGCGTTGGACAGCGGTATGTCGCCCGCGTCGTTGGTTCCTGATATTCCCCGTACGTATATGTATGAAGACAAGGGAGAGATGAAAGAATGGAAACCAAAGAACTATAAAAACGACTATAAAGGGATGGTAACAATCCGTAATGCTCTTACGTATTCCCGTAACTTGGCGACGATTAATATGGTAAGTGATATGGGGTATGAGCGTATTGTTGAAGGATTACGTCGCTATGGAATTACTGAGCCACTCCCTCCTGGGCTTTCTATTGCTTTGGGAACGATGATGATTTCTCCTTATAATTTAGCAAAATATTATACGATGTTTGCGACTGGTGGAGTTCTTACCAATCCGATTTTGGTACGCCAAGTCATCACGCCCAAAGGGGAGACGTTCCGTTACGAAAACAAACGTCGCCAAGTCAACACAAAAGAGCAAACCTATCTTATGACATCGATACTTCAAGATGTTGTTTCTCAGGGCACAGGAACTGCTGCACGAGTGTCAGGTGTCGAAGTTGCGGGTAAAACAGGAACGACCAATAAAAACGTGGATGCATGGTTTATCGGTTATACGCCTGCCGTAGAAACAGTGGTTTGGTTTGGTAATGACAACAATACCCCGATGCGACACAGTGAAACTGGGGGTCGTGCTGCAGGGCAAGTATTCCGTTATTTTAATGAGGATCTGATGAGGATTTATCCCAATACGAAACGCTATTTTGATCGTCCTGCAGGCGTTTATCGAGAGAGAAGAAAAGTAGATGGGAATGCAACTGAAGAGTTTACCGATACATCCGCTGCACCCGATGCGGCACAAGAACAGGCTCCCGTAACGGAAGAAAAACTAGTATTTTAAAAGAAAATCGTACGGTATTCTCTCATAGTTTTTTATGAGAGAATATCGGGCTTACCAATATAATACCCTTGAGCGTAATCAATCCCTAGCAACTTGCTTTTATTATAAATATCTTCATTGCAGACGTATTCGGCAATGGTCTTAGCTCCAATTTTTTTACTAAAATCAACAATGGTTTCAACGACAATAGCGTGTCGCATATTCGTATCAATATTTCGAATGAGTGAACCATCTATTTTAATATAGTCAATGTTGAGCTTAAGTATATTTTCAAAGCTTGAATAACCTGAACCAAAATCATCAATGGCGATACGTCCTCCAAGTGCTTTGACTTCTTCAATAAAAGAGGAAACAACTTCAAACTTCTCGATACCTTCAGACTCTAAAATTTCAAAGGTTACCCTATCTGCGGTTTTTGTCTCAATAATTGTGCGTAAAATAAAATCGACGATACTATGATCGGTTATGTCACTGCTGGAGAGATTAATTGAAAATTGTTCTGTCCGTTTTGAAAATATTTCACACGCTTGTCGTACCACTTCTCGTGTAATGGTAGGGTAATGTTTTGTTTTTTTAGCTAACTCTAAAAAGTCTAATGGCGAAATAACTGCATCATTTTCATCAATAATTCGAACTAACGTCTCGTATTTTTCTATTTTCCCATCACTAAAGGAGGCAATAGGTTGAAAATAGCAAACAATTTTAGAATTAATGATTGCTTGTTTAATGGTATTTGCCATATTGAGATTATGTTGAAAATGACTTCTTATTTTTTCATCTTCATTGTAAATCGCAATAGGCATTTTATTGGTTTTTGCTTGATGTATGGCTATATCAGCGGAGATTAAACTAGCATTTTCGCCATACGCCAAGCCGATTGAAAGTCTTAAATTTATGATTTGCGAATCAATGGAAAAATGTTCCTCTTCTACTTTTAGCACTATTTTTTCTAAGAGAGTTCTGATGTCTGTAATCGAAAACTTATGGTCAAAAAGAAGAGCAAACTGATCTCCAGCAAGCCTATAGGTCGGGTGGTAGGAATCTAGGAAACGTGAAAATTGGATAAGTATATTATCCCCCACAAGAATTCCAAAATAATCATTGATCTCTTTAAAATCATCAATGTCAATGATGGCAATGGCTATTATTTCAGGTAAATGAATGTCTTCTTGAAGTTTATTTCGATTGGGTAAATTGGTCAGGGTATCGTTATAAAATTGTTCAAATAACTCTTGTGTTTGATTGGCAACTTTATCTTGAAGATGAATATTGATCTCTTTTAATTCGCTGGTGGCTTCATTTATTTTTTGTTGTAAAATCGTATTATCTTTTCGAAAGAGATTTAATAAAAATAAAACAGGGCTAAGAGAGAGTAAAATTAACAACACTCGTAAGAGCTCTTCTATTGCAGCTTCTCGAGAGAGTGATTCTATGAGTTGGTAGTCTATATCAACACCGATCACATAATCTTTATTATTGAGTGTTGTATAGGGGACAAAAACACTTCTAAAGCTACCCCATTCATCTTTGACCCACGGATCGAAGGTGACGCGCTTGGTTCGAAAAGCTTTTAATACATTTTCATTGGTATCGTAGGAATCATAATATCGGGTCAGTTTTTTACCCGTTAGGATCTCTTCATCCGTGGCACTGCTTGATATAAATCGCGTAATATTTTGATCTAAAACCATAATATAGATATATTTTACTTCGGATGATTTCGCAAACTCGGAAAGGGCTTTGATATTTTTCATATCCTCTTGAATGGATACAGAAGTAGCGTCTTTTGCTTTGTCTGTGAAGTCATTTCCCAGAATCATTTGAGAGGCGATAGCCGTGGATAGAAGTCTCTCATCAATATTTTTTAATATACGTTCTTTGTTACTGCTGTAGCTCAAGAGAGAATAAACAAACATCACGATAAAAAAGAAAGTTACTGAAATGTAAATCTTATTCTGATAAATAATTTTTTTAAACATCAATATCCTTTAAAGTTAATAATCGATAATTATACCCTCAATATTCATATTCTGGACTACTTTCTTTTCGTAGCCTGTGACAAATAAAACCACACGCTCCCTCCGATAATGATTAGAGAAACGGGGGCAAGATACGGTTTGTCTGAAATCACCTTGAACCCTTCGACGATAGCACCTCCGAAAAGATAACTTCCCCCTCCGACAACAATCGCCCAGATGAATGCTCCGAGTGCATTGTAAAGGCTGAATTTCCAAAAATCGTATTTACTCAAGCCAACAGCGATGGGAATAAGTGTTTTGAGCCCGTAAAGGAATTTTTTGATGACGATAATCCATGCCCCACGACGTTTGAGGATAAGATGGGAAAAGGCAAGTTTACGCTTGTGTTTCGCGAAATACTCCATCATTTCCCGCTTATGATAACGTGCCATGTAAAAGAGTAATCCATCCCCGATGAAGTTGGCGATAAATGCGATGGTAATCGAGAGGGTCAAATCCATCTTACCCATAAAACTAAGAACGCCTGCCCCGATAAGGGCGACCATTCCACCCCCAAGTGAGTAGAGAAATACGACGAGGTAGCCGTAGGTGGAGAGGTTATTTAACATATCTTGCATTTATAGTTTCCTTATTTTGGCTATCTCGTCACGTAATCGTGCTGCTTCTTCGAATTCTAGCTTTTTCGCCGCTTCTTTCATTTTCAGACTCAACTCTTCGACTAATTTCTTCCGCTCGGCAGCGGGGAGTGTCTTGGCTTTTTTAGAGCGGTTGTAGAGATCACCCACATCTTCAACTTTGAGATTCTCATCGAGAGAGCGTTTGGTTGTTGTTGGGGTTATTCCGTGCTCACGGTTGAATGCTTCTTGTTTTTCACGGCGTGCATCGGTTTTGGCAATGGCACGTTCCATGGAACCTGTAATTTTATTTGCATAGAGGATGACGCGCCCGTGTTCATTACGAGCTCCTCGTCCGATGGTTTGGATAAGGGCGGTTTCGGAACGTAAAAAACCCTCTTTGTCGGCATCTAAAATTGCTACCAAACTCACTTCGGGGAGATCAAGCCCCTCTCGTAGAAGATTGATCCCGATAAGAACATCAAAATCCCCGACACGAAGACCTCGAATAATTTGGTTCCGCTCAATCGTATCAATTTCGGAGTGCATATACTGCACTTTGATTCCCAAATCGGCGAGATATTTCGTGAGGGCTTCTGCCATTTTTTTGGTCAAAACCGTTACAAGAACCCGATCCCCCAATGCAACCGTTTTTTTAATCTCATCGTGGAGATTTTCGACTTGATTGGTAGAGGGTTTAATGAGGATAGGGGGGTCAAGCAATCCTGTGGGACGGATGATTTGTTGTGCTACAGTGGTACTTAGTCCCAGCTCTTGCGCCGAAGGGGTTGCGGATACGAAAAGATAATGAGGCGATTTATTGAGATATTCATCGATCATAAGGGGGCGATTGTCCAATGCACTTGGAAGTCTGAAACCATAATCAACCAGCACCTCTTTACGACTGCGATCTGCCGCAAACATCCCTCGAAATTGGGGGAGACTGACGTGCGATTCATCGACGATAATAAGATATTTATCATGATGAAGGGTGAAATAATCCAGTAGCGTATAGGGAGCTTCCCCCGCTTTTTTGTCCGTCAAGAGGCGTGAATAGTTTTCGATCCCTTTACACATCCCTGTCGCTTGCAACATCTCCAGATCAAACTCACATCGTTGTCGTAGACGTTGAGCTTCGACGATTTTTCCTTGCGCTTCAAGCTCCTGTAGGCGTTCCCCTAGTTCATCTTCGATACGCTTGATAGCACGAGAGAGTTTCTCCGCTCCTACAGCAAATTGACTGGTGGCATAGATGGTAACGGTCTCTACTTTTTCGGTCACTGTGTTGCTCAGAGGTTCGAAAAAATTCATCCGCTCCACTTCATCCCCGAAAAATTCGATACGCACCGCTTGATCTTGCCAATACGGAGGATAAATGTCGATTACTTCCCCATTGACCCGAAAATGCCCCCCATCGAAATAGCTATCATTTCGGGCATACCCCATCTCAACGAGACGTAACAGCAATTTTTTTTGATTGATCTCATCCCCTACGGCGACCACCTGAACCATCTTCTCATACTCTTCCGGATCACCCAATCCATAGTTGGCAGAGACGGAGGCAATAACGATAACATCATCGTAGCTGAGAAGATTGGCAGAAGCAGAGAGGCGTAAACGCTCCAGTTCAGCATTAATAGAGCTGTCTTTTTCGATAAAAAGATCTTGACGTGGGATGTAGGCTTCGGGTTGATAATAATCGTAGTAGCTAACGAAATACTCAACATGATTATCAGGGAAAAACGACCTAAACTCACTATAAAGTTGAGCCGCCAATGTTTTGTTATGGGTCATGATGATAGTGGGGAGTTGAACACTCTCGATCACCTTTGCCATAGTAAAAGTCTTGCCGCTACCCGTGACCCCCTCTAAGGCAACATAACGTTCCCCATTTTTGATACCATTCGTGAGTGTTTCAATAGCAACGGGCTGATCACCGGCGGCTTGATAGGGGGTATGAACTTTAAAAATTGGCAATGGGTGAACCCTCTAGTAAATATCCGCAATTATAGCGGAATTGCTGTTTTTCATAGAGGATGACTGCCTATAGGCTGCGTGGTTAAGGTGAGGTTTTGGATGGGGTTTTTGAGAAAAAGTATTTTTATTTTTATTGGGATGAGCGATACTTTCGAAACAGTAACCTTTTTGAGAGAATTGATACATTCTTTTAGCATTTATTAGCAAAATATTTGAAAAGTCATGCGATTGACATTAGTGTTTGGGTATTATCCATTGTAATTATACCTAAAGGGAAAAATATCTGATGAAAAAACTTTTACCACTACTTATGTGTACCTCTTTACTTGTAGGATCTTCGCTTATGGCACTTGATTGTCGTAACGCTTCCACTACTGTGGATATGAAAGATTGCGCTAGAATTGATTATGATAAAGCCGACAAGATGCTTAATGCGAAGTATAAACAATTAATGAGCTTATTGCCTGATGCTATTGTTAAAGATAAGTTAAAAAAAGCACAACGCGCTTGGATAATATATCGTGATTTGTCAGCAGATTTTGATTCGGATGCTATGCGTGGCGGAACTGGTGAAGGGCTTTTATATGTAGGCTCACAAACTGAGATGATAGAGCAGCGAACAAAAGAATTATCGCATGCTATTGAATTTTATAAAAACTAGCAATACACAAAGCCTAAAGGATAAAAATGTTTTGTTCAAAATGCGGAAAAGAAAATCTTGATGATGCCAAGTTCTGTTCGAGTTGTGGCGCAGCCATCGGAACAGTAGCAGAGGTTAAAAATGTTACTTCAACGGTAAATACTTCTAGTGAGTCAATGTCATTTGGAACAGCGATAGCAACCTGTTTCTCTAAATTTTTCAACTTTAGTGGTAGAGCTTCTCGATCTGAGTTTTGGTGGTTCTACCTTTTTACTGTTCTTCTTGGGTGGGCTTCTATTGTAGCTGATAGTTCAGAGGTACTTCTGATGATCCTAAACCTTGCTTTCTTTTTTCCTGTTATTGCAGCTGGAGCGAGAAGATTACACGATACCAATCATAGTGGTTGGTGGCAATTACTTATGCTAACCGTAATCGGGTTGATACCATTGATTATTTGGTGGGCAAGCGAGGGTAGCAAGGAAGAGAATGAGTATGGGGAATCTGTCTAGATGATAGCATACAAAATTATAAAAATTAAAGGGTATTTATGAAAGTAAAATCACAGTTTGCAAGTATAGTGTTTACAGGGATGTTTGGTCCATTTGGCTTATTTTATTCAAGTTCACTTGCTGCAATTAATATGATAGTGATATGGATCATCAGTGCTTTTGTAATAATTAGCAAGACATCTCAGTATAGCTTCTATTCTTTGCCTGAGTTATTTCAATTGCTTGGTGGATATGTTATTTGGCTATTTTTGATATATATTGCATCCATAATAATTGGTATGTTAACTGTGATGAAATATAACGATAATTTTGCCATTGAATTGGAAAAGTTGATAGATAAAAAGATTTCAAAAAGAGATCAAGTTTGGACAGCTGTAGAAATTGATCCAGCAAAAGCTGAGAAGCTTGGTGTTGTTGGATTAACGAGAAGTGCTGATAGCTATGTATTCTTAGGTGCGCAAAGAAAAGCTTGGAATCTTTTAAAATACGAGGTAAAAGCAGAACTTGAAAATCAAGGATTTAGCGGTGATTATGATATTGCTGATAGTATGCGTATGCGACGAGAAAATAAGGCAATACAGATGGAGTTTACGTTTGAAGAAAAAACAATTAAAATCAATTTAGAAAATATCGCTTTACCTATTGCAATCGAAAAACTTTTTACACATGAGGATAGTGAAGCAGTTGATGTAAATGCTGAAAAGGTTTTTTGTACCAAATGTGGTAAAGAGAACAATAGTGATGCGAAGTTTTGTACCAGCTGTGGTTCTGGTATCAATACAAGCGCGTAAAAATATTATCTATCGTGGAGAAGTGATGTCAAGTAATGGCGAGTCAATGATTATATGCAAAAAGTGCGGAACTGAAAATAAGAATGGGGATTTGTTCTGCAAAGAATGTGGTGATAGTTTATTGGAACAAAATCACGATGAAGCTTTGCCGTTACCGCAGGATTATTCTGTAGTTGTATGTAAAAAATGTGGTGCTGAAAGTAACAATGGAGATTCATTCTGTAGAGGCTGCGGAGGTAGTTTATTGGAGGTTAAAAGCAATGAAAATGTTTCGAAAGAAAATGGATATAAAAAAGTATGGCTCACTATTATTGCTGTAGCTGTGGGTGTTTTCTTGATTGCTATTGTGGTAAAAATGTCTAATAATAACGATTATACTACCGAAGCAGCGTCAACTGAAATGGAAGAGGTGATGCCTGCCGTGGAAGAAGTCGCTCCAGCGTATGAACAAGTGGCGCCTGCATCAATAAGTGAGGATGTCTTTGTAGACTATGATACTAATCTTATGTGGCAGGACGATATTGAAAGTCAAACTATAAAAAAGAATTGGCAAGGGGCAATGGATTATTGTCAAAACCTCTCTTTGGCTGGATTTGATGATTGGCGATTACCGAAGATTGAGGAGTTAGAATCTATTATCGATGATACTCGGTCGGATTCTGCTATTAAACTAGGATTTGAAAATGTGGTGAGTGACTATTATTGGTCGTCGTCTAGCTCTGTTGGCAATAGTAACTATGCGTGGGATGTGTATTTCGGCAATGGCGGTGGTATCACCAACGGTAAGAACTCTAGCAGTTCTGTGCGTTGTGTTCGCGACAGTAAGTAGCTTTGATTCTTCTCTTTACTATTGCGCACTCTAATAAATCTTCTCTACCGCCGATACCTTATTGGCTTCCGCAAGTTTCATATACCGTAGCGTCATATTAATATCTCGATGATTCATAAGCTTTTGAATTTCAAACAACGGGATTTGATTGATCGCTAAATGGCTTGCGAAGGTATGCCGAAGCGTGTGGTTACAAACTCTATGCTTCCAATCATCCTCTTCTAGCCCTTGATTAAAAAGATCATTATAAATGGGTCGCATATGATACGCGATAATCCTATGAGTTAACACGCGATTGTTGTAAAAAATGTAATTACTTGCTTTGAAACGATTTAAGAAGGATAAATCGGGGAAAAGTTTTGAGTTTAAATACGCGGTATACCAGCTTTTATTCTTGGTGTCATAGATTTGTACGGTTCGATTGAGTTCGTTGATATTTGAGCGCTTTATGAGGAGTATAGAGCCCGCTCTAGCTCCTGTTGATAGGGCAAATCTTACAAAGTATTCTAAACTCCACACAATTTCCTCTTTTTTCTCGTATTGATTGGTACTTAGCACCTCCAATAAGTGATGAATCTCTTCGATAGTTAAATACCTTTCCCTTGCGTTATCCACCACAATAGTTCTCTCGATACCGTAAGCGGGATTATCTCCTTTAAACTTCTTCGTCTTCTTTATCGCGTGGGAATAGATGGAACTAATGAAACTGATTAACATTGCTACGGTGGCAGGGGCATGGGTCTCTAATTTCTTAATCTTGAACTCGTGAATTTGCTGAGAGGTTATATTGTGGATATTGATTCCCCAAACACAGGCTTAATATGATTGGTATACTTGTTCTTTGAGTTAGTGGTATCGGAGCATTGGCTAAGCTTCATGTTGTAAAAGTAATCTTCCGCGATTTCTTCAAATTTGATGATTTTTACTTTATTGGAAAGCTTCGGGTCTTCACCTAGTCGAAGCTTTGATAGTTCCGTTTGCCGAAGATTATGACAATACTGTTCGCTGATACCCGCTGATTTTAATCCGACTTTGTATTTGGAATAATTGCCGTTGGCATTGGTATAGGCGATATACAGCATGGTTTCATTGTTGGGTAGCTTTTTTGAGTACACGCCTTGGTATTTGAGGCTTTTAATGAGTTTATTTTCCATGATTGATTATAGGATAGGGTTCAGTACGATAAGATGACGCGAATGAGTGACTGATGCTTTAGAAGGATGTGAGAATATTTGTAACTGACAGATAGCTTATTATTTTGAATTTAGCATACTAATAGACTGAATACAATAGCTTTGATTACTACTATGTAAATTTATATTATTAACATCTAAAATGCTATAATCAAACAAAGTAGGATTTGTAATGCAAAACGATATACAAGTTATAGATAATGACAGAAAAGAAATACTTGTAGTTGAGCATAAGTATTATGTAGCTATGGTGTATCTCATTAAAATTTTGCTAACACAGTATGATAAAAACAAAGTAGTCATGGTAAAGAATCAAATGATTACAATAAAAAATAAAGACTCAATTATTTATGTCGTTTTACCCAATTATCTTACGATGAAACATGATTACCCATTATTATTCAATAGAAAAACATCCTCCTTAGCGCTTCTTGTAAGAAAAAATAATAATGAAGAAAAAGTTTCTATTGGAGCAAAATATATATATATTGATTGCTATAAAGATGCAGAGAAAGTAACTGAAATTACTATCGATAAACTTGAAGGCGCTGAAGAAGAAATAGTTGAAATACCCAAACTACAAAACGAAAAGACTATTCTACACATAACAAAGGAGATAGCTTTTACCTTAATAGAAGCAAAAAAAAAGCTAAGAGAATCGTATTATCATATTTATATTGATAAAAAAACATTTGAAATAATGGCAATTAGTGTTTGTAATAAAAGTAATGAAAATTATTATACTGAAATTTTTAACGATGATATAGTGAATAAAGACAATACAAGAGAATTTGATACCATTAAAGTAGATAAATTGTTTCCAATTAAACAAAGAGATGGCTCAATGCTTTGTATATACAAACAAGGATCAGTAATATATGTTAAAATAATTATATATTGGTTTTTTGATATAAATTATATTATCACCACAAAGCTTCTAGGATATTTTTCGAAGCTAAAACCATTAACAAGCATAAAGCTTAAAGATGAGTCTATTAAAGAAGCATGGAACGCAATGCTTGATTTAAATAAATTCAAATTCACAGTGCATACAGAAGACAAAGATTTTTTAGATGAACTGTTGATGTTAGTGAAGCAACTAAATATTGTAGAAAAATCTCATAATGCTAAAATAAAATTATATGGTTTTGTATTGGAAAAATACAAAGTGATACAAAATTCACCTACTAATATAAATAACGAAAGAATATTTGATCTTCAAAATGAGGATGACTTCTTTACTTTAAAAATAACCAATGGATCTGATTACACCTTTTCATTTGATGAGCTTGGCAATTTCATAGAGTACGATACTAAGGAGGAAAATCAAATAGAGACTCTTAATAGAGAAATAATTCTTGCAAGAATAAATATATTAAAACGAATACTGTCTTTTGTAAAGAGCAAAGAATTATATGAAAGTACAAAAATAAAAAGTATTGGATTTGTAACTACTTTTAAAGATAAAAAAACTTTTGATATGATTAAACTTATTAAGTTTAATACTGGAACAAATAAAGATTTATACGAATGTTTTGATTATAAGAATAAACAAAATGTGTACACTAATGATATTTACTATAAAGCCTATATTCCATCTTATAAAGAGATTATTTATAAGTTTCAAAAAGAAAACGCAGACAATCTATCGTTAAATAAAAAAATCGACGAGTTGAGTGATGGTGAAATTAGGGAAATCCTTGAGATCGAAATCTCAAAAGCATTTAAACACTCTGTAAAAATAATAATATGCAGAGAAGCAGAAGGGTTATATTACGCAAAAGCTGTAAGTGATGGAACAGTCAATATCAAGAAACCTATAAAAATCACCAAAGATAGTAATCTTGAATTCTCCGCACATGATGACCATCAGTTTAAAAAAACAATTTATAAGGCTTTAATAGAAGATTATCGAGAAATTATAAAACAAGAGATGAAACACGTAAAAGATATTGACTCAAATGATGAAGATATAAGAAAACTCTTAAAACGCACTATTAGCAAAAGAATAAAATATCCCGTAGAAATTGCTATTGAGAAAGATGAATCTGATAGGTATTACGTACAAGTTATCAGCGATGGAACTATAGTAATTGATAAACCTATAGTAATAGCCAAAAGTATAAAACTAAACTTTTTTGTACATATGGATAATAAATCTAGTTTTTTTAAAATTTCACATACTAGTGGTATGAATATTTGCAAAAATGTAGAAAAAGAAACCTATTGTAAAATAAAAAATAAATTGAAATATTCTTATGAAGTAAATGGTTGGGACACTAAAGATGAAAAAATTCTGCAAAAGAATAATTCACAAAAATATAGTTTTACCTTAAACGATGATCTTGATGATATTATAAATAACATTACTACATTTACGTCAAAATATAAATTATTGGCAATATCATATCCAAAATTAATAGATGACATATCTTATTCTGATTCAACTTCTTTTAAAACAGTAAAGAAATTTAATGATAATATTCAGCGATATGCGAAAGTTCAAGATTTTATTAAGATTAGTAATCGGAACTTGAGAGAGACATTATCTGATCTATTAAATAAATAGAGTTTGCATACTAGTAATATGTTGATTGTTGAGCGTAAATCTATCTTAATACTAGTATGTATAATCAATTTAAATTACACTACTACGCCACTTGTATTAAAATCTACACTTTAAATATAATACATACTAGTAAAACTTACTTTCTGACAATTACTAATCATAACAACGATAATCTACTAGTATGTATAATTAACTTATTTAACTAAACTACCTGCCGATCAACATGATTAATATTTTTACGATAATACACACTAGTTATTTATTTTATGTCCATTTAACTATTAGTATGCGTAATTAATATATAGACATTATATCTTTTGGCTTTATTCGAAACTTAAATAGTCCTATTTCGATAAATAACACCTCCATTAATCTCCATACAACAGCGCAATACAGGTAATACCTCCCAGTTTATCTGTATTTCAATTAGCACTTTAGACCTGTAAGGTATGAGTAATAGGTGATAAGTCGTATGAAATAAATAACAATCTAGTAAGCATATATTAATAAATTGAATGACTCATTAATACAATAAAATTTGATACCAATAATAGGATTTCTTTTCTCATTTTATTCTAATTCGCGCATACCAGCAAATAAAAATGTCACCTAACAAATAGATATGAAGTTATAGAAATTCACTTTTTTATACTTCAATTTAAACAAGGAGTGACAATGAGTGCACAAGCGAAAATATTATCAATGTTAGAAGAAAAATACGGATCAATTTTATTAACTAAAAAAGATTTATCACAAGTAATGGGGTGTAGTCTAAGTACTATCGACAACCTTTTAAAGATAGGAAAAAATATTCCAAAACACATTAAATTTGGGGATGCGAAGAACTCTTCTATCCGATTTTGTAACATCGATGTAGCGGAATTTTTAGCCACCAGCGCAAAAGAGGTTGAGAAATGACTTATAAATATACAGTAGTAACTTCTCATATTGGCGCACTCAATAAATCATTTGCTCTTGATGGCACAAAGAAATCCAACGCTTACCTCACATACGGTAACTACAAGGTGGAAGAAGTCAAAAGCGTAGAGGAGCTTCTCCAGAGATTTAAAACATTAACCACCCATCAAGCAATCATTCCCTCTGTTCCAAAACACGGAATGACTGAGGGAGTGATAAATTCCAATACTTTTGCGATAGAAGGTGCAATCACTCGAACAAAAAAAGACTTTTCATTTGATGGGAAACACATCCTTTGTTTCGACTATGATCCAGATGTTTATGGTTTTAATATCACCAGTCAAGAACACTTTACCCAAGTACTTCGAGACGTTGATCCAGAATTGATCAATTGTAAAATTGGTGTTGGTTGCGGCTCTAGCTACGGCGTATACCGAGGAGATGAAGCAATAAGCAATAAATTATCTTTTCACGCGTATATCCTAATTGAAAACGCTACCGATGAACGCGTTCAAGCGTATAAAGAAAGTTTGAAAAATAGCTGTTGGAAATTGGGATACGGTCACGTTAAAATTTCCAAAGCTGGTTCGTTATTACAGCGTCAAATATTTGATGATGTTGTTTTATCACCAGAGAGGTTACTGTATGAAGCCCTTCCAACTCTGGCAAATGGATTAACGCAAATCCGTCCCGATGATTATATCAATGGAACGGGTGCTCGTGATCTAACCAATATCGAACCCAATGATGGTGAAGGTAAAAAACTGTTTGAGAAAGCCAAACAAGCTAAAGCCCAAGAAGCAAAAATAATTCTTGACGCCTACATAGATACGCAAACCAACGAACTGGTAAAAACCAAGGGTTTAACCTACGATATTGCCAAAGAAACCGTTCGTAGACGGGTTGAAGATAGCGTGTTGACTTCAGATGATATTCTTCATTCTAAAGACAAAGGGATCGTGAACGTTTCAGCAATCCTTTTAAATCCAGAGCTTTACAAAAACTTGAGCGTACTTGATCCCATAAATCCAAAAACGGGTGAATACGTGGCGATGGTGTACGTTAACGAGAGCAGTATTATCGTTCACTCATTCAAACATGGTGGAGTAAATTACAAGCTTGTTGCCAATGAAACAATCATTGAGCAGTTGGTTAATACCGCCGTAAATAAGGGTGACGTGGAAAATAAAAAATTCGTTTCCAATATTGTTGCCCTTTGTGATGGTGCAAAAATGGATGAGAGTAAACGCAAAGAATACGCAACAACCTTAAAATCAAAAAAGCTGGTAACAAGTGTCAATCATCTGAAAAGTAAAAATCTAGAAGTACCATTTCCCGATTTTAAAACAGTTGATGGTGAAATAAAACTGCTCAATACGCTTGAAAATCTAGGAGTATTTTTAGAGCATAAAAGCATTGGTGTTCAATACGATGAAATACTTAAAGACGGTATTCTCACAGGTGGTGAGGGAATGGTGGGCTTTACAGATGATACCGATGATAAAATCAACACCCAATTTGCAAAGCTCAGAAGCGAGTGCGTTAGGATTGGATTACCTGAAAAAATAGTGGATGCCTATTTACCCGCAATCATTGATAGCAATAGTATTAATCCTTTGCTGGATATGGTTAAATCAAAACCGTGGGACGGCGTGGATCGTATCAGTCAAATCTTACTCTGTTTAAAAACAAACGATGATCCATTTTACGTTAAAGAAATATTTGCAAATTGGTCAGTTCAATGCGTTGCGGCTTGGGACTATGCCCGTAGTTCCCCTATTCCCTACGTCTTACCGCGATTTGAAAATGTTCTTGTTTATCAATCCCCTCAAGGGGTTCAAAAAACAAAATTCTTTGAAATGTTGGTTCCGACTGATTATAGAAAATACGTCGCAACTGGTATTCATCTTGATACTACGAACAAAGACTCTGTAAAACTGGCAATCTGTGCTGGTATAGCGGAACTCGGGGAAATTGATAGCACATTCAAGAAAGAAGTTGCGGAGATAAAAGCGTTTCTATCCAAACCTACAGACAAAATGCGTTTGCCATACGCAAAAAGCGAATCCTCTTTTAAACGAAGAACAAGCTTTTGTGCCAGCGTTAATGCGGAAGATTTTTTAGTTGATCCAACAGGTAATCGACGTTTTCATCCAATCTCATTAGTATCAATTGATTTTAATGCCTACTTGGAAATTGATAAACAACAACTGTGGGCTCAGGCGTGGGATTTATATGTGAATGGTCGTAGGTGGTGGATTGATCCAGCTATTGACGTTAAACTTTACGAAATGCTCAATAAGAAACATTCAAACCATATGGTTATCTCAAGTGATGATGATATTATCGAAAGAGTTATTCGAGATTCAATAAATCCTTCTAATAATGCCTCGTACGGAGATCCATTGCATCTTGGTATGTCTTCATTTCCTCAATCAATTGGTTCAGAGGGATTTGTATGGAAGTGCGTTACCGAAATCGCTACCCATTATAAAATACCCTCAAATAAACGAGGGTTTCAATCTAAAATAAAAAAAGCATTAAACGAAGCTGGTATTGAAAACAAGGGAAACCTATTCAAAGTCCGGCTCGCACATTAAAATAAGGAGCATGCGAATGCAAATAAATATAGAAGCAATTTATGTGGGGCTATCATACCCTCAGCATTTAATAGTGGCAAGATCTCTTGCCATCGTCCAACAACAAATGGAGTCCACCAAAAACATGGTTGTGGTTCAAAGGGAATTTAAAAAAATAGTAATTTTGTGTAATGAAATTTATCCACCTAAGTCAGGAGTTATGAAAGCGCTACTAAAATGGAAAATTAAATTTTTAAATAATCCTTATTGGTATCTCAGAGCTATATTAGCCTCCGAATTTGATTCAATGAGTGATGAAGATTATTTTAGAGAGGGAAACATCTATCGTGACATCGAAACTCGATACTTGAGTGAAGAAGAATTCAAAGCGTCCAATAGTGCTTTGAACTGATGCTTTTGCTTAAATACCTCTTATACTAAATCGATAATATTTTACCGATTTAGTAGAAAAAATCTAATAGCTCTTTGAAATAAATGCTATTTTTTTATTAAATCGCTAATTCTGTAAATCGATAAATATTCACCTTTATATATAAATAATATTTATATTTTATTTTTTTTAAAAGTTCTAAAAATATAGATTTTATCGATTTATCGATTTAAAAAAGTTCTAAAAAAAATAGTATTTCGTTTGATTGATCATTATTTAGAAATTACAAAATTCGATTTAATCGATAAAAAATATCGATTCGAATAATTATTACACATTTTTTTCTTACACAATAAAAAAGAGGCTCAAGCTATACGCTTGAACCACTCCTTTGTCCCTCTTCTAATTTACTTTAACTCGCCAAATTTAATGGGCACAAACTTTTCGTCTCGGACAATAGTAGCAATTTGCTCCATCTCCTCTAAACTGAAATAGCCCCATTCTTTTTCAAATCCTTTAACATAGCCAAATGCCGTTTTTGTATCAGGCTCGTATTCCGTCAAGAACCATTCCCAACCGCTATTAATCTCATAATACCGAAGGTGAACAATTGTCTTACTCGTCCTAGTGTTCTCGGTATCATACAGCTTGGGCAAGGTCTTTTGTAATTCCTCAGTCATTAGCCTCATCCTTTTTTCTCCTTTTGTTTATATTATTATATTGATTTCTATGGTAACGATTTGGACTTCTAAAAAAACGATAAGATAGAAATATGGCTCAATAATCCAAGGAGTACGAAACTGCGTCAGAATGGTAAATAAAAATTAGAAGAGTTAACAAATAAGTATAAAAAGGAAGAAGCCAGACGATGGCAAAAGATCGAATCAGCGTACAAAACAAAAACTTCCATAACCTGATCGAGACAAGAGGCTTTCTCTTGGTGAATAAAATTTGAATGGAACTGGGCGGAACGAGTGCCTCAACAAAAAAATAAAATCACAGGATGTAAACAAAATGAGTAAAAGAAGAATGACAATAGAAGATCATGAAAATATCGCAGACAGAATCGCGATTATATGCCACTATATTGAGGAAGTAAACGATAAATTGCAATCACATTGCTACAAGACCTCTCCCTTGATGAAGGCGTTTAATAAGATACTCCCATTACGTATCAACGGAGTTTTCCCCCCTATTTTTGGAGAACTTGAAAACCTTTACAATGATGTTGTAACGGATGAGGAATACACAAGAAATATTTACGGTAACTTTGAAGACCGTTATCAAAAAATTATGGTTGAAGCGCGTAGCGGTTCTATCCATACAGAGGAAGAGAGTGATTGATAAAAATGAAAAGTCCTCATAATTTTACGAGGACTTTACAATCCAATACAAAGAGGCATGTGTCCACTAGATAATAGCTGGATACATGCCCCTCTTGTGGCAAATTTCACGGATATATGTGAGGTTAATGAGTTTTCGAATGAGTTCTTGTAAAAAAAAAGTATTTTTTTAAAGCGAGGATTGACCGAGTGTTTTTTTATAATCCGCAATATATCGTAAAAGGGTACTTCTCGCAATTCCAAACGAATCGGCTATCTCTTGATTAACCATGCCCGTATTTTGCATTTCAATAGCTTGAAGGACTTTATCATTATCAAATACGGGCTTAGTACCAAATCGAACTCCTCTCTTTTTAGCAGAGGCGATTCCATCGGCTTGACGCTCTGCTCGTAAATCGGTTTCGAAGGCGGAAACGATAGAAAGTAATCCGATCATTAATCGTCCCGCCGAAGTAGAGGTGTCAATTTCTTGCTCGGTGGCTTTAAATGAAACTTCTTTCTTGTTCAAGGTTTCAATGATTTGATGGAGGTCTTTAACATTTCGTGAACAACGGTCTAAGCGAGTCACTATTAAAGTATCGCCACTACGAACGAAATCTAAGGCGTTTTGTAATTCCTCTCTATTAAAGGATTGTGTCCCCGATTTCTTCTCTTTGAATATCTTTTCGCAACCTGCTTTTTCTAACGCTTCGATTTGGGATTGTAAATTCTGCCCCGTACTTGAGACCCGCGCATATCCGACTTTCATAATGTAACCCCGTATTATTGATATATAGGAGTATTATCATCTCTTAGAGGTACAGAGACCCTTCAAAAAGACACTTGCTGAGACATTGGTTTGGTAGGTTTGATGAAAGGCGGAGGAGTGTATCAGGAAGTCTACTATGAGAGACAATTGTATTAAATACCATGTTTTTGTAAATTCATAACAAATTTACATATATCAATGTCTTCTGCTACAATGCACACTATAAATTTCATATCGGATGCAACATGAACATTGTAGAACATCTTCGTAAAAAAGTCATAAATGACCTTTTTTCTTTAGCTTCTTTTAATACTAACTGGAACAATAGCTGGAAAACAGAAGTAAGAAATAGAATTATTTCTGGTGGCCACTATAATACTTCACATATTCTTGATTTAGGCGATTCTTTGGCAACAATCTTTAGAACAACAAATGAAGATCGAAGCCAATCTGGAGTTAGCGCGGCTGGAACTACTTGGGAAGCATTAACATGCTGGTATCTAAACCTATGCCTTATCAACACAAATGTTGTTGTTGTTAAACAGAAACAAGCCAATGTACCAACTCCAATATCAAATGCACTTACAGTCATGTATGGAGCATCGCCATCCAATACGGAAGCGGATTTAATAGCAATCGTATTTCCTCATGAAGATGAATATTCTCAAAATATAACCGACTTATCTAACAATTTATTATTTGAAGATATAGAGTTATTCGGTCGAGGTGGAAGCTTTAATTATTTAGCTGCATTAAATAAATTAGTTGATAGGGATGCCAATGATATTGATCTTAATGTGATTCAATGTAAAACAAACTGGAATGACAATGCTCAAATACCAATGTTGTGGGATATGGTTTATCATGCGCAAGGATTTCAAAATAATAATATAAGCGTGGGAATCAATAACTATTCATTAAATAGTTTCAATAATTTTTCGTATTCATTTGTCACTGTACCAACCACGGATGCAAGTAGAATAACTCAAGATTCTGTCTGCGTGAAACGGGTAATTACTTTGTCTGGTGGTAACTATTGGGGAAATCCCACAAGAGCAAATGTGGCAAGTTCTATTAAAGAAATATTTAATAGAAATCTGTCAAATGGAATTAGACCAAATATCAGAACAACTTTAACTAATTCCTTGAATGAAATAGATACTACTTTTACGTATTTTAATTTAGCAGTTTAAATATATGTTCTGCAATGGCTTTTGCCATTAATGGTGGCACTGCATTGCCTACCTGAGTATATTGCGGAACATCAATTTTTCTTCTTGTACCACCTGTAGTCTCTTTAGATCTAAATTCAAAATAATCTGGAAATGATTGGAATCTAGCTTGTTCTCTCACTGTCATTGTTCTTGGAACAATTGGGTGTATAACATCATCTGGGATACTAACTACAGTTGGTGATGGTGTATCAAGTTTAAGTGGTCTTTGCGAATGTTTTTTCGTCTCAAGACTCATGATTGCTTCGATGAGTTCTTTTTTATTTTTAGCAATGATTTTACCATCAGGTGAATGTGCAGGGAAGCAACATGCTTCTAACTCAAAATCAATTTGATTACAAAAAGCTTGGTCCCCACTTGAAGAATATTTAGCTGCTAAATTAAATACTTTTGTAGAAATATTATTTAAAGAAAAGTACTGATATAAGCGAAATCGTGCTTGGACTTTATCGGAATGTTGTCGCAAGTTATTATTTGCGCATAGTACATTATTGCCTTTTACTATCTTTTTAAAACCACTTTTTTTATTGAGGTTATTAAGATATACAGAGTTATCTTCTGCATTTACAAAAAAATCACCAATCGCATCTTTTACAGATAATATGTCTTTTTGTTTGATAGTTGGTTTAGGACAGAGAGGAGAACCTTCATTCCCTTTATAATAATCACCAGAATACCAAATGTCATCTGTAGCAAACAAACCTTTGGCATCAGCAATATCTTTTCTAATACCAAGCAATAGGACTCGTGGTCTATGTTGAGGAACGCCGTAGTGCATTGCATTTAACTGTAATTCTTGAACTACATATTGCGTGGACTCTTGATCCTCTCCAAAACCTGTTTCTAAAAGCTTTTTAATTTTTGTGAAAGGAGCATCTTCATCATGCTTTGTAAACCGTCGTCTCATCCCAACAACATTCTCCATTAGGACGGCTTTTGGTTTAAATATTTCTACATACTCTAAAAATTGCCATGGTAATTCATTTCGATGGTCTTTTGGATTACGTTTACCTGCCAATGAAAAGCCTTGGCAAGGTGGTCCACCTACTATTAGATCTACTTCACCAAGTCTTTTTTTTGTCGCTTTTAAAAGCTCGGGTTGCTCAAGGAGTGCTAATGTCTCACCAATAAAAAGACCTGCTTTTATTTTTTCTTCTGTAGACTTATTTAGATAACTTTTCCACTCACCCTCAGTATCAAGATTTTTAATCAAATTGTGATAAAAAGTTTCACCAGCCATATCTGATTTCTCAACAGCAAATCCTAATTCAAAACCTGCGGTTTCAACGCCAAGTGATAAACCACCACATCCAGCAAATAAATCTATATATGTTTTTTTCATGATCAAATTATATCTTGATGCGTACTAAAAGTCCAGGTTTTAGACAAAGAATACAGACTATATTGATATTGTCAAAATTAAGTGTTTGTTAATAAACTTTCTTCAATATAATCTTTAATGATTCCACCTCTGTATATTCTTGCTGGAGAGTCATTGACACTATTTCTAGCATGTATGAAATACTCTTGTAATTTAGGATCAATATCTGATTTATCATCTTCGGCTGATAGTTTTGAAAATTGTTGATAAACTTCTTCTAAGTACTGTAAGCAAGTAGTAAATTTATTTATATCAATCGCTGATAATTCATATGCATATAATTCAACAATCAAACTAAATATATTTGATTTATTAAACCAGTAACTTTTTTGATTTAAATTCAAACTAGTAATAAAAGCAATAGTTGCTTCTAATTGACATATAACTTCTTCTCCCATTGGAAAAGAGTCATTATATTTTTCGATATAGCTTTGAATTTTCTCATATCGCCGAAAATATTTTTCTTCTAATATGGTCGCAATAAGTGACAATGTCCATTGGAGAGACAACATCCGGCTGTTGTCATTATCGGTAAAAATATTATTATTCTCGAAGAAATTATTTAGTGCTGCTCTACTCGAAGGTTCCATAACATATGTAAATAACCCCTCATCAAAGACATAGTCTTTTTCAATAAGTTGTTTGCAGAAATGTATAAATTCACTGTCGCCCCATTGTGCATTTAATCTTTCTGTTGCATTCAATCCATACTCTGTGTTATTTATTCTTTGAAAAATATCTTTTATCTGTTCCTTATTTGCATTTTTAAGATAACGTACCGAAACTTCATAATTTAAAAAATTAGTTTTTTCTTCTTTCGATAAATTTGTGAATTTGATTGGTATGCCATCTAATGCAAATACACCTGTACTATCAATAAAATCTACTATTGTGCTAACCCTTTGTTGCCCATCAACAATGATATCGGTTAATTCAAGAGTATCTACATTAAGTTCACCAGGTGCTTTATAAATTTCTGGAAAAGGAAAATTAAGCAATATAGTATCAATAAAGTTCACTTTATGTTGTTTTTTCCATACAAGTTTTCTCTGAAATTCAGGGCTAACATTAAGCTCTAGAGATTTAACTTTTCTATATATTTCAATTATTTTTTCATTGTTTGCTGGGATGCTTGCTTCTAATGCATTGATACTCATTTATAACTCTCCATTTTTAATTTTTGCTTCTAAAAGATCTATTGTTTCTAGTTGGTATTTTTTAAAAAAATGCCAGTTTTTATAGATTGCAAAAGCTATCTTCCTATCAAAAATTTGACTCCATTTATTTAAAATATTTTGCAACTCGCCTTTTTGCGTTTGAATTTGAAAATCTGTAGGTGCAAAGTCTGGTCGATACCAACCTTTTCCTAAGTATTCTAAAAATTTATAGTTTATAGGTACAGGGAATTTCCCTTCATTATAATATATATTCTCAACCCAAGTTATTTTAAATCCGCGACTCCAGTCATAAATATTTTCTTGCACCTTATCAAATAACTTAGTATCTACAATCGCTATATCTATATCAGATTTATTTCTTTTTAATTTTTTTAATTCAAATTTTCGATCAAATCTTCCACCTTCATTCTTCGGTTTAATAGAATACCCCGTTTTACCGGAACCAACAATATAAATGTCATTGATATGTATTTCTAAAACTTCAGCAATATCTTTTTTGAAAGTGTATTCGAGATTTCTTTCTACGTGACCAGTAGAAAAAAAATATGTTTCTTTATCAACAAAATGCTTCTGGAACAATTGTTCATTTGAGAGTTTTTGTGTCAGGATATCATCTTTAAGATTATCGAAATGCATGCTATAAATATACTCCAACATCTGACTAAAAATGATTATATCTGTACAAATATTATAACACTTTAGTGTTAGCTATATGTTTAAGTATAAAAATAAATGGTTAGTAAAAAAGAATTATGAAAATGCTCAAAATATAAAAAAGAGTTTATTTGAAAATACTTTCTTCTCAAAGAACTCATTCGAAAACTCACTTATCTACCAAGACAACTGCCTTTACGCTGCCCAATCAAAAAATATCAAAAAGAAAAAGGCTAGTAAAGCCTTGTAGACAAAGGCTTTGAAGAGGGTTTAAGCGGCTTGGTTCCAGTGCATGTAGGCTTCGGGTTGGTAATAATCGTAGTAGCTGACGAAATACTCAACATGATTATCAGGGAAAAAGGAACGAAATTCACTGTAAAGTTGTGCCGCAAGGGTTTTGTTATGAGTCATGATAATAGTGGGGAGTTGAACGCTCTCGATCACCTTTGCCATGGTAAAAGTCTTACCACTACCTGTGACCCCCTCTAAGGCAACATAACGTTCCCCATTTTTGATACTATTCGTGAGTACTTCAATAGCAACGGGCTGATCACCGGCTGCTTGATACGGGGTATGAACTTTAAAAATTGGCAATGGGTGAACCCTGAATTGGTTTGGTTTAAATATGCCGAATTATAGCGGAAATGCTGTTTCCCATGGTGGATGACTATGTGTTTTTTAGTTAGCAATTTTTATTGATACGGTCATACCTGCTATGGTGTCCAATAAAAACAAATACCACCATATTTGGCTGTTCTGAGAGTAAAATTTTATTCGAAAGCAATCAGTTTATCGCTCAACTTTATAAAATCCTAGTTCAACTTGTGCTCGAACGAGTAAATCGTAAAAGATGGAAGCTTTGTCAAAATACTGCTGAATTAATTCATTTTTAGAAGTCATGGAAATCAGTGGTTCAAATTCATCAATAAGATCATCCATTTTAATGACCATATTATCAAGCATTAAATTTGTAAGATTCATATGCGGGTGGTAATGCAAAAGGTCTTCGAAGAAAACATGAGACGCATTTAAAAGCATAATACGCTTTACTGCCTCTTCATTATCGGCGAAGGAGTCAATGCTTTTTTCGTAATAACTTCGATGTTCAATAAGGCTATTAATATGTTGAGCTAAGTTATCATGAATAGATGAATTGTACATCGTTTCAAGCATTGTAGCACCATCCTCTTAAGAATTATTTTCCTTATTCTATCCAAATTCAACAAAATGATATATACGGTTAAAACTAAGAGAAGAAGCGAGACCGAAGTAGCCTCGCCTTAAGGTGGTTGAAAAGCTTTATTTAGGTTATAGCATACCCAAAGATTTAAAAGCTTCGACTATTTTTTCTTTATGTTTTTGAGGGCAAGGTTCTTGTCTGTCCTCTCCTTTCCCTACTAGTAGCCCACATTGTTCTTTCATATCAGCTATCCAACATGTTTTAATACTTATCCCATACTTATCTTTTACCCATTCTTGTATACTTTCATACGTTGCCATTGAAATATTCCTTTTAGTTTTATTTTTATCAATGAGGATGTGTGATCAAGCGAGACCGAAGTTGTCTCGCTTGATTGCTAAGGTACTAACTGAGCTAAATACGCTTGTGCTGATAATTTAGTCGTAAACAAATATTCTGTTGTTGGCGAACCCCAGCTTGCTGTAAAAGTTGTAGTGATCTTATCTCCATTAATAACAGTAATTTTATTTTGTTCCCAATCTGAACCGTACAATATTTTTATAGCTCCATTAATCAGAGTATACGTTCCGCCATTGACGACAATATCTCTGCCATCAGCATCAAAATCTAATGTAGTATTTCCATTTGAAAAAGCTCTAGCTACCAATATATGGTCGGCTGTACTACCATTATGATTGTCATCTTCTGTATCTAAAATAACAAACCATAAAGTTCTATTATTAAGCCACTCCGCACCAAATCCACTTCCTACCGAAACTGTTGTTGACTGTAATGAAGCTAATTTAGCATCAGCTTTGGCTTTATCCAAAAAGAAGTATTCGGAAGTAGAGAGCTGATCTGTACTAGTAGTTTCAATGTAATCATCAGTAACCGTTTTTATGGTAGTGGTGTAATCTGGATTTGAAGATCGTGATGTCACTTTAATGCTACCATTGGTAAGAACAGTATAATCCATAGTTTCATTAGCATCAGGTGCATCATAATAAGATAAAGTTCCGTTGCTATGGAATGTAGTTGTGAAAGGAACCCAACCTTCAGGATCCCAATGTGAAACTACGTAAAAGGTTTTACCGCTCAAATAGGCTTGCGTAAATTTTTTATCATTCTTCAATGCGTTTGAAGTTATATAATTTACCATAGCCGTAGAAGCAGTGGTTGCATTGATCAAAGTATGCGTAGCCCCATCCACTAAATGAGCAGTATTCAAAGCACTTAACAATGCTGTAATCTTAGTTTCCATATTCGCTGTTGTCGCTGATAAATTCACATCGGAGAAATCATGAT
>JBAZTZ010000008.1:0-99147 GCA_041661705.1 Sulfuricurvum sp.
ATACCCGACACAACCGAACAGGTTATCGGACTCCTTACTAGACACTCTACTCTACTTGATCTACTTGGAAAACGATATTGGAAATTTTATGAATAAAAATGGTAAATTTATGTGCGGAATGACGGTTATACTGGTGTGGTTCTGGGTTTAGACGATTGGTGTTGAAAGAATAGAGCAAATCAGAAATAGGTTTACGTAAATAATCTGCAAAAACGTGTTCTTCAAGACGAGAGAGTGGCACCGATTTTATTGAAGTCGTCGCTTCACCTATATCGGATTTAGGGACGGTTTTATATTCCCCATCCAAAAATATTTCACAGTATCCATCGAACTCTGAGGTGATGAGGGTATTTTGCCCTGTCGGAAGATAAATTGCTTTTTTCAAAATCACCATCTATTATTATATGTTAAAAGATGATACTAATTTAAAACTTCAATTATAATAAACCCAAACTATTCAGTCGAATATTGCTATAATATTTTTGTAAACTATACAATTAAAGGAAACCACCAATATGGGTTTGTGTTTCAAAATGTAGCGGTATTTCTATAAGTTCAGCCTCTATCGCGTGCATACTCTTACTCATTTCGACGCACACTTAATCGGATTCAGCATAATATTTCTCACCATACTCTCTTTGGGGGCACTCTCATATGGGTTGTGGGACATCTGAAATAAGATACCATTTTTACACACATGGTATTTCGATACCCCATGTGCTTTGACAAACGCTTTATAAGATTGTGTCTCCGTTGCATTTTTATCGATCATTTTTTGAAGATCAAATCCAAAAACCATTACAGGTATCACTAATAACCAAATCCATTTTAACATCGACGGTCTTCCTTTGTGGCTTTTATGACCAAGAGATGGCACTTTATCTCATGATTGGTTAAATCAACATTTAACAGTGTTCAACTATTAGGAGAGTATAGTGATTTATTTGGACAAAAAAATGTCCTCATAAAAAGATTTGGCAAGTTGTCATCAAATACATTAATCGTGATATCTGATTTAATTTATTATTCATTTTGGATACAATGGCGCATGTTTGATAAAAAAGATAAAACGAAGTTTTACGCCGAACTATTGAGAAATTTAGGTACGGCACTAGTGGCTGGTGCATATATCACGCTAAAGTCAGGTGATAATGCCATTTATAATGCTTTAATAGCGTTGTCGGGAATTTTAACGATAATTGCTGGAGCTTTAATTATGGAGGTTTAAAATGTTGACGATGACAATTATAGCGGGGGTTATTGCTGCTCTAAGTTTATATATAGGTATTTATGCCAAGAAGCATCACAAGCTCCCATTTTAGTACCAACCTTGCCTTTTAGGTGAGGACAAAAAAATGTCCCCTATTTTGATACAATTATGTCATTAAGGATTAAAAGGTAATTCACTGGGGGTAACGATTAATATATTGAATTTTTTCCCAGCATTTTGTTTTCTTTTGATATAATCGTATTAATTGCATTATTTATAGTTTTTCTTAAAATTTCTAAAAGAACCAAAGAAATAAAGGATTTATGATGAATTTAGCAATAGCTGCAACAATTTTAGCCATAGTTGCTTTTTTTGTAGTAATATTTTATGGTATCGAAAAAGTTTCTGAGATTTAAAAGAAATGTTGTCAGATTGGACATATTCTGATTTGACAACTCCAATTTTTACACTTTTGGTGCACTCCCATACGGGTTATGCGCTGTTTTGATCAACATTCACCTAACTTACAATAATAATCCTCGAAGTGGTATGTCTTGAGTGATATTAAGAGCATTAAAATGAGTATTTTTTTCGCACCCATACGATGTTAACATCACATAGTTTGATGTCGTATTTGCCTTTAATGGCATATTTTTTAAACATCGCCCATTCAAGTAATAAGTGCAACACATATTTCAACGCATTTCATTTGGAGAGTATAGTGATTTATTTGGACAAAAAAATGTCCCCTATTTTGATACAATTATCTCATTAACTGATGTTACGCACTTCCAAACCTTTGGCAAGATGTGTATCATATTCAACACAATGGATATACGATCTATCTGAAGCTTCAGATTACCAATAACGCCATCATCATCTCATTTAAGGAGAAATAAAATGCAAAATTCATGCCCACTATGCGCTTCCCATCTAATCCATGACACACGACCTAGAGAGATCATCTATCGAGAGCATAAAGCAACCATTTCACAAATAGCCGATTATTGTGACAGTTGCGGTGAAGCATTTTTGAGCCATGCCGATTCGAAATCGACCGAAAAAGAGATTGCCGATTTTAAACGGAGAGTCGATCACCTGCTGACTGTTTTTCCGTCATCCTCGGACTTGATCCGGGGATCCATCCCCCTAAATACAGAGCTGGATTAAGTGACATCGGTGCTACGCACATCGATGCCCCGCTTCAAGCTAAAACAATAAGCAGTTATCGTTTTTGGACGCTTTACGCCCTTCGCGGAAATGACGAATGAAAAGGTTGTTTTTAACAGAGAAAAGCGAAACACTGCGTAAGGTCAGTTAAATATATTTCGTAATTATACAATATATACGAAATTTAATGGCTATTTTTAGCTTAGATTTCTTACTGTATCAAGTTTATTGGGCATAGTAACTTATTGGGACAAAAAAATGTCCCCTATTTTGATACAATTATGTCATTAAGGATCAAAAGGTGATACACGATGGAACTCCATTTCGAAAAGACGGGTAGTAAATACGATCGGCTTTCCTATATTTATGATCGTCTCTCACGTTCACCCGATGGTGTCACGATCAAAGAGTTTGCCGATGAGCTCAAAGTCAGTACAAAAACCGTACAGCGTGATTTGCATGAAGCCCTCTCGGGAAGTGGTGTCTATTGTGATGGTCGTCGGTGGAAGCTTAGCCGTAATAGTGCTGAAGATGGATTAGTTGCTGAAGAGCGAATTGTACTGGGCGTATTGGATTCATTGGCGAAACATGCGGGTCCTGCGTTTTATAATAAAGCCCATCAGCTCTTAGAGCAAGTCTCCTGTCAGCTCGAACATCCACTTTTTGCCAATATGGACAGTGAAACGCTCACGGAAGAGCATTTAAACACTTTTGCCCTCTTAGAATCAGCGATTAAAGCGCGCCGTCTCATTAGTGCCCAGTACACTTCCGTTTCTAAGAAAAAACGGTCAATCAAGGTTAAACCGCTTCGTTTGGCATTTTTTGACGGATATTGGTATCTATTGGCATTTGATGCAGAGGATAACGATATGTTTAAAAAGTTCCATCTCAAATCGTTACTCGATCTCAATGTCTTAGAGGAATCGTTCATTTACCCTAAAAATATAGCTGCCTCTCTCGAAAAAGCGTATTCTGTTTGGTTTTCATTGGATACTTCGTTTGAAGTACGGCTTTGGGTTGATAAAATGGTAGCCCCTTATTTCGAACGTAAACCGTACCATGGACAAAGCATCGAAGGGCGTGATGCCGATGGTTCGATTGATGTTATACTCAAAGTGACCCATGAAATGGAGATATTACCGATTGTTTTATGGTACTTGCCTTATATTCGGATAGTAGAACCACAATGGCTGAATGATAAATTGATGGAGAGAATTGAAATCTATAGAAACGGTTCACTAAAGGGCGCTTAAACTATTCAGTCGAATATTGCTATAATATTTTTTTAAACTATATAATTAAAGGAAACCACCAATATGGGACTTAGTATCGGACTTGTAGGATTACCAAACGTCGGAAAATCAACCACTTTTAACGCACTCACCAAAGCACAAAATGCCGAAGCAGCCAACTACCCTTTCTGTACTATCGAGCCTAACAAAGCTACTGTTCCCGTGCCTGATGTTCGTCTTGATGCGTTGGCGAAAATCGTCAATCCTGAACGTATTCAGCACTCCACGCTTGATTTTGTTGATATTGCAGGTCTTGTTAAGGGTGCTAGTAAAGGGGAAGGATTGGGCAATAAATTTCTTTCCACTATCCGTGAAACAGAAGTTATTTTACAAATCGTTCGTTGTTTTGAAGATGAGAATATCGTTCATACAGAAGGACGTATCAACCCGCTGGATGATGTGGAAATTATCGAAAATGAACTTATATTTGCGGATATTGAAGTGTTGACCAATCGGATTGAACGTCTCAACAAGCAAGCTAAAAATGACAAAGATTCAGCAGTAATGGCAGAATTTGCTCAAGAATTGGCAGAGTTTTTGGCAGAGGGGAACCTTGCCCGTAATTTTCCAAAAGCTAACAGCGAATTATTTGGACAACTCAATCACGATGTCCGATTATTAAGTGCCAAAGAGATCATCTATGGTGCAAATGTTGATGAAGAGGGTTTGACTACCGATAATAAACACGTTTTGGCTCTTGTAGCGCATGCAGAAAAAACAGGGTGTGAAGTTGTCAAGCTCTGTGCCAAAATCGAAGAAGAGCTTATAGGATTGGACGATGATGAGAGAAATGAATTTTTACGTGATTTGGGTATTGAAGAGTCAGGGTTGGAGCAAATCATCCGAAAAGGGTTTGATAAACTCGGATATATGAGCTATTTTACCGCTGGTGTCAAAGAGGTACGTTCATGGACTATTCATAAAAATTCTACCGCACCAAAAGCAGCTGCTGTTATTCATAATGATTTTGAAAAAGGGTTTATTCGTGCTGAAGTCATCGCCTATAACGATTTTGTCGAATGTGGCGGAGAAGCAAAATCCAAAGAAGCTGGGAAAATGCGTCTTGAGGGAAAAGAGTATATTGTCCAAGATGGTGACATTATGCACTTTCGATTTAATCTCTAAAAATTATTAAAGGAAGTACGATGATGCCACTTAAATATGCTGGGCCAAAACCTTTCATTTCGGCTCACGGGATTACATTTGATTTTAATAAAGAGGATAAATTTATTTATCTCAGCATTGTTGCCGAACTTATTCAGGCTTTGGATCATGACTATATTCAAAATAAACGCTATACCTACTTATCAACGGCTAAGCCGCTAGATGTGGAAAGTATCTTCAAACTAATTGCAGATAAAGAAGAAAATTTACTCAGTGAAATTGAGGAAAGGCGTATTATTGCTGAAAAAGAGATAGCGGATGAGCTACAAAGAGCACGAGAAAACCGTTTATTAGGAGAAGAAGAACATGAAGTTCTACTTCGAAATATTGAACTGTTACACGATTACCAAGTGACTCGTGCGCTCAATAAAACACTCTATTATAGCGGCATTGACGCTATCGCCCATGAAATCAAGAAAGGGCATATTGACGCTATTAGTGCCCCTATGTTCCCTAAATTTCTACACGTTTTTCATTCGATTGAGGGCAAGATGCACCTTCTCTTTCCTCAAATAGATACAAAGCTCGATATTTTTGAAGCAAATGGTCATTTAACGATACAACTTAAAATTCTTTGGGCACATCCAACTCAAGCATGAGTTGCCCAAAATAACATTAAGAGAGAAATTTAAGAATCTCCCCTTCAATATTCTCTTTTTCAATCACACTATCTTGAGTAATTGGTTTCGTAAACAGCCCTTTTATCATCGCAGGAATCGGCGTAGAAGCTTTTTTTGAGATTGATTGCAATGCGTCTATATCTTGCGCATCTACTTCACCACTCAACGCATTCGCTATTGTTGGTGAAAATTTTGTCCACTCAGCCGTTGAATAGACAATTGTTTTAATCGGTTTTGTCGCACAACAATCATAGGCTTTAAAACACGTCGCTGTATGAGGATCCATCAAATAACCGCTATCAAACGCTTCTTTTATGTACCCTTTACCCTCCTCGCCATTGCAGTAATCTGCTGCAAAAAAGGATTGTAATTTCATCGTCTCATCGTCATTAAGAGCATAAAAACGCTCACTTTCTAGCCCTTTCATTAGCTCTTTCGTACGAACATTTCCAAAAAAATCAAACAAAATACGTTCAACATTGCTAGAAATCAAAATATCCATTGCTGGAGAGGTGGTTGGGATTACTTTTTCCCCTCGTAGATCATAGCGTCCTGTGTTGATCAGTCGTGTAAGAACATTATTTTCATTGGAAGCAATAATTATTTTTTCAACGGGAAGTCCCATTTTCATTGCGTAATATCCCCCCAAAGCATTCCCAAAATTTCCACTGGGGACATCAAGATAGACTTTTTCACCCATCACAATAATGTCTTGACGTACCAACTCAAGATAACTATGGATATGGTAAATTATTTGAAAAATAATTCGTCCGAAGTTGACGGAATTTGCAGCAGAAAGTGAAATTTGTTTCTCTTTTAACGCTGATTTGAAACTTGCTGAACTTAAAAGTTTTTTTAATGCGCTTTGAGCATCATCAAAATCCCCTTTAATCCCGATTACTTTAAGATTGGAAGCATCTTCTGTAACCATTTGCAAACGCTGTACATCGGAAGTTCCCCCGTCGGGATAGAGACACACAACACGAATATTAGGACGGTTTTTAAATGTCTCTAACGCTGCAGGACCAGTATCACCACTCGTCGCTGCCAAAATCAAATATTCTTCATTTCGCTTTTGCGCAAGAGAAGAAAGAACAACGCCAAATGGTTGCAGAGCCATATCTTTAAACGCACGAGTAGGACCGTGATAAAGTTCACTCACATACAAATCATCACGCACTTTGACGACGGGAACAGGATTGGAAGAATCGTCAAAACCATCATACAAGGAGAGAGCTTCGTCAAGGACAGAGGATTCTATATCAATGGCAAGGGTTGTTAATAAATCTTTTGCCAGCGTTTTGTACGATGAACTTAAATGTTTTACTAGAAACGCTTCACCCAAATTGGGCAACTCTTTAGGGACATACAATCCACCATGCGACGCGATTGGGCTTAATATTGCCTCGGAAAAAGTGACCTCGTTGGGATGAATTCCATCATTTCCGCGTGTTTCAATAAATTTCATACTCAATAGCCCCGATTTAAAAATTTGTAGATACTAATGACGACATTATAACAACTTTAGATTTGCGTTGGGATAAAAAGCTGATGATAACTATCGAGTTTGGTATATAAAATATCGGGATCGGTCTCAAAAAAACGCTTGAACGGGTTTTCAAACATCTTTTCAGTAAAAGGGAGACATTGAAGAAAATTCTCACTCTCACGTAAAAAACGGACAGGATTTTCTTCTGTTTTAACCACAATGATCGACTTGGAGAAAATGGTAGAAAGATTCTTGAAATGTTCAATCGCCTGTATAATATTACCTCGCTCTTCCGTCGCATAGTCGATTAGCTGTAAATTAAATCCAAGCTGAGCGGCAACATCAAAAACAGTGGTTGAAATGTGCTCAACATGACTATCTTCCCCCAAAATCACAACGGATTGTTTTAATGTTGAGAAAGAACGATTCGCCAACTTCAATACGGGGACTCCCCCTTTATACAGCTTTTTACGAATCGAAACTCGTGAAAACATCGTTTGGGAGACCAAAAAGAGACCAATATGATGTTTTTTAATATCGTTTAATATCATATCGTCATCTTCATTTTGATCATAAACAATCTCGATCTCAACCCCTTTTCTCGCATATCCTTTAATCTCTTGGATATTGTCAATATTGCTGGGATTGAGAACTTTAATCAATAACGATTTCCCTAATTTATTCTGAATATACAAGCTCCGACGTATCAGTTCAAACATAATCTTAGGCTTTTCGTATGCCATATCAATTAGCAGATAAAGTTTACTCCCAAACGGTGCGGGAAACTGCCCCAATTCACGTTTAATAGCACGATAAATAGATTTGAGGACATTAGGCTCTCCGACCAATACTAATAAATCATTGGGATGAATCATTTTCTGATCGGAGGGCAAAATCAATTGGCGATTTCGATAAATAGCCGCTATTTGCCATTTATTTTGTTCAATCGCCCCAATATGACGATACACAAATGAACTCCCAAAAGGGACAAGAACTTCCATAATCTCCCCCTGCCCCAAACCGATATTTTGAGCAAGAACAGGAATATTAGGGAGAGAATCCATCAGATTAAGGGCTAAAACTTCTTGCATATTAACCCATTCAATACCATCATTGGCACTTTTGGTATTCCATAAATCAAGAGCAATAATTCGGATTGTAGGCTTGAGGATATGAATATTTTTAATTGTTTGCTCTAGCTCTACCCTATTCTCGATTGCCAACATCACTTGGGTAAAATCAGTTTTGAAAACAGCAGAAATTTTGTAATAACTGGTAGGGTCAAAATGAAAAAATCTAAAACGATCAGGATTATAACCCTTATATTTCTCTTCGGTTTCAGGATGAATGATATAGTACCTATTTTCAGTGGTATGCGTTCCGATAACACGCTGAATAAAGTGGTGACCAATAACCCCATCGCTGACAATTAAAATTTTTTTCATGATACCTAGCCTCTACTTATTGCCGTGATTGTACCATAACTTCAAAGTGTGAAAAAAACACTATTTAGTACAACTTTTTATATAGAATATGATAGAATATTTTCTAACTACAAAGGTTGATCAAATGAAGAGTATTAGTACAAAATATTTTTTTGCCCTTCTTTTTTTGATACTTGTATTGTGTGGTGTGGGATATTATCACTTCAAACAAGAGAAGGATCACGCCAACCATATTATCAACACGACTCTTTTACACACTGCCGAAATAGCCTATTATGTGATCGGTGACAATTTTCATACTCACATACTCAAAACTCCCCCTTCCCAAATGGAAGATATGCAAACCATTAAAAAGCTTTCTCTATTAGCAAAAAATGAACATGTAGAATACATCTATTCGTTAATCCTTGATAACAAAGGGCTACTTCGCTTTACCTCCAGCAGTGCAACGGATCATGAACTAGCCAGTGGTAACAAACTAAGCCATTATTTTGATAGTTACCCTCCTAACGCCAATATGATCAAAGCACTCAAAACCAATCAAATAGTTTGGGATGTCAATGAAGAAACAGATCAATGGGGAACTTTTCGAAGTGTATTTATCCCTCATACAACTCCATCCGGGATTCATTATCTCATTGGGGTCGATATCAAGACAGGAATCATTCAAAATCACTTCAATACTGTCGCACTCAAATCAGTATTCGTTTCGTTTATTTTAGTATTTGGGCTATTACCATTTTTTTTCATTTATCGCAGTTCCAAAAAAGAGACCGTAAATCTCCTTCGTGAGGAAGTACTTGCTGCTACTGCTACTTTGCGTAAACTCAACGAAAGATTAAAATACAAAGTAGATGAGAAAACCGAACAGTTACTCTCGCAAAATATTACAGACTTTCTCACGGGTTTACCCAATCGAATACATCTCGAATCTCAACTGCAGCAAAAAAAGTTTTCCTGTTTGGCTATTCTCAATTTGCATAATTTTCAAGAGATCAATGATTTTTTTGGTACCGCGATTGGAGATGATTTGTTGAAGCAAATGGGAGCCTGGCTTCAAACACTACATAGAGGAAATCTCTATCGACTGGGGGGGGATGAGTTTGTAATCGTGATCGAAGAAGAGCGCAGTCGTTATGAGATGGAAAGAGTATGTCATGAGTTTATGCACAGTCTTGATAACAAAACTTTTTATGCTAATGGTGAACACGTAACCTTGGATGTCACCATTGGAATCGACGACTCCTTCGTTGTCTCATTGGCACATGCCGATATTGCACTTCATCAGGCAAAAGAAAACGGTAATCATTTTGAATTTTACTCCGAAATTAAGGCAACAGAAGAACAATATCTATTTAATATTTCGATGACAAAAATGGTGAGGGAAGCACTTAACTCAGAGGGAATAATCTGCTACTATCAACCTATTATCTCAATTCAAAGCGGAAAAACTGAAAAATATGAAACGTTGGTTCGGATGATTGATTCAAATGGGTTGATTATCCCCCCTATTGATTTTCTAAAGATTGCCCAAAAAACACGCCTTTATCCACAAATCACCCGTACAGTTATCCAACATGCTTGTTCTGCATTTCGTGAGCGAAGTGAAGAGTTCTCAGTCAATCTCTCTATTCGTGATATTCTCAACTCTGATACCGTTGTATTTATTGAAAAAACCATTATTGAAACGGGGACAGCTACGCGAATTGTATTTGAAATTCTCGAATCGGAAGGGATAGAGGATTTTGATTCTGCCCTCTTATTTATCCAAAAAATGAAAAAATTGGGCGCTAAAATCGCAATTGATGATTATGGCACGGGATATTCAAGTATTGAAAATATTCTCAAGCTTGACATTGACTACATTAAAATCGACGGTTCACTTATCCACAGTATCATTTCCAACCCCAAACACGCAATTATTGTAGAATCGATTGTCGATTTCTCTTCGAAATTAGGGGTTAAAACAATTGCTGAATATGTCAGTTCGGAAGAAATTTTCACAAAAATAAAATCTATGGGTGTAGACTATTCTCAAGGGTACTATACAGGAAAACCAGCTCCGCTACCAGAGATTTAACCCTTCTTTTCCTGTCCCAATCGATAGAGGGCGAAATCGTATTTTATCGGATCTACGGGATCAAAACTTCGCAAGGTTTCCGTAAGTTCCAATGCCGCTTTCAGATCACATTGGTTGCGTTGTAACAGTCCCAATCGCTTGGAGACGCTAAACGTGTGAGTATCCAACGGCATAATAAGTTCAGAAGGGCGAACACTGTTCCATAACCCCATATCCAATGCGTCATTGCGAACCATCCATCGTAGATACATCATCCACCGCTTCATCGCTGACGTACCTGAAATCTTTTTGATCGGTTTTCCGAGGAGAAACGTATATCCCGTAGAGCGATAAGCATTTAGATCATAGAGAGTATCAATAAGATAGCTTAACCCCTCCAGTACGCCCCCTTTTTCGTATCCTTGCTTAAATGTCTCTTCAACACCGCCACACCGCTTTAAACGCCCTAATGTAATAAACCATTGGGCAATATCCTCTTGGTTTTGAAAACGGTAATAGCACCCTTGAGTCGCACGGAGAATCTCTTCCTCATTCGCATCAATCCACCCTGCATCCAATGAGCGTAACAACGCAACGATAGCACGCACATTGCCATACGCGAACAAAGCACACGTAAGGGCGTGATATTCGTTTCCAACTTCTCGTGCGATCATTAGAGGATCAGGTTTGCTCTCACAGAGTTCATCTGCACAGTTACGCAAAGCAACCTCAGCATCAAGACGACTTTTAAGCTCTCTCATCGACCCAACAAGTAGAGTTTTTTGCGTTCTGCCGAACCTGCTATATTGGCTTGCGAACGGTATTTTGCAATCGTACGGCGCACCATCGTGATATTAAATTTTGCTTGCACTATCTCAAGAAGCTTCATATCACTTAGTGGTTTTTTATGGGACTCATTTTTAACCAACTCACTGACGTACTCTTTGATAGAGGCATTGGAAATATCCTCATCAATGGCGGTGGTAAAGAACTCTTTCATAGCAAACACTCCCCGATCGCACGCTATGTATTTATTGGCAATCGCCCGTGAAATGGTCGAGGGGTTATGCCCAAACTCATCGGCAAGTGTCTTGAGGGTCAACGGTCGAATAGCCCCCCCCATAAAAAAGTCATACTGATACTCAACAATCATCAGCCCCACTTTATAGAGAGTCGCTTTGCGCATCTCCAGTGCATCCATCAGACTCTTCGCCTCTTTCATCTTGTCACGGATATAGAGATGATCCACCCCATACTCTCCGTCGATAAGGATTGAGGGATAATAACGCTCATTTAAGCTCACCTCTATACCCGTTTCAGGATCATTAAAAATCATTAAATCGGGTACGATTTGAGCAGATTCTTCCATAAAATCAAGTGCAGGGGGATTTTTAAACGTCCCAATAATACGCATCGCTTCTTGAAAATGGGGTTCTTTATGATAACGATTTAGCCCCTCTAAGTGTTTACACAGCTCAACTGCCAAAGCGTATGCAGATTCATTTATGGATGCGTGTTCCAGCTGAAATAAAAAAGACTCCGACAAAGAACGTGCTCCCACTCCGACGGGTTCGATATGACGAAAACGGTTCCGAATCTGCTCAAATTGTTCTACTGTGATATTCATTTGAAGACAAAACGGTTCCATATCTCCCTCATAATATCCCCCTTCATCAAGGTTTTCACACACATGACGGGCAACAGCTTGCGAAAGGGGCGTTGGGAAAAGAGGAGCGTCACACTGTTCATCCAAAACATCATACAAACTTTTTTTCTGTATGGTAAGAGCTTCTATCGCCTCGGTTTGGGAATTTTTGACATATCCGTACTGAATTTTTCGCGGTATTTTGGACTCGTATGACTCTTCAAATCCCGATTTTATCTCTATAAGGGGATTACCCTCGACAAAGGGAGCCATTATATCCCCCAAATCCCCCAGACTACTGTGCAAAATGGGGAGCCAGTTACGCAGTGTATTAGAAAGCTTACTCTTAAGCTCAACCGATGTGTTAACCCTTAGTGTTGCCATGATCTAAAGTTTAAACGATTCACCGAGATAATGTTCTCGTACATCCGCATTATGGGCGATTTCGTCACTGGTTCCTGAGGCGAGAAGGGAACCGCTTTTGATAACATACGCCCGATCGCATACGGCAAGGGTTTCCCGAACATTATGATCGGTAATCAATACCCCTATTCCGTATTCAACCAGTTGCTTAATAACATTTTGAATGTCCATCACCGCAATAGGATCAACCCCTGCAAACGGTTCATCGAGGAGTAAAAAACGGGGTTTGTTGACCAAAGCACGAGCAATCTCCGCCCGCCTGCGCTCTCCTCCACTGAGATTAATTCCTCGACGGTTTCGAATCGGTTCGATATTAAACATCTCCAATAACTCTTCAATTCGCTGATCGCGCATCTCTTTGGAAAGATTCCCTGCTTCCGCCGCAATAATAAGATTCTCTTCAACAGTGAGATCTTTAAAAATAGACGCTTCTTGAGGTAAATAGCCGATCCCAAGTTGAGAGCGTTTATGCAAAGGTAAATTTGAAACATCTTCCCCATCAATGCTAACACGCCCCGATGTTGCCTCTACCAATCCACAAATCATATAAAAGGTGGTCGTTTTCCCTGCCCCGTTTGGTCCTAGCAATCCAACCACTTCACCCGCATGCAGTTCCATACTAACACCACGCACAATCTCATGTTTTTTGATCGTTTTTACAAGAGACTCAATTTTTAGACTATGGTCTATTTTATCCACGCTCTACCTCATATTCTCTGTTAGCATTATCGATTTTGGTGATCTTGACAACACAATACTCAAACCCTGCCCGCTTCAGCCATCCAATGAGAGTTTCATCTCCCCACTCGACCAAATGGTATCCACTGCGTTCTAGCTCCTCCATCATTCCAAGGCTCAAAAATTTCTCAAAGCCATAGTTATAAAGATCATAATGATAAAGCTTTTCTCCATACACCTGTTGAAGCGAAAACGTCGGGGAAGTTACCGCATCTTCCAGCCCTAAAAAAGTAGCGAAATGTTGAGTCAATGTCGTCTTACCACTCGCCAAATCTCCTTGCAAGATCACAACTCCCCCATTGGGAAGTAGCTCTGCGATTTTTTGACATAATAGGTGAAGTGAATCTTGAGAAAGAATCATCATAGCTTTGACGATACCGCAATAATTTGGGCAATTTTATCCGCTGCTTTTCCGCTCAATAATCCATCACGTGCTATTTCTAGCCCTTCTTGAATATCACTCGCCATCCCCTCAGCGATCAATGCATACCCCGCATTGATAAGTACCATATCCCGTTGCGCATCCGTTGCTTTGTTGTGTAAAATATTCATCAAAATAGTGGCATTCACGACGGCATCTCCCCCTAAAATTGCTTCAAACGGTGCCTTTTGTATCCCAAGCGTTTGCGGGTCAATCTCAAAATAATCAATTTTATCCTTATGCAACTGCCCCGCGTACGTAATATCACTAATACTGATCTCATCCATCTTTTCACGAGAACTCACCACGATAGCCGATTTCATCCCAAGCTCACGTGCCGCTTCAACCATTTTGGGGATAAACACCTCATCAAATACACCCAAAAGTATCTTTGAAAGCCCTACAGGATTGGTCAGTGGTCCTAGAATATTAAAAAGAGTTTTTTCAGGAATACTTCGACGGATGGGCATTATAAATTTCATCGCAGGATGATGATATTGCGCAAACAAAAAGGCAAAACCCGTCTCTTCGAGCAATAGAGCGCTTTGTTTGAGACCCAAATCCAATTTAATTCCCAAATATTCAAGAACATCGGCACTCCCCGATTTGGAAGTGATAGAGCGGTTTCCGTGTTTTGCTACGTACGCACCGCACGCTGCCAAAAGGATCGAAACGGTAGAGGAGACATTAAAACTTCCGCTTTTATCCCCCCCTGTTCCGACGACATCAATAAGTTTGGATTTCAGACTCGGTGCAACTTCCAAGAGTATGGAGTGTTCGCGCATAACCTCGGCTGCCATAGCGATCATAGACGCTGATGTTGTTTCATTAAGCACCAACGAGACTAAAAATTCGCGCATAGCATCATCACTTAGACGATGCTCAAACAACGCTTCAAAATCACTCCGCTTCACAACAGCTCCTTAATATAGAGATGTTGCTGTGATTTTGGAGTTGATTTGATAGTAGGAAGTTGCAACACTTCAAATCGTTGCTCACGGGTCAAATATACCAAGGTAATAATATCACCGACTGCTACATTTTTAGAAGATTTAACGGCTTTCCCATTGATGAGAACAACCCCCTCTTCTATCATATCTTGTGCTATTGCACGACGTTTGGTGAGGTTAACGGCATTTAAAAATTTATCGATACGCAAAAAGTATTCCATTTATAATAGTTTTGAAGGGTTTATTGTAAATGATAATAACTAAAACGGAGGTAAGAGAGAAAGAAATTAATTTTATTTTTGCTATCATTTGTGAAGTTCTTTTTTATAAGGGGGTACGCAGGTGCAATTATTTCCATTTATTTTTAGCTTATCATTTTTTACAACAACCGTTTTATTGGCGAATAGTGATGTTGCAACCTCCCTGTTAGAAGATATGTCTGAAACTGCTAAAATTGCAACTCAAACCAATCAGAACATTGATTATCAGCCCTTTATTCTCTCCGTTCTTCAAAGTGATGACCTGATGAAATTCGGAGTTCGTACGCTGGGTGAAGCACTCACTCTGACTCCCGGTGTTGATATGGCGACCAACACAATGAATAATCGTACCCCAATATTTCGGGGTTCCAATCCTATGGCTTATGGACAATCAGTACTTGTAATCGATGGGTATGTAGTGAATGATCATTTTTTCAGTGGATATGATGCTTATCTTAATTTACCCATTGAGCTCATCGAGCGTATCGAAGTTGTCCGTGGATCGGGAAGTTTCATCGAAGGGGTCAACGGCTATGCCGGAACAATCAATGTCATTACTCATGCTCAGAATAACGCTCTCTCAAATCAAAAAGGTGTAGCCTTTACTCAAATAGGGGATGAGGGGGCGATGGGTCTTGGTGGATGGGCACGCTATAGCGGTGAAAAATGGAAACTTTCGTTAGACGCATTTGGACAGCGTCATGATCTTGAAACCCCAGTTAGCGTCACGGATTCATTAGGAAAAATAGGAAATGCCAATTTAGGGATGGAACACCGAGGCTTTGGTGTGACGTATAACTATGATCAATTTGAACTAAATGGTCGTTTTAACGACTATAAAAACCAAAGTGCCTTCGGAAATCTCAATGCCCTTCCCAACCCTGATGGATTACTTCAACAACCCTCATGGTATCTTCAAGGCAAGTATACCCTCCCTATAGCGAACGATACAACCCTTATTTTAAAAGCATCTATGATGGAGGATAGCTGGAAAAGTGATTCGCGACCGCTCCCTGATGGTACCTACACTTTTTTACTGAGTCCAATTACACTTGCTACCAAAACAGTCACCTTTACGGAGGGGTATTGGGCATCACTGATGGTCAAAAGTCAACGTATCAGCGGCGGTGCATCACTCCATTATGATGCCTTAGAGGCGCACCATCTCATTGCTGGGGTTGAATCCACGTGGGATGCAGCAATAGATTCCTATTCAATTACAACCGATAAATCAGGATTAACCACAAATATAATCGATTATACTGATACTTCATTTCAATATTTCAAATACCAGAATGCTAAGCGTCAAAGCACTAATCTCTATCTTTCTGATAGCATGACCATTAATGATCAAATCGCTGTAGCTATTACATTGGGATTAATGAAAACATCCGATGTTGGTTCC
The DNA here is from genome assembly GCA_041661705.1 of Sulfuricurvum sp. Classification (GTDB taxonomy): domain Bacteria; phylum Campylobacterota; class Campylobacteria; order Campylobacterales; family Sulfurimonadaceae; genus Sulfuricurvum. Next base: position 16,292 of record JBAZTZ010000008.1, read on the forward strand.
GACTTTTATGGACGTGCTTCACTCGTGTATCAACCGACTTATAATGATATTTTTAAACTTATGGGAAGTTCTGAGAATCGTCTCCCTTCATTTCAAGAGATGTATCTGACGTGGAGCCGTTATGCGGGTGGAAATCCCAATCTTACCCACGAACATGTTAATTCACTAGAAACTCAATATCTGCGTAAAATAAATGCTAATCTCACTACGGGGATCAATCTCTTCTATCTCGTCAATACTCAGCAAATAGTTCGTGATGTAACGGGAACATTTCAAAATTTAGGCGAGAATACTATTTATGGAGGTGAGGCTGAAGTACGGGGGAAATTCACACCTAACGATACACTTGCCCTTTCCTATAGCTACAGTCAAGGAGAAGTAAAAGATAAATCGAATAACGAATTTCCGCTCCCGTATGCGGCATCGCATCTGGTGAAAATGGCGTATGCCCATGATTTTAGCAACGACTGGACTCTTGGAAGCATTTGGAATTATGTGGGAAGTAAAAAGCGTCATGTTGGTGATATTCGTAATGATTTGAATGCCTATAATACTCTCGATGTTTCCTTAGGTTGGAATATGGACACACGAAAAGGATGGTATGCGCAAGGAGGAGTCAAAGATATTGGAAATACCATCGTCCGTTATCCTGCAACTGCAAATACGTATGCCGGAGATTATCCTATAGCAGAGCGAAATTTTTGGATTCGTGCTGGGTGGAGGTTTTAAGATGTTCCGACTTCTCATTTTTGCATTCTTTTTCGCACCTTTTTTGCTTGCAGAAAATAGCCTTTTACTTGATACACAAATTAAAATGATCCCTAAAATCATGGCATTAGACAATAATATTAATCAATATAATGATACTTCCACAGCAATGCTTGGGATTGTTTACGATGATGGACGAAGTAAATTTGCAACAAGCGTCGCAGAAAAAATAAATCTATATTACAAAGGCAAAGTAGGTTCCCTGAAGTTTACGGCTATAGCTATTCATATTGATGAACTATCTGCTCGACGTGACCTCTCTTTTGTCTATTTATTGGATGCTAGTCAAAGCTCAATTTTACAAGCAATTACCATCAGTAAAGAGAAAAAAATCCCCTCATTCGTTTACAATATTGCCGATTTGAGCCTTGGAGCATTGGGATCAATTTCAATTGAACGTTCAACCATTATTACCCTTAATAAAAATACACTCAAATCAGGAAATTATCATTTTAATGATGCACTTTATCAAATGGCACGGTGGACAGAATGAAGTACTTTCAAAATGCTAAACTTTCAACAAAAATCTTTATTTCTCTTGTCAGTGGAGGGTCTATCCTCATTTTAATCTTGCTTCTCTCCACCTATTTTATTGTTCGAAACACTACTTTAGACGCAGAAAAGCAAAAAGCAAATTTACTTCTCGAGACCATCGACAAATCAGTTGCTATTTCCCTCTTTCTTGGAATTACCCCTTCTATCAATGAAAAGCTTGATACCCTGACGCGACTCGAAGAGGTAAAGAGTATCAAATTAAGTAATGAAGAGGGTACAACACTCTATTCATATCAGGCACCCAATCCATCTGACCTGTATACCGTTTCCGTTACTCAAACACTTTTTAAACCCAATACTCTTCATCCTATAGGGATTATAACCCTTGCCTATTCGGGAAAAACAGTAGATGAGACAATGTATTATTTCTATCTCCTTTTAGCAGTAATTAGTATCATCTCTATTGTTGCCTTAGGACTGATGATAGTATGGATCAAGAGTCTCCTTCGCCCCATAAAACAGCTTGCTATGAAATTGCATAATTACACACCAGGAGAAAACATATCTTTTAATATTGTTTCTTCTCAGCTCGAATTCTTAGATATTATCAATGCCTTTGAAGCAATGCAAAAAAGTGTCAGAAACTATTCCGAAACGATTAAAGCTATCAATCGAGGTTTAGAAAAAACTATTATCGAAAAAACGAAAGAACTCACCAAAAATCTTTATCACGACACATTAACAGCCCTTTCAAATCGATTAAAACTTCAAGAAGATTTAACTTTTTATCCTAAGAATACGATTGCTATCTTTAATATTGATGATTTCAAAGAGGTTAACGATTTCTTCGGAATTGATGCAGGAGATGATCTCTTATACCAAATAGCCTATTGGCTTTGTGAGATGAAATTGGAACCCTACCGTATTGGAGGAGACGAGTTTGCTACCATTCTCCCGCGTGACCTTTCAGCAGAAGAAATTCAAAAGGATATGGAGCTTTTACTCACTAAATTTGGAGAGAGAAATTTTGTTATCGGGGAAGAGACTTTTCACCTTAGAGCCACGATAGGGGTCGCTATTGCTAGTGATAAACCGCTCATTCATGCCGACATTGCTCTCAACAAAGCTCGTGACCTTAAAAAGAACTATGCTATCTACGATCCTAGTGAAGGGGTTGAAGAGCTATACAAAACAAACATCGCTATGTCCGCCCAAATACGACAGGCTCTTATTGAACACCGTATCGTTTGTCAATACCAACCAATCGTTAACTGTCGAACAGGTAAAATTGATAAATATGAGACATTGGTACGAATTAAACGTGAAGATGGAACGCTTATTCCTCCCAATGATTTTTTACCCATTGCTCAAAAAACAAAACTTTATTCAAAAATTACCCAAGAGGTGATCTATCAGGCCTGTCATACGTTTAGCAACCGTACCGAACACTTTTCTATTAATCTCTCTAGCTCAGATATTCTCGATTCTCATATTATTACGACAATAGAGAGGATTTTAAACCAAACAGGGACAGCAAAACGTATTGTTTTTGAGATCCTTGAATCCGAAGGGATTGAAAATTTCGAAGAAGTTGCTTCCTTTATTAGTCGAATGAAAGATCTAGGAGCGACTATCGCCATTGATGATTTTGGAAGCGGCTACTCAAATTATGAAAATATCCTCAAACTCAATGTTGATTTCTTAAAAATCGACGGTTCTCTCATCCGAAATATCGATCAAAATCCGCGCCACCGCATTGTTGTTGAATCCATCATTGATTTTGCACACCGTATCGGTATTGAGACCATAGCAGAATTCGTTTCAAGTGAGGAGATACTCACTATCGTCGCCGATCTTGGAATTACCTATTCACAAGGATTCCACACGGGGAAACCCCAGTTTCTTTAGGCTCTGTTAACTCCCAAACCCACTTTTAAAATTGTCCTTTTGGACAACAATCTGCTTTTGCTTCTCTTTGCGTGCCGTATCTTTTTCAACAAATATCTTCTCACGCGTTTTCGGATCCATCTCGGTGTAATACATCACCGCTGAATACGTTCCAGGAGTCGGAGTAAATACTTGCGCTTGTTCAGGATTCATCTTGAGTTCATTGGTCGTAAAGTTCTTCAAATCGTGCATATCTTTTTCGGTACATCCTGGGTGAGCGGCGATAAGATAGTAGGTCAAAAACTGCTTTTTACCCTCTTCACGATTGAGCTGATCGTAGAGTTTTTTGAAATCAACCAACGTTTGCTTACCAGGTTTGTTCATGAGATGAAGGACGTGATCTGAGGTGTGTTCGGGTGCAACTTTCATCTGCCCTGAGATATGATACTTCACCATCTCTTTGAGATACTCATACCCTTGCCGTTTATCCTCAGTGATAAGGTCATAACGTACCCCTGAAGCTACAAACGCTTTTTTAACCCCCCTTACTTCACGCAACCGTCGCAAGAGATTAATAATACGAGTATGATCCACTTTCATTGACTTGCAAAGATGGGTATCATCGACACACCGCTGATGGGCGCACGTACCGTGCTTGAGCTTTTTATTACACTCGTAGCCATACATATTCGCCGTAGGACCTCCTACATCACTAATGATCCCTTTGAAATCTTTATATTCGGTAAACTGTGTCGCTTCCGCCAAAATAGACGTTTCACTTCGGGTACGAATCGTCCTCCCCTGATGCACCCCGATAGCGCAAAAATTACACTCTCCCCAGCACCCTTGATGGGTCATAATGGAAAATTTGATCGTCTCCAAACATTTAACCGCACCTTGTGGACGGTGATAAGGGTGAAGCTCACGGGTGAAGGGCAATGCCGATACTGCATCCATCTCATTTTCATCGAGATAATCGGCTGGAGGATTTTGTATAGAGTATCGTCCATCCACCTCTTGACACAACCCCATAGCACTAATCGGGTCATTATGATCGTAAAACGCATCAAAGAGATCAATGTATTTTTCTTTGTTTTCCAAACACTCTTTGTGAGAGGGTAACGTTAAATACCCCTCTTTTGGCTCTTTAGAGATATAACAGACCCCTCGAATATCCTGTGGTGATCGCCCCTCTTCCAATGCTTTTGGGAGAGCAATAATCGCCCCTTCCCCCATTCCGTAAATCAAAAAATCAGCTTTGGCATCAAAAAGGATAGGTTTACGTAGTTTGTTCGTCCAATAGTCATAATGGGTCACACGGCGTAAACTCGCTTCAATACCGCCAAGAACGATAGGGACAGTATCTTTAAAATATTGACGGATAAGATTCGTATAGACGAGGACGGCACGATCAGGGCGTTTATTGTTCACTCCACCGGGGGTGTAATCATCGTTGTTGCGGAATTTTTTGGTCGCCGTGTAGTTGGAAACCATCGAATCGACACTTCCACCACTCACCCCCCAAAAGAGTCTCGGCTCTCCTAAACGCTTAATATCAACGTCGCTCGTAATATCAGGCTGCCCGATAATCCCAACACGATACCCCTCACGCTCCAAAATACGCCCCACGGCTGCAATTCCAATAAAAGGGGAATCGATATAGGCATCACCATTAATAAGGATAACATCACACACATCCCACCCCCGTGCATCCATCTCGGCACGGGTTGTGGGTAAAAATCGGAAAGTTTCAGGAGGGTTTGTTTTCATAACGTGATTGTACGGTGAAATCTCTTACAGAGGGCTATACGTTACGGTATAATAATTTTATGGAAAATAACTTAAATCAAGAGGTTATCGAGCACCTCATGCACCCCAAGAATTACGGTCCGCTCGAAAATCCAACAGGCGTTGGTGTCGGACATAGCGAAACAACTGGCGAATTTGTCATTTTTTATATCAACTGCGACGGCGAAACTATTACGAATGTCGGTTATGCAACCAATGGATGTCATGATACGGTCGTTTTTGGCTCTATGTTTACGGAGATGATCAAAGGAGAAACGCTAGAGTATGCTCACAAAGCAGCCCAAAAGTTGACCGAAAAAGTAGCCCTTGGCCCTGCCAAACAACAAGCGTGCGCCCAAATGGTACTCACCTCATTTGATGCAGCGCAAATCAATCAAACGAATAAAGAAAAAGGGATAGATGAAGAGCTTCATGCCATTGAAATCGGAATGGATTGCGAGGTAGAACTATGATTGATACAACTTTTTTCCGACGTAAGCACCAGCTATGGCTTCGAATTGCTTTTGCCTCATTTGCTACGACTGATTTACAGATCAAAAACCGGCTGTATGAATTTTCAGTTATCGAGTTTCGTCATCTAAAATGGGTTGCCGAAACGTTAGTGGAAAGTAATATCTCCTACGATTATGAGCGTGACAAAGAATTCTCTATTGAATCGGAAACACTCTTTGGGCTTTTGAATACGACCATCAAAGAAATAGAAGCAATGCAACAACACTATGATGATTCTCAACTTTCACAACGACTGCTTCACGATGAATACTACATACTCCAAACACTCCGCGAATATCTAACAGATGTAGCATTTGATGAAACACTAACGGCATTTAATCGCGAACGTCAATGGGAAGATGCGTTTCTATCCTCGCAACAGCTTGATGCCCTCACCCTCTTTTTGTTTGAAGAGAGTTACAAAGAGTACGAGCTTATTATGGTTTATTTTTATTCCCAAATGCGCGCTTCGACACCCCTTCAATACGGCAGTTTCCAAGATTTGATCGACGAGTCCCATTTTCATCTCCGATCGTTTGGAGAGATGATGGCAAAAATGGGAATCCTATCACTTCCTCGAATGCTCCATCCACGAACCTACAAGATTACCGATATGGAAAAATTTCTACATGACGGAATTACTGAAGAGGAAAATGCAAAAGAGGAGTGCCGACGATTATCCGCACTTATCACCGATGAAAAACTCTCTACTTTTTTTGAGTTTATCAATTTTCAAGAGAGTTACCATATCGAAATTATGAAAAAATTATTAAAGGAAATTCATGGATGAGCAAGGGAATATTTATATACTTATCGCCGTTATCGCCGTTTTTGTTTTTGTGTTGACACGTAAAAAAAAGGATAAATAAATGAAATACGAAAAAATAAAAGAAGACCTCAAATCCAATCCAAAAAAGTGGCTCGTCACAGGATGTGCTGGATTTATCGGTTCCAACTTAGTAGAGACGCTTTTGGGGCTTGACCAAACGGTTGTTGGACTCGATAATTTTTCAACAGGGTATCAACATAACTTGGATGATATAGAAAAAAATGTCACGGTAGCACAATGGGAAAGATTTAATTTTATCAAAGGCGATATTCGGAATTTAGAGGATTGCAACAAAGCAGTAAATGGGATTGATTTCGTTCTCCATCAAGCAGCTTTGGGCTCCGTTCCCCGCTCAATTGATAACCCAATCAATACCAATGATTCCAATGTTACGGGCTTTTTAAATATTTTGACCTCCGCAAAAGATAATGGAGTCAAACGATTTGTCTATGCAAGTAGCAGTTCCGTCTATGGTGACTCTCAAGAACTACCAAAAGTAGAATCACGAACAGGAAATCTCCTTTCTCCGTATGCCGTTACCAAAATGGTCAATGAGCTTTATGCGGGAGTCTTTTACAAAACGTACGGACTCCAGACGATAGGATTACGTTATTTTAATGTTTTTGGAAAAAGACAAGATCCAGATGGTGCGTATGCGGCAGTTATTCCCAAATGGGTGGGTTCGCTTCTAAAAGATGAAGATGTCTACATCAACGGTGATGGAGAAACAAGCAGAGATTTTACCTATATTAAAAATGTAGTTCAAGCAAACATATTGGCAGCAACATCAACCAATGAACAATCATTTGGAGAAGCGTTTAATACCGCAATAGGTGGACGTGAAACACTCAATAATTTGTATCAAGCTATTAATGAAGGATTAGCAAAAAATCTTTCTGATTTTGAAATGAAAAAAGCAATTTATCGAGATTTTAGAGCTGGAGATATTAGACATTCTAATGCAAATATTGATAAAATGAAACGATTACTTGGATATGTTCCGACTCATTCCCTCGAAGCTGGATTGGAAGAATCTATTTCATGGTATATAAATGACATAAAAGGGACAAAATAATGCAAAAAGAGATTTCTTTACAAGAGTGTAAAATTTGTATCATCGGGTTAGGCTATGTTGGGCTTCCCTTAGCGCACGCTTTTTCATCTAAATACAAAGTTGTCGGTTTTGACATCTCTCAATGGAGAATCGACGAGCTTAGAGCTGGTCATGACCGAACGCTTGAACTCAACGAGGTACAACTAAAAGAGGCACTTACCAATGGAATGGAATTTACTCTGAATATTGAAGATATTAAAGATTGTAATATCTTTATTGTCACCGTACCAACACCTATCGATAAAAATAAACGTCCCGATTTAACCCCTCTTATAAAAGCAAGTGAAACCATAGGCAAAGTTCTCAAAAAAGATGACATAGTGATCTATGAATCAACGGTCTATCCAGGTGCAACCGAAGAGGAGTGCGTTCCTGTTCTTGAAAAATTCTCTAACTTAAAATTTAACCAAGACTTCTTTTGTGGATACTCACCAGAGCGAATCAATCCTGGGGACAAAGAACACACCGTTACAAAAATCAAAAAAGTAACCGCTGGAAGTACGATAGAGATAGGTAAAAAAGTAAATGAGCTTTACGCAAGCATCATCACGGCAGGAACACATTTGGCTCCGACTATAAAAGTAGCCGAAGCAGCAAAAGTTATCGAAAATTCTCAACGGGATATTAACATCGCATTTGTTAATGAACTGGCTATTATCTTCAATAAATTGGGAATCAACACAAATGATGTACTCGAAGCAGCAGGGACAAAGTGGAATTTCTTACCGTTTAGACCAGGCTTGGTTGGTGGTCACTGTATCGGTGTCGATCCCTACTACTTAACCCATAAAGCTCAACAAGTTGGCTACAATCCAGAGATAATACTCGCAGGTAGAAGACTAAATGACAATATGGGAATCTATGTAGCAAATCAAGTGATAAAACTTATGATAAGAAAAGGTCATAAAATTGAAGGCTCAAAAATTCTCGTTTTAGGCATTACATTTAAAGAAAACTGTCCAGATATAAGAAATAGTAGAGTCATAGATGTAATTCAAGAGCTAAATGAGTTTGGATGCAACGTTGATATAACGGACTACTGGGCTGATACTGATGAAGTTAACCACGAATACAATCTCAATCTTATCCAAAATCCAAATATGGATGATTACAATGCAATCATTTTGGCAGTTGCACACAATAACTATAAAACACTACAATTCAATAACAGCAATCAGGTCATTTTTGACATCAAATCTATTATTGATAATGCTGATGGGAGACTTTGATTAAATTCTTCCCGCTTCGATACCTTCTTTTGTATCAAGGCGGTCTCGGCATCGAAATGGTATAGAAACATCTGTTCCTGTTTTACATACGATATTGAGATGTTGGCGTGAGATACATGAACCGTATTTAACCCCAATCTCATAGCAACTCTCTTCGATAACATATACTAAGGGGTCGCTTTCATACCCTCTCTCTAATTTAAGATAATCACACTCTCTACCATGTTTTTTCTGCCCATTTTCACTGCTTCCAAAATGAATACCCTTAGAGACTTCTCCACCGCTTGATGTCGATAAAAAAAGATCTACATCATGGATAAACATCGTTTCAACCGCTTGCGTAAATACCCCATCCAGCGTTTGAATATCATGATAATAGGATTTACCACACTCACCACTATAGGAGATACTTAACATCCCATCTCGAGGGGTGATTTTCCCCACAACAATTACAGAATTTTTGTTCTCCGCACTATTATTGATTTCAAGGATTTCAATCGACGCATTATCACCACACCCTGTCAGTATAAAAAATAATGAGAGGAGGAGGAAGAGATACTTTAGCCGAAATTTAACGAGCCAGATTGGGTTTATAAACACTTAGATCTACAAAAATAGCATTTTCTTCTTGCTCAAATGCCCGTATAACAATAGGGTTAAATGCTTGCCCTGATAATTTTTTTACTTCAATTACCGCTTTTTCAAATGGATAACCCGCACGATAAGAACGATCACTGATTAGTCCTGTAAAATGTTCCGCAAACCCAAGAATTTGCGCTGGTAAAGAAATTTCATCCCCCAATAGTCCTAATGGATACCCTTGTCCATCATAACGCTCATGGTGATACTTAATCAAATCCCCTATTGGATATATTTGCTTAAGAGGCTCAACAATAATACTTCCATAAAGAGGGTGGTTACGAATCGTATCCATCTCACTTTCTGTGAGCTTATCTTCTTTACCTAAAGAAAAACTGACATCGGCAATCATCCCAATATCATGAATTTTAGCTGCTATTTTAAGATTCCCAAGTGTTTTAGAATCAATATTCAAACTTCTCGCAAGACGACAAGCAACCACTTCGACCATTTGTGAATGGTGCGCAAAATAAGGAAATTCTAACTCCATCGCATCATTGGAATGTATCAAGAATTGTAAAAATTGCTCGGCATGTTTTAAATTATCTTCTTCCTGAACAAACAATGAATACGATGAATCAACAAACCCCCCTATCGTATTGAGCTGTACAGAATCAAGTGCCGCTTCAGTCACGATACTCATACGACATCCTGAATGGTGAATATAGAACTCTTTTACGATCCCTGCAGCCCCTTTTTTTCCATAATTAAAAGTAATATTGTTCTTTTCATCATGAATCACCACTTCTAAAGAATGCACTGACTTGATAATAATATTTGCAATAAAAAAGAAAAAGCGTTCACGATCATATTGCCAAGAGAGAAAAGAAGAAGAGAGCTTTGTCGTTATTTGAGCAAGGCGCGATTGACGCTCTATTGAACACTCCGATGCAATCAACGTATGTAGTTTTATCCCATTCGTACATAAGATTTGAATTTGGCGATACATATCACTATTCGCATCAATCGGCTTATCCCGTGTGTACATTTTTATAACACTTTTCTTATCTTTTTCAATAAATGTAGTAATGAAGAAATTTCCTGATTTTCCACCTGTATGCATAACCTCCTTCTCGCTCATTAAAAGAGGAATAGAAACCGCTTTTTCTTTAAGATTAATCTTAATTTCAAATGCTAATCCATACCAATCATCACGATGAGTATACATAGCCAAATATTCACTGCCGACCATTGTACAAACTTCGCCAAATACTTTTTCTATAGCAATACTGTTTGAAGAGTGCGAAAAATTTTCAATAATAGCCATATTGTCGTAAAGCTTTTTAGTATTCTTCTTGATTTGCATACTAAATTTTATAATAATACCCACCAATATACCGATAACAAGAAGCCAGACTAAAAAGGGAATATTCTCCATAAAAGAGCCTGCGCCAACTGTGACGGAATTAACGCTCTCGGGAACGACTGTGTTTGCAATATAACGGGTCTCTTCTAATGTTGCCATATTTACTTCTCCCTAATATTTTTGGTATTTCGAGTAATTACCACTTATCCCACCAGGAATATCAATATATTTTGAACGCTTATCCGCTTCATAATAGGTTTTTCGTACTTTGCCTTGATCCGCTTTACTAAGAGCTACTTGAATCAATCCCTTAGTCGATGGTTGTAAGGAATAATCTGGATTATCCAAAGGAATTTGAAAAATCATCCGTCCAAGTTCTGGATCAACAACAGGAATAATTCGATCAATAATACCCGTACGCTGTATTTGTGGTGTTGTCATAAAAGAGATTGTCACCTTCTTCCCCTCTTTAACGAAGGGATACAGTCCTGCAGCTAATGCCCCATACACAACAACATGATCAATATTAACAATTTGCCCTATTTCTGTACTACGGATTACTTGCTCACCCGCCTGTAATTTGAAGTTAGTCAAAAAGCCATCCGTTCCTGCTACAATATTAGTATGTTGCAATGTATTTTTTAATTGCGCAAGTTGCCCGTAATATTCTTCTAAATCTCCCGTCTCATCCGCATGAGATTTTTCTCGCTCTAATTCAGTTACGTGTTGTGCTTTGCCACTTGCCAATAATGTCAAATAGCGATCTTCTGCATTATCGAACTCTATCTTACTCGCTGCTCCAAGGTGATAGAGTTGGGCAATTTTTTGTAACTGAAGTTTGGCATTATTTACCACCGCCTCATTTTCCTGCATACTGCCATTTTTGTGGAAATACCCCAGTGCCCTTCTTTTTGCTCGAATTTTCTCTTGAATCCTCTCAATATCAATTAAAATCGATTTTTTATCATAAACAGCAATAACATCACCTTTGTGAACACGATCCCCATTGCGCTTTAAAACACTCAGGATCTCTCCATCATTGATTGTCAATATTTTAGCCTCATCAATAGGTCGAACAATTCCCTCTACACGAAGAATAGTTTCATTATTTTCTTCTTTAATTTGCTTTTCTTCCGCAGTTTTAGCACATCCAGAAAAAAATGCCACAATCATAATTGTCACTGTAACATAATGCGTTATCTTGCTCATTTTTCGTTCTCCATAACATTTAATATCTTGATACTCTTCTCATCTATACGAACCATCCGAGATAAAGGTATTTTTTTAATGACAATAATGATCAATGCCAAAAATATTGGTACGAGATTTATAAGCAGATGAAAGACAATAGCAATCGCCAATGCTTCTTCTTTCATCACGCCATACCACCCCATTGCCATCACCATTCCAGCATGAAACGTTCCTGCTCCGCCTGGTGCTAAAGGAATAGCAAATGCAATTGAACTGACCAAATAGATAACAAACAACTCTCCTAACGATAGATCAAAAGATGCTACTTGATTAATAAAAAAGGCTACCGTAAAAAAATAAATACCACGGAGAAACAATGTATAGCCTAACACCCATAGCGTCCGCTTTATACCTAAATCCCGAACAATTAACCGAACAATTTTTTGGGAATAAATACGTATAAAACGAATTGGAATTCGCTGCAAAAATGATCTAAGAAGCTTACCCTTCCCGATCTTCATAGCAAAAATAATACCAACCATCACAATGGCAAACAATACCGATGACACTTGCAAAATGACACTACCTGATGCAATTCCAGCACCAGCAGCTAAAAAACAAGCTATCATAAAAAGATCAGCACTGCGCTCAATCACCATGGAGCTAACACCATAATTAATCGGATAATTATAAAGATTACGTAAATAAATCAGGCGAGAAACTTCCCCAAGTTTTGCAGGGAGAATAACATTGAGGAATCCGCCTACCACAATCGACTCAAATGATGCTTGTAAGGAACATTGCCCCCGAGTGAGGAAACGCCATCTTGCTCCTTGTATAATATCATTAAGAATAATTAATAAAATTCCTATCATCAAAGGTATCATACTATATCCATCCAAAGCTTGGATAAATGATTTCCACTCAATCCCAGAAATCAGATAACGGAGTATGCCTACTATCAATAATGCTTTTAATCCAAGAATTAACCATTTTTTATAAGCTTTATACTTCATACCAAGCTCTCTTTAACGTGATTCGATTTAATTCTTTTCAGTACACGTGCTGGTATGCCACCAACTATAGTATTGCTCTCAACATCCTTTGTAACAACTGCATTCGCAGCGATCACAACATTACTTCCGATTGTTACCGGACCAATGATACGAGCACCCGCACCAATCCAAACATTATCACCAATTGTTACAGGACAAGGATAGACTGCATCGCGCATCATGACCCCATCCTCATCATAACGGTGCTCACCCGATATGATGGAAGAGTTATGGGAAAGCATAACATGACTTCCCATTCGTAATCCATCGCAATCAATCCATGTATTATTCCATATACTAATATGCGAACCAAAGGATGCACTCGAAAAATCACCAATAAAATATGCCCCAGGCATCACGGCTACATTATCACCCATTTGACCCAAAAGCCGTTTTAGATACACATAGCGTAGCGCAATACCAAGATAGCCAGGGATTCCTCTCATCCATCCGAATAATCCTATCGTAAGAGGACGAGGTAGAAGATAAAGAATATTCACAAATAACATCAATAATGGCTTGACTATTCGAAATACTTTTTCACCCTTATGAAATATTCTCATCCTCTTTTCTGTCCCATTACAACAGATTCCAAGCTGACTGATCCTTTGGCAATTTGTTCAATAGTATTAAGATGCGTCCCAAAACGTGCCAAATAAAAAGCCAAAACCAAAGGAGAAATCCCTTTGGAATAGCTTTTTAATGTTTCACCCATACTCAAAAGATCAAAGGGATGAAGATAAATAACTCTATGAGAAGTTTCATCAAACTTTGCGCCTAAAAGATTAATCCACTTGATCCCAGCGGGAAAACGTCCATAAATAGTCGATACAGGTATTTCTGTAAGTAACCCAAACTCGTATTGTCTCTCTTGATAGCGTCCAGACAAAGAGGTATTCACCGAACTTGAATCGTATAAAAATCCAAAATCCAAAAGAGTCTCCTCTGTGTAACGATTTTTTCGAAACTGAGGAGTTCGGAAACCGACTACTTGAATTCCAAGGGCATCTTCAAGACTCTCTTTTGAAGTGCGGATTTCCTCTTTGAGCTCTTCTTTGGATAAAAGATCGTATTGAAGATCATGATGAAAACCATGTGACGCGATCTCATGCCCAGCGTCAACAATAGCTCGTAATATTGGCTTGGTTGATGAAACCGTTTCAGCAGAGACAAAGAAAGTCGCCTTAGCGCCAACTTTATCCAAGCATTCCAGCAAAGGAAGAGTAACGTGTTCAATTGCTTTAGCAGTTTTAACCCGTCCACCCCAATCAAATTCATAATCAACCGTGAGACTGATCATACTTTATCTCTCATACCAATACTCCACATTTCTCGCCGAACCGTACTGAGCTGATCAGAAAGAAGTGCAAATACAAACAGCATTACCGTAGCAATGAAAAGTGTCAATGTAGTATCGGTCATATTAAAAGTAATTAAATCTCTACCAAATGAAAGAAATGTCAGTCCACCAAAAAAGAAAACCGCCGGAAGAATGACTCTCAAAGGTTTGAAAATCATCGCCATTTGCAATACTTTTAGTATTGCCCGAAAACCTGCTCTCGCATTGACCATACTTTTTCCCTGAGTACGCATTTGGATATTGATAGGAATATAAATAATTGGCTTTTCATCGGAGAGATAGGCTAGAGTTTGAGAGGTTGTAAAACTAAAACGATCCGAACAAACATGAAAATAGCGAATAGCATCCAAACGGTTAAAGATACGAAAACCTGAGTTTAGATCTTTAATATCGTAATCAAACAAGTGGTTTGCCAACCAGCTTAGGAGTATTTTCCCCAGAATCCGTTTTGATTGAGTCTGCGTAATACCTCGAGCACCGACGACCATTCCCCCCTCCTCATAATATTCAAGAAGCTTTGGAATATCTTGCGCTAAATGCTGACCATCTGAATCCATTATAAGAATTGTTTCATTGGATGCAGCACGAATTCCCGTTTTAAGTGCAGCCCCATACCCTTTGTTAATTTTATGCTCAGCAAGATGAATAAAATCAATACCACGTAAAATTTCACCACTATTGTCACGTGAGGCATCATTAACGCATACGATTTCGTAACGTCCCGCCAGTCCATACCCATCCAAATCGCTTCGAAGATGTTCCAAAACAGAGCGAATCATCTTCCCTTCATTATAAACTGGAATTACAATTGAAAAATGATTATTCAATACCTCTTTAGTTTCTGTATCCACTTCAATCTCCTAGGGAATGCTTATTTTAATTCTATTTTAAACACCGAAAAACTCTTGTTATTATACCCGTACTATTTTATGAATCTGCCAAATAACGTCTTAATTTAGGCCCTACAAAATCGGCGATACACTTGGGTAGCCGTTTCCACAAATTCGATGCCAGTGAATATTTTGCATATATATTCTCCTCTTTATGCCGAAGGATACCTAAACCGATAGCCTGTGCCCCCATCTTTTTTTTAAATTGATACGTTCCGCCGCCGTAAGGACTTCGTCCACAATCAAATATCTCTTTTCCCTTATCCATAGCACGATAAATTGCATCCCTATAAACCGCTTCATTCGCAAAAGTATCCCCAAACTTTCGATCCGATGCCGCATAAGGATTCCATGCAATTTTTTCATCATAAACCACCACTAGAGCAGCAGCAGGTTCTTCATTCACGTAAGCAATCGCTATTTCAAGTTCGATAAACTTCCCTACCGTTTCAAAAAGCTTCTTAGCTAGGGGCGGAGTACCAAGGCGATGCATTGTCATCGTATAAAGATGGTAAAAATCGTCCATTAACTTCGTATCATTCCCAATACGACATACCACACCATTATCATCTGCCCTACGAAGGTTTCGTCGCTTTGTTGCATGAATACGACCAAAAACCATCTCTTTGGTTTGATTGGCGATCCAAATACGCATCGTTACGGGCTCAGACGACTCAAAAGAATTTTTATCTGGATCTAATGTTCGAATATTAAACTCTTTTCCGCTCACGTTCGCTAGTAAAGCAGCTGCATCTGCTCTCTTCACATCCGAGTAGGTAAGTCCTGGAAGATAGCACCACGTTCGCCCACCCCCAAGAGAAGGAACCGCTAAAAATTTTCCTTCTCTGCGATAACCATAAAACTTTTGGTAAGCATCTCCCCACCGTTCAACAAATTCGGACGTTAAAACCCCATCTAATTTTTCAGTTTTCATCTCTTATATACCCCTTCTTGCTCTATTCAGAATCATTTATTTTTTCATATCTTTAAAATTGTTTTCATGATACAAGACTTCATCTACCTTATGTACTTTTTTACGTTTTTCTTCTCTAAACAACTCATCCATATAATCCTTATTATCAAGTAAATAAATTGTAGCATGATCGGATTGGTACCAAATACTTAATCTACCAGGATGCTGAAGCTGATATACCATTATCCACTTTTGTAAATTTTCCTGAATCTCAGGTCGCCAACGATAGTACCACTCACCCACTCCTTTATACGTATGTGGACGGTTCTCCAAAAATATAAAGACCAGTGGTGTCGGAATTCTTAGAAACCTATCGGCTGCATCATAATCTTGAAGAAAATCCTGTGTATTACAATGGTACCCTTTGGTCAAAATTTCAGCATATTCAGGATTGTAAGAAATTATCGTCCACGTAAATGGTTGATAGTCTCTTTTAATCTTATAGGCACAATAAGCAAAATCAGAATACTCGATACTTGTAATATCTTTCCAAAATTCATCCTGTTCAACCCATTTAGGGGTAATCCATGCTACGGAGGCTGCCATAATTAATGCTAGTAAAGAGTAAAAAAAACGTACCGCCCTAGAACGTGCAAATCGAGCAAGGGGAACAACAACAAGGAGATAAAAATAAAATGCCACTACGATAGACCATACTAAAAACAGTGCTTCAATGGCTCTCGTAGCATCAACCAATTTTGGAACTCCAAAAATAGTTGCCATATAAATAAATAGAACCCCTATCGTTGCTAGTAAGACTGCTCCCCATTCAAAACGACGCTTTGTCATCAGCGCAATAATAAATAATAGAATCACTGCTCCAACAAATATAAAAAGTGCCATTGAAGGTAAAAGTAGATTCATATCTTCAAAATTAAGATCACTATCTGAAATAAATTCTGGTGCCTGATCTGCAGATTTTTGAACAAGTCCCAACTTATGAAGAGTTGCATCAATAATTGGAGCAGCAGCCCCAATTGGTCCAAGACCACCATACTTGAAAATTGAAAGAAGCCATGCATTCCCAGCCATTGCCCCTGCCACAACAGCTATTGCACCCCATTTAAGCTTATAAAATGAAACTTTTCCACTAATTACTGCCCATATGGTAATGGGAATACTTGCCGCTACAAGATAAAAAGCTATCCCCCCATGAAAGGTAAACATCATCATCAATGTGACACCATACCACCAGATAAAATGCCGTTCATCAGAGACGAATGATTTAATGAAGAAATAAAGATTCGGTAGAAAAAAAACGTAGCTAAGCTCATACGGAAGACCAGAAGAGTTTCGGGTGTAGGGGATCATTCCTATTAATCCAGGATTAATCTTCAAACTATCAAGAGGCCATGGCAAGTAAAAATTAAATCCAAGAAAATGAGTCACAGTCGGGTTAGGCGTTGTGTAACTACACCCTGCAAAAAAATCAATCAATGGACTCATTAGAACCGTGCCAAATAAAAATACTGCAAAAAGACCCGTAGCAGTCGAATCGGTCATTTTTTGTACAAAATAAAAGAGCCCAAAAAGGAGAAATAATACCGTAAAAAATGGGTAGAGACTAAAGACAATATGAAGTGAAGCATTCGAAAGATTGGCGACAAAAAAAGCAAAAATCGTAGTTCCGTAGAAATCGGCACCAAAAGTTTTACCCTCATAAAAAAGTTCTCCACGATACAAGAATGAAACCCATTCAAAAAATTGTGCTGTATCCGGAGCCCCATACGTGAAGGTTAAAAATCCTCGTATCGTCATTAAAAAAGCAGGATAAAAAAAGATAATCATAATAACTATAGCTTGAACTGCAAAAATCCATGAGAATGATTGCCACTTTTCATTTACTTTATCAAGAATATTTTTTTTAATTTTATTGCGAAAACCTTCTAAATCGTCCAATATATCCAGTGCGGTAATCATCATCTTATTTTGGAAGTTAATAAAATAAAGTCTTAGCGCAATTTTTTCATAAAATTTCATGAATAAGATTTTAGTAAATATAATTATTACAACAAATAGAGGAAAACTGAAAATACCAAAAACAAGCATTAACGGAACTACTGTTTCAATAAAAAGTAACATATAAAGAATATTAAACATTATTTTATCGTAACCATCACGCATCCCGATTTGAGGGAATACCCTAGATGGTATCCAATAAAAGAAGAGTGGCATAAGAAAAAGAAGCTTAATAAACTCGGGAATTAAGACTTCAAGAACCCACGGAAGCGCAACAAAATCAATATAGGCAGGTATTAGCACTTTTTTATCTCAGTTATTGTTTGAGCTTTGGATTTTCAAGAAATTTTGCAACTTCATTTCCTCTGCTTTGTAACACCCATGAAAGAAGCTTCCAGCGATAAAGTTCGCCATCATCATCCGCATGCCAGTAGATAGTGGGAACCATAGTAACAATCATCCCTTTCCCCAATTTTTCGTAACCTGCATAAGTCGTACCTTTGCTATCCACCAAAAGAGGATTCGATTGGATGATGGGATAAGACTCAATAAAACTCATCGGTGAAAAGATTACTTTTGAGACACCCAAAAGTTGAGGTGCAGAGGGTGCGGCTTTAAGTGTCACTGCTTCGGGTGTATAATTAACCATATCAACTGAAACACTTTTTAGTATGCGGTAGCGCACTGGAACTCCGAATATACTCCCATGATCTTTAGAAAATAGCGTCATTGTTTTTGAATCATTAATGCCACCGTAGGGGTAAAAAGTTTCAAATCGACTTGCAGATATTCCAGATTCACTCCATAACACTCCCCCTTTCTCAATCCATTGTTTTAAAATAGCTATATTAGCAGGGGAAATATTATAGGCTTTCCCAATATTATTCATAAAATCATCCGTCATACTTCCCGATTGGGCAATCCCGACGCTCTCAATGGTAATAATATCGACCAAAGAAGGATTCTTTGAGAGATCCGACCAGTCAACCTTATCCAAACTCACCGCACTCCATGAAACTTTCATTCCATCATAAAAATCAGTATGAAATTTTCCTTGAAAGTCAAAAGGGGTCAATGATCCAATAAAAGGGAATTTTTTTAGAACCGAGCGCTCTTTCCATCTATCCGAAAGATAAATTCCAGTAGATGGAACACTGTAAATGGCAATGGGTTTTTCAGCTAAAAGATCTTTTTTTAATGCTTCAAATTCATCTTCTTTGGAAGCACAGCCCGTTAGGAGAAGAATTACCACTAGCATACCAATTGTTATTAGTTGATTCAATATAAGTCCTTTCAGTATGCAGAATAATAATAATAATCTAAATTTTTGAAAAAATTATTACCAAAATGGGTTACGTAAGCCCAAAACACAATCGACCCTGCCAATAATCCAATAACAGCATATTCATATCCCAATAATCGACTCAATATCAAGCCAACAAAAACATTAACAAGTAGCCCAATAAAGATTCCTTTTAAGACCGCCTTATATCGTGAATACGAGAAAAAGAATAGAATATTAGTCAATGCGCTCGACATAAAGGCATAACTAATCGCTGCAAACAAAAATATCCATGGAGTCGGTGCAACAAAAAAAACATCCAAAAATTCCCACTGCATATATTTATGAAGTAAATAAACACCCATATAAACCAACATAATAACAAAAATAGAAGCAATAAGAAAGACCAAAGTGTACCTAATGAAAAAAAGACGATAGGCGCGATTGAATTTGTCGGCTTCATCATAGCGATGTGCGATAATATCATCATTAACCCGATACATAAATTCATAAATAATCACTTCACTCATCCCAATAAGTAAAATCAAAACTATCAAAGCCCAGTCTAACCCGATCTCATCACGTACATTAAACCATATAAAATAAGGCTGATAAGGGATAGCACTCCACGCAAGAAGTCGATCCGTCACCAAAAAAATAAAATAGAATGTTCCATACATCATATACGGATTAAGTGAATAAAAAAGGAGAGAGAGTCTAGGCTCGGCATCACCTTCTTTTTCACGACTTTTAGCTTTTAAATTTCTAACTCTTCGGAATGCGTCTAGTAAGACTATGATATTTGAAAAAATAAGCGATAAAACCTGTGAAAGAATAATCCCAAAATGAAAAAAGAGTATATGAAAAACATATACGAGAACTACTCCTAGAAGTACATAGAGTGCGATTATAGCATACTCTTCCAACATATAAAAAATTGAGAAAGAGGTAAATAAAAATGATAGTAATAGATAATAAACCATCATGTAAAACATCATATCGTAAGGGATATAATTAAAAAAAAGATTAAATATGACTACCAAGACCCCAAAAATAAGAATCTGAATAAAAAAGATCTTAAAAAGCTTAACAGTAATCGAATACGCAAGATTATATTCTTCCATTTTGATATAAAAAAGTCCTTTACGTCCAATCGCTTGAGCAGGTCCTCCTGTAACTACTAGAGCAGCAAATGTCCCCATTGCTATCGCCGTTGCTGTCCGAACGTCTAACTCCAAGCTTGACCACAGTCCATAACCAATTACTAACGTAAAAAAAACTTGAATTAGCATTGGAAGAGCAAACGCCATCCCTTTGAAATAATTAACCACAATCCGTTTTACCTTGGAAGGGGGAGCTTCGAGTTCAAATGTTTTAACTTCATATTGATAGTCATTAATAAAAACAACCATCATCTTAGCAAACTCAAAAAGATTCTCAAAACCATATATTTCATGCGCATCAATATCTCGTAGCCCATAAATCTCTAAAAGAGCTGTTATTTCCCAATGGTTGAGAGGCTTTCCACGCTTGGCTATAAGATTCTCATACAATACGCGCCATTCTCTGACACGCTGAAATGTTTGAGACTCTGCTCCTATATAAAATTCTTCAGACATCATTATTTATCATCACTACTACTAAATAGTTCGGAAATTTCCGCTTCCAGTTCATCATCACTCAATTTCTCTTCAGAAGGAGTATTTCGATGATGTGCCAACTCTACACTCGAAGGTATTTCATAAAGATCACGATACAATTTACGATAATTAAAGACCATATCCTCAATACGAAACCCATTCAAGACATGTTCACGTGCTGCGATACCCATCTCCTCTCTCATCACTCTATCGTTTAAAACCAAAAGAACTTTTTGGGCAAATGTCTTATAATCTTTTGGTTTCACGACAAATCCAAGCCCTTCAAGTAGTACTTCTTTGGTTCCTCCTACGTCTGAAGAAACCATTACTCGTTCACATGCCATAGCTTCAAGTACGACAAAGGGAAACGCTTCGGATATGCTAGTAAGCATGACAACATCCCCCTCATTGTAGGCTTCAACTGGATTAGAGGTCAATCCAGCAAAAACAAAATTATTTTGGACTCCCAATGAGATAACCAATTCTTCACACAGTTCATAATAATCAGGATCAAGCTTGGGCCCGTACATTTTAAATAACACAGTAGGGATCTCTTTTGCCACCAAGGCGCACGTATGAATATAACTTTCAATATCTTTGAGCGGGTCAATTCGTGCTACCATAATAACAGTTAGACGTTCACGGGAAGGAAGATCCAGCCGCTTAAAACGCTCGGTATCGATACCATTATAAATAGTCCGAATGCGAGAGGGTAACGCCCCCCATTGTTCTTCCCACCTCTTGTTATAATCGCACACAGGGGAGATAATATCGGCATGATAATAATTAATACGTGCCACCATAGTAATAAGATTCATCAAAAACTCTTTGGTACGCAACGGCATTTTTATCCGTGAGGCTTGAAGCATCTGTTCACGGATGTAAATACCATGTTCCGTCAGAAGAAAACGGCTTCCATGTAATTTTTTGGCAATCAAACACGGTAATCCACAAAAGGCCGCAGCTGAAGTATGATAAATATCAGCATACGGAACAGGGGGCAAAAGGGTAATAAAAAAACGAAACATATAACGCAATGCTTCTACCGTATCATAAACAGAGGGTACATCCCCCTGCGCATCTGCATAAATTTGCCCGATTTTTTCTTTGAACTTGTCCCACACCAGCTTAGATCGAAATGTCGTATGGTAATCGTACGTCTGAAAAAACCAATAAAACTGAAAGAGTATCTCACCAAGCTCATCCATATCGTCGGTAATACCATAAATATGATCGACTAATGTATCAAAAATAGGGATAAATTTCTCTTTAATAATGCTTTCTGTCGTTCTTATTTTAGAATACAAAATTGTAGAAAAAGGGACAGCTCTTACATATTCTGTAGGTTCCTCTGTCCCCCAAAGTGGCACTTTTATGACATCGATGACGTTGGATGGAACCTCATACTTTAACTTAACGTATGGGTGCATCATAATCGGCATCAAAATAAAATCAATCTCTTGAAGATTTTGTATCAACAAATGAGCCCAAACACTCACCCCGCCAACTTCATACGGGTACGTCCCCTCACCTACCAAAACAATCCGAACTTTTTCGGGATTTTCAATCATAATTGAGAATCTTCACTCAGAAGTTGCAGTTCAAAGCGATTACGCGCTTGACGAATTTGTCCTGACAGAATTTCTTCCTCAACTTCAATCATTTTTTTCATACTTGTAGCATAGGAAGAGTAAGGTTCAAGCCCCCCTTCAAGACGATATTTTGTTATCTTTAAATGACGATCCATAAGCTCTTTTTGCACGGATAAAAGCTGTAACATCTGACTTTCACGTTCACACTCCACAAACAGCTTATTCACTCTTCCGACAATTGCTTCCTGCGCCAAAGTTATATTACTCTTCTCTTTCAACGCTTCCACCATCTTTTTTTCAATAGCCAAATCAACTTGATGCGGATTTATAGGATGGGTTGCCTGCAAAGAAACGATCCAATTGGCACCTGAAGCCTGAGATGCGCTAACGGTAGTTACCGTATTAGCGTAACCAATTCCTGCAAATCCATTAAAATTCACTTCCCAATCTTTTTTACCTTTTTCACTTTGAACTTCGACTTTTTTTAATCCTAGAAGAGTTTCTGCTAACTTAACTTGCGAATTTTTATCAATTGCCGATCGTTGCAATATTTCAACTGAGCCTGTTGGCATATTTATAGTTGGCCAATCTAAACTAATATCATGATTGGGTGATATATTCGCAGCTTGCTTAAAGGAGACAGTTGCCGAATATAAATCGTATTGTAATCCTAATGCAAGTTTTTCTAAAGCAAGTTGATCAATTTTTGCATTGATTTGGTTGTAGGCATTGTTGTCAACCCCATGCTCATGCTTTTGCATCGTCATCCGATACACATTGTCATTCAAATCCTGATATTTTTTTAAATAATTTTTACGCCCTTGTAATTCCAATAAATGTAAATATAATTCGGTACTGTAGAGTCGCATCTGCTCTTTAATTGATATTTTTTTCACCTTACTAAAACGCTCTATCAATGTTTTATTCTCATTTAGATAAAAATTACGGCTCCCATCATACAATAATTTAGTAGCAATAACACCCGTTCGAATACTCATGGTCGTACCCATACCCTCGGTATAAGTAGGAAGTTGAGCTGCTGAAACAAAAGCTTGAAAGGAAAGGATAAAATCGTATCGGCTTTGATCTATCAACCCTTGAAGCTCCTGAAGTTTTGCATCATACCCTCCATTTGATCGATCTGACCCATCATGTAGTACGAGCGCAATATAGTCGTTTAGATTAAGTTTTTCTCCTAGCTCACTTAACGTATGTGGAATATCAAGTTCAATTTTTACAGCGGCTGTTGATACGACAAGGGGGGGCGGAGATAAAAGAACATTTTTTCTTTCAATAGACCGTTTATTACGTATTGGGGAAACTTCAACAGATTCTCGTTGAAGGGTATTCCTAGGCTTCATAAACTCTGATATTTCTACAGAATAAAGGGTCGTAGCCATACAAAATAGTATGAAAATAATTATATTCATCTTCGCCATCCCTTATTTTATAAAAAACTCATTTATCAAATTCTAGTCTACTTTTATCCACATCCAATCGAACATTTGGAAGCTCATTTAACGATATATCGGTAACAAGTGGCTGATAGCCTTTGGCTAAAGCAATTTTGTAAATTTTTGCCATCTCTCGCGGTTCATCTCTGTTCCAATAATCAACACTGTACCGCTCAATTTTTTGTTTTGGTAAGAATCTAAAATCATAACTAAAGAGTGAAAATTTCTTACTTCTAAAATCATAACTAGAAATCGTTGATTCATACAAGAGTGCATCAATGGGAACCATATCGGCAATTTCAAACCCTCTATTAAGCATTAGTTTGAGTGTTGGATACCGTTTCTTGATAGCTTTTATCAAACCAACAATCTCATTATTCGGAATTTTACGCGCAAGTAATGAGTCTACAGTATCCAGGAAAAGACCCGTATACCCCGCTTCAATAATCGGTGGTATCACGACAGTCAACAGTAAATGTTCCCATCGCTTATCGGAAATCTTAATATGATGACTTCCCCACTCTTCATTTCTTCCTTCAATCAACTGATATTTTTTCACTGTATTAAAATAGGATCTACCATTACTTATCTCACCTAAACTAAGATACGCAAAGCTTCGACTACGTAACCCATGAACATCACGATACAAATCAGGATCTAAAACGACCGTCTTATACCTCTCAAAATATTTAACATCATAGGTACAGCCGTAATAAACCAAAAGAGGATATTGAGCATGCAACGATGCTGTAAAAAAAAGTAAAGCAAAATAACGGACAAGAGAGAGATTCTTAAAAAAAGGATTCCTATATCTTATCATCCTATAAAAGATCAATAACTTCTTGCAAAATCAATGATTAGAAAGCGCAATAGCAAGATTGTACTGAGCACGACTATGACCCTGCTCTGCAGCTTTACGATACCACTTAATTGCCTCATTCTCATTTTTAGTAATTCCAGTCCCTTCCGAATAGGCTAATCCAAGATAAAACTGAGCATCAGCATGTCCTTGCTTAGCCGCTTGTGCATACCACCCAACTGCTTGTGCATCATTTTGTGTTACACCTCGCGCTTGCGTATACATAAGTCCTAAATTGTATTGAGCACTGGGATGACCTTGTTGGGCAGCCTGCGCAAAAAGTGACACGGCATCAGCGTCATTCTTCACTACGCCCACCCCTGAAAGGTAAAGTAATCCAAGCGTATACTGAGCATCTGCGTACCCTTGAGAGGCTGCTTTAGCATACCAACTGGCAGCTTGTATATCACTTTTTTCAACTCCGTTACCTTGAGCATATAAAAGCCCCAAATTATACTGAGCTCTAGGATCACCTTGCTTAGCAGACTTCATGAGCCATTTTGCAACTTCAGAAATATTTCCTGCTTCTACTTTTGCAATTGCATTCACCACAACTTCAGGCTGCTCAATCGGTACGATCACAACAGAAGATGCTACAGGTACAGGTACGGGAGCATTGACAACAGATACTGGTTCCTGAATAACTTCAGGTTTAGACGCTACTTTTTTATGTTTTTTACGTTTTTTACTCGGTGCAGTCTCATTAGTTGGTGTCTTTTGAACTATCTGTAGTGTATTACCTTCAATGGGGGCAACAACATGCGAGTAACGAGTTGAAAGAATCTTTTTAGCTTCTTTATCTCCTTGCTCAGCTGCTTTAGAGAGCCATTTTTGGGCAAGTGTCTCATTCTTTTGCGTTCCTATACCAGAGCCATACATAACCCCAACATTGTATTGTGAATCAATATGCCCTTGTTCAGCTGCTTTGCAATACCACTTGAAGGCTTCTGCATCATCTTGATGAACTCCATAGCCATTCTCATAAAGAATACCCAAATTATATTGAGCTGCGCTACTCCCCTTGTCCGCCAGTGGTTGCCAAATTTTAATTGCATTTACGTAATCTTTATTGTCAAACGCTTTTATCCCATCCTCAAATGGTGTTGCCAAAAGAATTGTCGACAATGCAATACTAGCGATACAAAAACGTAATACGCTAAAAGTAAAAATTGAAAAATACATTAGAATAAGTCCTTAAATGTTTTGTAAAATATTTCAATGGGGAATCATTTTTGGAAGTATATCGTAAATATGATTAGACTTTTTTTATTCTTACCCAAAAAAACACCATTTCCTGACCTTCTACTTAAGTATAGGTATTTTTTATGGAACTTTTATACTAAGCCACTGAGATTCAATAGTTAACTAAACACCGAAAAAGATTTTAACCGTTGATAGATACGCTCAAAATCGGTTGAATATATCCGTGTTTCCCCAATTGAGGTAATAAAATTTGTATCTCTCTCCCATCGTGGAACGAGGTGCAAATGAATGTGTTCTGCGATCCCTGCTCCTGCTGCACGTCCTAGATTCATCCCGATATTTACCCCATGAGCCCCAAATGATTCTTTGAGCATTTTGACCCCTTTTTGAGCCAAGGCAGTAATATGCAGCCATTGCTCAGCTTCTAATGATTCGAGAGCATCGGTATGATGATGGGGGATAATCATAAAATGCCCAGGAGTATAAGGGTAGCGGTTCATAACGATAAAACAGTGCTCGTCTCGGTGAAGGACATGATGTTCTTCATCCAAAGAGGGGTTTTGGCTGATGTGACAAAAAACACACTCTTCAGGTTTGACTCCTGCTATATACTCCGTGCGCCATGGGGCGTATAAAATATTTTCCATTAGATAAAATTCGGTGCATCGTTAGCAAAAAGGATAATATCCCCCGCACGTGTCACCTCTCCCAATGTTTTCGTTAATTCCGCTTTATTGGAAAGCATTATCTTCTCCCCTACTCGTAATTCACGGTCAAACTGTGCCGCATTCAACGCACCTGTAACAATTGCAATATCAAATACTCCATTGATCGCTTCGATAAGCTCGCTATTGAGTTCTTCGGTACTTTCTACTAATCCGGGAGTCACAATGACCTTACGCCCTTGGTGAAGGGAACATAAACGTACCCCTTCTAGCATACCGTCAATATTGCCGTTATACCCATCATCGAGAATAATCTTCCCACCCGCATCAATCCGCTGGAGTCGATGTTCTACGCTTTTGAGATTTTTCACGGCTTTAATCATCTCTTCACTACTCATATTCATCTCATCGGCGATTAAAAGGGCAGCATTGATATTCATAGTCTGAAATCCACCCAATACGGAAGTGTGGAAATGGTGCAACTGCTGATGTAACATCAACGCAAAATCGCTTCCATCCAACGTGGCATTAAGATCCAAAATATCATCCCCGAAAAAAGTCACTTTTTCATGCGGTACATTCGTCACTGATGTGTGAATAAATGCCCGTTTGAGACGATTGGAGTGAACAATCTCTAATTTGGTCTGCTGTATTCGTTCAAGTGTTTTGAAATATTCCAAATGTTGTGGCCCGACTTTACCTACGACCACAATTTGAGGATTAAGTAACTGCGTAATGGCATAAATATCCCCTATTTGACGCGCTCCTGCTTCACAGATATAAACTTGCGTATTGGCTGGAAGCGATTCATTGACATCTCGGATGATACCGCCAAGAGTATTGACACTGCGTGGGGTGGCGTAGACATTAAATTGGGTCGATAAAATCTGTGCAATAAAATTCTTCATCGACGTTTTGCCGTAACTTCCTGTCACACAAATAATCGTTAGATTGGGCATAGAGTTGATTTTTTTCTTCGCTTCACGCTTATATGCCTCAAATAAAAACTTTTCAGTTGCCCATGAGAGTCCATACGTTAACACCAACGGAGCCAAAACACTGTACATTTCACTCAAATGCGTGAGGGTAAAAATGACGTTCAAGAAGAAGCTAATCGCAAAAAGGAGAATCAAAAACCGTTTAACCCGCCATGTCATAACCAACTTCTTATCCAAACGATAATGCCACATTCCTAGTAAAGGGAGATACGCCACAATCACCCATGCGCCCTGCACCCCTAAAATAGTATAGAGGATAAAAGGGATTACAAAGTAAAGGGCGTGCCACCATGGCTTATGATGACGAAGCACTACTCGCTCAATACGGTAATCGTACCATTGAAGATTGGTGATGAGATACCAGCCTAGTGCCATGACAAAAACGGTGTTGGTCGCAAATGCGATAAGATGTGGGGTGTCCATTATTTTAATTCCTTATCAAAAATAGAATTTTGGTACTTAGTCAATCCAAAAACTTCGATGGTTGTATCTTTTACACGGTAAGTAATGCTATAGCCTTTAAAAATCAAATTCCGTAGATATCCAAAAATATTCCTCTGAAATCATTGTAGCTTTTTCACTATCTATTTCATTTAATTCTTGCATCAAATATCTTTTATTTTGAGAATAAACGCTTGAATCATCGGTCTCGATTTTATTAAAAAAACGTGGATCAAGTGATTGCAAAACACCCATAATTTGCTCATAGTAACTCGGTTTTACATCCAATACAATTTGCATTTCACACCTCAATATTTCAAATTTTAGCTGTTAAGCTAATTATACCAATTTCTCTCATGATCCTATCTGTTTCAAAGAGCGCCACGATAATTTTCTGATAATGCAAAATATCCTCAAACCCTAACGTTCTCTCACGTCGATCTTTGAGCCATTTTTGAGCGGGTTGGTAGCCGCCGATGTAGAAGTTCCATGCCGTTTCGGGAACGTGATCAAAATATTGCGTTTCGTTGATGTAGACTTTGCCTTCTGCGTAGCGTATCTTGCCCACGACATTATCGCCGTCTATCGGATATTGGGTGATATAGTTTTCGACTACGGGACTTTCGAGGAGATGGATTTGACGCAACTCTCCGCCAAGTTTTACAAGTTGCCAAAAGCTCACTGCATCTTTGGGATATGGGACGCGCGGGAAATCGATTTTTAGAAACTCTTTGTAGGTTTCGCGGTACGTTGGTGAGTGCAGTACGGCGTAAATGTAATCGAGGATGTCGATGGGGGCGAAGGTTTTAACATCCGTTAACACTTCGACAGGCTCAGTGTGAACGGATGATTGACTTTCCCGTTCGTGGTGAGCTTGTCGAACCATGGACTTCTCACTCACAAACAGCAACCCCAATTTTTCCGCAATCTCCTCAACAATTTCCCTATTCAAATTCGGTTTCCGCTGTGTGTCGAGGCTTTTGTCGTCGGGGTAGAGATAGAAATGGAAATTATATGATTGTGCGGAGACCTCACCTGTTTTTGCTTCAGTTAAATACTTAGAAACTAAAAAGTGATCAGCTCTTCCTGATTTATTACTTTTTGCTGTAATAAAATTTGTCATATTCACTCTAGTCAAAATAATTCAAGCTATTTTAGTAAGATCTCTACAATGTCCGAGTTGCTCTTTTAGCATCTGTCGTACTTGTAAATCAAGAGATTTTATTATTTTTATATCTGTTTGAAAGTCAAAAAGCCTACTTACTCCATGCTCTTTTGTTTGAATAAGAATTTTCATAGCATAATTTTTTCCCTTAGAAGCTCTGTTCAATTTTTCAATAGCATCCTCAACTGTTTCACCATCACATTGAATTTTTACAGGAACAGGCATTCCATTGTAATGCTCTTTTAAAAAACCATCAATACCTAAATTTCTTTGCACAGGAAAAGCATTTATATTTTCAAGAATTTGCAACTCTTTTTGGGTTTTCTCTAAATATTTATGTATTCCTTTGTTTAATAAATTAGATTCGGATACAACCATCTCTTCAAGACGAGAATGTGCCAATTCAACTGCATCCTTTGAAATATCAATACCAATATAGTTTCTTTTTAATAACTTTGCAGAAACGCACGTCGTACCACTTCCACAAAAAGGATCTAAAACTAAATCACCCTCTTGGGTCACAATATTAATAATTTGGTTTAAAAGCAATACTGGTTTTTGAGTTGGATAACCTGTTCGTTCTTTAGCTTTTGGATTCAGATATGGAATCTCCCAAACATCAGAAAGGGGAACCCCTTTTTTTTCTTTTCCCATGATTGCATTTCCGTCACCGTCTCTTTTGTATACTGATTTACCATTTTCATTACGTTCTCTATCTTGTAAAATTTGATCTAGATTTGTTGTTGCAGAATAGTCAGTATAGAGTGTATTGAATTTAAAATCTGCTGTTTTGGAATAGAAAAAAATTATTTGATGGGAATTCAGAAGTCCCTTTTTTGCATTTGACCAACGCTTGTACGACCAAACAATTTCATTTTGGAAGTTTTCTTCTCCAAAAATTTTATCTAAAACAATTCGAATATGATGAGATGCTGTTTTATCACAATGTAAAAAAAGGCTCCCCGTCGTTTTTAAAACTCTTTTCGATTCAATCAACGTATTTTCGATAAGCAATAGATAAGCATCTAATGATTCATATTTATCGTCAAACTGATATGTTTTAGAGTTATCTCGATTAGAAAGAGAATGCTTTTTTTGCGTAAAAAATGGTGGATCAAAGTAGACGAGATCAACCTTATTTGATTCAATATATTGGAGCTTTTCAAGACAATGACCCTGTAAAATTTCATTAATTTCCATCTTCAGGTGTCCTTTCGTTTGCAATATCTGCAAGGATAGCTTTCAAATCAACTCCAGTATAGTCGTGTAAATAATTCCAGGCATCCTCTCCGCCATAATATTCTCCTTCAACCCCAGCATATAGTGTTTTTAATGTTGCTTGAATTCTAATAGCTTGGTATCTTTGAGGATAATAAAACATCACTCGAATTGGCTTATAGCCATGTGCACGAATCACTTGAACTCTTGTGTGTTCTTTAGTTATATGATCACCATCTGTCGTTGCATCTCTCCATTTAACTTCTAATGCGTCACTTCCATTCAGAAAATCAATCTCAAATGTTTTAGGTCGCTTCCCAATCGTATTCTCTATTTTGGTTTTTATTCCCTCTGGAAATTTATAATTAAAGCATAAAGTAGCCGCTTCTTCTAAAAATGACCCCGCATATTTATAGAGAAAACGTCCTGTATTTTGATAAGCATCGATAAGTTGACCTTCTTGTGTCGTAATACCTAAAACTCTATAAATTAAATAATGAGAATTATCGTCAGCTTTCATTTCCTCTTGCCGAGCTTCTATCTTGCCTTTAAGATTAGTAGAATAAGTTTGGGCTAAAATTTTTATATTTTCTTTTAAGTTATTCACTTTGTCCTCCTTAAAGTTATTAAATTATATCAATTATTTTGATTATTTTGATTATTTTGATTATTTTTCTCTTTCTATCTCACGAGCTATCATCTGCCCCTCTTTAAAAAGAAAATAGTGATCCCCTTCAAAAGTAACCAATCGTGAGCCCTTTATCAATGTATTTATCACTTTACCGCTCCATAAAGGGGTTGCGGTGTCCGTTGTTCCAAAACATAAAAGAGCTTTATTTTTAAATGCTTTAAATCGGTCACTAAAATCTTCATTCACGACATTTTTAAACGTTTGATACATCGCTTCGGACATTCCTTGCGCATCGGGAGAAACGAAAAAACGGCGTAATGAGGTGAGTCCCGTGAATTTTAATATCTTAAAAAGTGCGATTTTGGCACGAATTTTAAACGGTTTTGGGATGGGAATTCCTGCTGAAGCTACTAAGACTAAGAGTTCAGGGTTGAGCAGTGTTGCCACTTTTCCACCGAACGAATGCCCTACAATAATAGTCTTACGTGCGCCAA
The DNA here is from genome assembly GCA_041661705.1 of Sulfuricurvum sp. GTDB lineage: Bacteria > Campylobacterota > Campylobacteria > Campylobacterales > Sulfurimonadaceae > Sulfuricurvum. The sequence goes on from JBAZTZ010000008.1 coordinate 47,930, forward strand.
TCTCGTGCAATAATAGATCCATAATAGCGGCATAATCATCGGTGGTCAGCGCAACATCATTGTTACTTTGACCAAATCCAGGCATATCAATATAAATATGGCGAAAATTGGGAAGGGTATTTCCGAATGCTTGCTTCATCAATGCCTTGGAGGAACCCCACCCGTGGAGAAAAACAATATCGGTAGTTTGGGTAGGGTTGAGAATTTCATAGCTAATGGCAAATCCATGGCTTTTATAGAGAAACGATTTTAGTGCCACGTTTATTTACCCTTGGCTTGAGAGATAGAGTGAATATAATCGTAATTCACCCGTATCTCTTTTTTAGCAGGGAGGGAAGCCAACAATTTTTGAATTCCGCCACTGAAATCCTCGAAAAGGTAGTTCGCCATTGATCCCGGAATCGGATTGACTTCATTGAGATAGACTTCACCGTCGATTTCGAAAAAATCGCATCGAATAAGTGCCCCTTCAAACAATGGGGTATAAATTGTTTTAAACGCCGCTTGAAGTTGTTGAACAAGAGAATCAGAAATACTAGCTTCGGCTACGGTGCTGGAGCGAGAGAAATCAAGGTATTTTTTCTCAAAATCTAAAAATTCTGCTTTTTGTGGCTCTTCAACGATGGAATAAGTAATCTCTCCACGGACACTGAATCCTGCAAGATTATACTCCTTAACTGCACTAATAAAAGGCTCGATCAAAAGTACCTCATCAAATTCAAATCCAACATCCAACGCATATTCCAACTCGGAAGAATCACGAACAATACTCACACCAATAGAGCTACCCAAACGGGCAGGCTTCACGATAAAAGGATAAGCGGTTTCAATGCTGTTTCGTGAGCTTTGCGTAATTGCCTCAAAAGGAAGTGTTTTTATCCCCAACGAATTTGCCAACCATTTGGTATAGTGCTTATCGAAACTGAGCATTGATGCCTCTTTACGTGGTCCAATAAACGAAACACCGTAAAAATCAAACAATGCCGCAATAGAGCCATCTTCACCATCGCCCCCATGGATAAGGTTCAAGATAGGCATCGTGTGCATTTTGGAACTCAAAAATCCTCGTTGTTCAAATCCACCCTTAACAAGAGAGATTTGAGGCATCTTGAGATGTTCACCACGAGAGAACGTAACCGCTTTCATCTTCGAACCATCAATGAGATAAAAACGGTGATCTTGGTCACAAAAAATAAAACTAAGATCAAACCCTCTGAGCTTTCCTTTGACGGTAATCGCACTTACTATACTGATCTCGTGCTCAAAACTGGCACCTCCGAATAAAATAGCTAATTTCATTGTTTTAAATCCTTATTAAAATTTTTGTAGTTGTTTTAACGCTTCTTTAACCAGCGTTACCGTGTCCGTAGCTGTACATTTACTTAATGCACTTACGATCACCTCTTTTTTGAAGCCTAGCGACTCCAACGCCATCAAAGCTTCGCTAGAGGCACTGTTCGTAAACGCTTCCCCTTGAAGTAAAATTGCGTCAAATCCAGCAAGTTCCACCATAATACGCGCTGCACTTTTAGGCCCTATTCCGGGAACTTTTTTGAGAGCATTCACATCTTTGGATGAAATAATACCCGCAAACTGCTCTGGCGTAAAGGTAGAGCAAATAGCAAGGGCGGCTTTTGGTCCGATTCCATTGATTTTAAGCATCCCATCAAAAAGAGTTTTCTCACTTTTTTGGGTGAACCCATAGAGTTGCTGGGCATCTTCACGAATGATATGGCTAATGTGAAGCTTTATAGGCTCACTTTTCAGCTCTCCATACGTATGTAAACTAATAAAAACTTCATAAATAACACCACTTACTTCCAAGTGAAGTTTATTAGGCTCCTTATGGTCAATATTTCCAATCAATCCTACAATCATTTGCTCACTACCTTTATGGAAAATTCCCCATCTTCGTCTACGTGCAATCCCAAAACAGACTCATCACTCCCCTCTAAAGGAACATACGTGACATCAATATCAGGTTCAATCAGTTTAAAAATGATCTCATTATAATTATTCCATCGACCATGATTGATAATTCGAGCCTCAAATATCTCATTTTGCAATGCAATATACCGTTCATTCATCAGCTTAAAACGATCTAGCTTCGACTTATGCTCTTCTTGTAGGGCATCAAACTTATGCCGAAATAGCTGAAATTGTTGGTATTTTTGTGCATAAACGATGGGAATTTTAATACCATTATGTTTATAGTACATTAATTTCTTTTTGATCTCTTCAAAAGAGCCCTCATTCTCTTTCATAGTCTTTTCATATTCTAAAAGATTTTTTTCAGATTTATCAAGAATTCTCTTTGCCTCATTCATTGAAGACAACTCTTTTTCCAAAGATTCTCGTGACATATTCAAAAGAGGATCTATCGTAAAAATATTTTCCCCTCCTTGAAGTTTTTTGATTTCAATACGCTTAGATGCTGTTAACTTCACATGTGAACCCAATAGTTCTATTACAATCTCTTTCGCGCGTACTTTCCCTCCAACAGCTTGAGTAATAAAAACGCGATCTCCTTCTACTGTTCCATGCTCTAATCGCGTAATATGGATTTCTTTTCCATACGCTGTCCCTTTGTGAATGTTAATAGAGAGTTCATCAGCACGTATCGTTGCACTGCTATGAACTTGCCCTTCAACCGTTGCCTTATGTGCCGTGACTTTAGCTTCAGGACCTACATTTCCCTCAATACGAATCGTATTGACTTGAACTTCCATCCCAGTACCAACAGCATCTTTTAACACATCTCTTTCTTTAACATTAATCGATACATCGGCATCAAGGTGCGCTTCAATCGAACCAGTGGAGCGAAAAGTGATCTCTTTTATGTCCATTTCCGTCTTAATATCATACATACCGCCCTCGAAGGTAACATACCCTCCGACAGCAGCTCTCCATTCAATACTTTTTGCCGTATCAATTTGTTTTATTTTTTCACTGATAGTAAATGTAGGCTCATACCGTATTATTGGTTCTTTAGGAATGATAAGCTCACCTCTACAATTGCGTCCTATTTCTCCCTTAACTGGTTTAATGTATTCAATTAAAAGATCATTTTCTACTACACCAACAATGTATCCACGCTTAGCATAATTAACACGCCCTGTTTCATCGACAGGTTGATGTTTTGTGTCGTAATGTAAAATGAGTTTATCGTTAACGGTTATAGCAGGTTCATAACTTTCAGCGACAATAAAACGTTCTTGTGTCTCGAATAAATATTTTTTATGAAGACGAACTTTTGCCATTAATTCACTGAAATTGGGGCGCATCATAGAATCAAAAAGCCCAATAAGAAGATTGGCACGAAGCTTTTTCTTCTTTACCTGCTCCAAAAAGTCTGATTCAAAGGTTTCACTATAAATCCCAATACTGCCCGCTTTGATCGTCAAATAAATTTTACATAACGTAGCATTACCACCGATTGAAAGATCCAAAATAGTTGAATTGCCACTTTCAAGAAGTGAAAATATTTCAATTTCATGAATTTGTTTAATCTCAAACTTTGGGTTAAGATACATCGCATCACTAATATCTTCTATTTCTTGTTGATTTAATTCAACCCAATCGTCGCCATCGCTTAATAGACGAATAAACGTTTGCGTCTCCAAAACTCTAAAATCAAGTTTTTTAATGGCTACTTTATGATTTTCAGCGACACTTATTAACTCTTTAGCAACATTACTCGTGCGAACAACGATTGAAGGGATCGAAGAAGGGTTAACAGCCACTTTTTTTTGTGCAAATAACGTCATCGCATCTCCCCTTCATTTAAATAATAAGCTATTTTAATCACATATCGGTTAAACTTACGTAAAATTTAAGAATACGGTCATATTAACGCATGTTCAAATCCATATTTTCCAACTCTTTTGGTATCTTAATCTCCCGCGTGACAGGCATGGTACGAGATATATTAATGACATCTGTATTAGGTGCCAATATGTGGAGTGACATTTTTTTAATGGCATTCAAATTTCCCAACCTCTTTCGCCGTATTTTCGCAGAAGGTTCCTTTACCCAAAGTTTTATGCCCTCGTACATTGCTTCGCGTCAAAAAAGTGTTTTTGCGGTTGCTATTTTCATCCGTTTTATGATCTTTATCGTTGCCTTATCTTTTTTGGTCACTGTATTTCCCGAATTTTCCACACAACTTTTAGCGTGGGATTGGGGGAAGGATCTCATCTCGAAAACAGCCCCTTTGACGATGATCAACTTTTGGTATTTGGATCTTATCTTTATTGTCACTTTTCTAGGAACCCTTCTCCAACATAAAGAACATTTTTTTACCACCGCATTTTCAACTGTTTGGCTCAATATTGCTATGATTACCGCACTGCTGCTCTTTAGCAAAAGTAATCCCCAAACCATTGTTTATGCCCTTAGCTTTTCGATTCTTATTGGTGGAGTATTGCAAGTAGTTACTCATATCTACAGTATTCGCCAACAAGGGCTTTTAAAAATTCTCATAGGTGGATGGAATTATCGAAAAACGAAAGATGTCAAAAAAGAAGAATCGAAATTTGCCGCCCTCTTCTTCCCGTCACTTTTGGGTAACTCTACTGCACAAATTGCCTCGTTTATTGATACTTCGCTTGCCTCATTCTTGGTCGCTGGTTCGGTATCGTATCTTTTTTATGCCAACCGTGTTTTTCAACTCCCTTTTGCCATTATTGCCCTTGCTATTACCACCGCATTATTCCCCTCTATTGCCAAAGCAATCAAAAATAACAATCATACCCTTGCCTATAAGAATCTACACAAATCATTTTGGCTTCTTAGTGCACTCTTGGGACTATCGGCTTTGGGAGGTATCCTTTTATCCGAACCTATTGTGTGGCTTTTATTTGAACGAGGGAACTTCACCATTACCGATACGCACAACACAGCCGATGTATTGAGAATGTATATGGTTGGACTCATCCCTTTCGGTCTTGCAAAACTTTTTTCTCTTTATCTCTACGCCATGCACAAACATATTAAGGCTGCCAAAATAGCGGCCGCGTCCCTTATTGTCAATGTTATTTTCTCCCTTATTCTTATGCAACCTTTGGGGGCGGCTGGTTTGGCATTAGCAGGAAGTATTGGTGGTGCAGTCCAGCTGATTTTAACCATTAAAGAAGTGGGTTGGAATATCTTTTTTAATCTTCTAAAAACCAAATTTAGCCTCTATTTTGTTATTGGAACGATAGGAATTGGGATATTATTTTACAGTTTAAATATAGTTTTGATACAGTTAATACGATAAGAAAGGGTACTAAAATGTTTATTTATGATAGCGTTCAAAAAACCAAACGAAAATTTGAACCCCTAATAGAGGGGAAAGTCTCTCTCTATGTCTGCGGTCCTACTGTATACGATGATGCACACCTTGGACACGCCAAAAGTGCCCTTGTCTTTGATCTTCTCACGCGAGTATTAGAGGCACAAGGATATGCAGTCACCTTTGCTCGCAACATCACCGACATCGACGATAAAATTATCAATAAAGCACTCTCTAGCGGTCAAAGTGTCGAACTCATTGCCCACGAATATACGACTTCGTATCATCGTGATATGGATGCCATCGGTGTTCGTCGCCCTACTCTCGAACCCAAGGCAACCGAATCAATTGAAGCAATGGTAGAGATGATCCAAAAACTTTTAGAAAAAAAACACGCTTATACAATCAGCAATGGTGACATCTATTTCGATACGGCAAGTGATAAAGGGTATCTTAGCCTCTCCCATCGACAAAGTATGGAGAATATCAGCCGTGTCGAAAAGGTGAGCGAAAAGCGCAATGAAGCTGATTTTGCCCTTTGGAAAGCCGTACACGATGAAGCTATCGCCTTTAATTCCCCATTTGGTCGCGGTCGTCCAGGGTGGCATTTGGAGTGTTCGGCGATGATTGAGAAACATTTGGCGACACAAGGAGCCCCTTACGCTATTGATATTCACGGAGGAGGAGCGGATCTGCTCTTCCCTCACCACGAAAACGAAGCGGCTCAAACGCGCTGTTCGATGAATCATGAGCTGGCAAACTATTGGATGCACAATGGATTTGTAACCGTTGGTGGTGAAAAAATGTCGAAAAGTTTGGGCAATAGCTTCTTTCTCAAAGATGCCCTCAAAGTCTACGATGGGGAAGTATTACGTTTTTATCTCCTTAGCACTCATTATCGAGGAGATTTTAACTTTAATGAAGAGGATTTAATTACCTCCAAAAAACGGCTAGATCGTCTTTATCGTCTTAAAAAACGTCTTTTTGGTCTCACTGCCCCTCTCATCGAAACAGAGTTTACGAAAAACCTTCTCGATGTCTTGGGGGATGATCTGAATGTCTCCAAAGCGTATGCCCTAATCGATGAACTCATCGCCTCCGCCAATGAGACACTTGATTCCAATCCAAAAGACAAAATTTATCGCCAAACGCTCCTCTCCTCACTCTCCACGATAGAGACCGTTTTAGGATTTGGTGGAAAAAATCCGTATCACTATTTTCAATTTGGGATCAATGAAGCGACCAAAATTACCATTGATGACCTTATCGCCCAACGTAGTGAAGCAAAAAAAGAGAAAAATTTTGCCGCTTCGGATGCGCTTCGTGATGAACTTACCGCACTGGGCGTTGCCATTATGGATACCCCCGCGGGAACATTTTGGGAGATAAAAAATTGAAAAAAGCTTTTGTACGCTACTGGCCCTATATCCAAGACTTTAAGCGTCGCTATTTTTGGGTTTTGATCGGGATACTCCTCACCGTCTCTGCTACGTCAGGAACCGCCTACATTATGAAACCGATGATAGACACGATGTTTATCGAAAAAGATTCCTCAATGCTTCTTTGGATACCCTTGGGACTTATCGCTATTTACATCGTCAAATCGGCAGGACGATATATCCAATCGGTCAATACCTACTACATCGGTCTGCATATCATTTCTCAATTGCGCGCCGTCTTACTGCGTAAAATGCTTTTTATGGATATGCGCATTATCTATTCCAACAGCAGTGGAGAGATGATTTCACGTATTACCAATGACATAGGGAGAGTTCAATATTTCGTTTCGAATATGCTCCCTGAATTTATCCGTGAGACATTAACCGTTGTAACACTCATAGGATATGTCATCTATTTGAATCCCGTTCTCGCTTTTTATGCCTTTATCGTCCTCCCTCTTTTGGTTCTCCCCCTTATTCATATTACACGTCGGCTCAAAAAACTCTCTCTTAGTTCTCAAGAAAAGAATGCCGATATTGTCAACCGTTTAACGGAAGTGTTTAACAATACCGAAGTCATCAAACTCAATGCAACTGAAAATTATGAGATGAACCGTTTTGAGAAAGAGAACTGGCATTTTTTTAGCATCAATATGAAAGCTGTTTACACCAATGAGCTTGTTTCCCCCCTCTTGGAGATTATCGCTTCTATCGGTCTGGCATCGGTCATTTATATGGGAGGGAAAGAGGTTATCAGTTCTCAAATGACTCCCGGAGAATTTTTCTCCTTCTTCACAGCCGTTGGTCTTGCGTTTCAACCTGCACGCGGTGTTGGTATTATTTATGCCAAAATGCAAGATGCTCTTGCTGCTAGTGAACGTGTTTTTTCTGTTTTGGATTTGGAGAACAGTGTTCATGATGGAGAGACTACCCTAAAAGAACCCATTCACTCCATCCGTTTTGAAAATGTCACTCTCAACTATGGCGATAAAGTAGCGCTTCGTGATATTGACCTTGAGATAAAAGAGCATCAAACGATTGCTCTCGTAGGAGACAGTGGTGGTGGAAAAAGTAGTCTCATTAATGCTATCGTCCGCTTTTATGATACCTCAGAGGGAAAAATTATGATTAATAATCTCCCTATTAAAGAACTAACGCAAAATTCACTGCGTGATCATATCGCCGTTGTCTCCCAACGTGTCTATATCTTCCAAGATTCACTCGCGGCAAATGTCGCTTATGGACATGAGATTGATGAGCAACGGGTACTTGAAGCCCTCAGAAGTGCCGATGCCCTAGAATTTGCACAATCGCTAAGCGAGGGAATCTACACCAAAATGGAAGAGTCAGGATCCAATCTCTCAGGGGGTCAGCGACAACGTATCGCCATCGCCCGTGCCATCTACAAAGAAGCTTCCGTTTTGATCTTGGATGAAGCAACCAGTGCCCTCGATAACGAAACAGAACGTCGTATCCAAACTGCCCTCAAAGAGTATACCAAAGACAAAATCACGATCATTATCGCCCATAGACTCAGCACCATTGAACATGCCGATACGATTTTGGTCTTCAAGCATGGGAGTATTGTTGCACGGGGATCTCATCAAGAGCTTTTGAACAATTCAACCGAATATCAGCGTCTTAGCCGAACATTAGGAGAGGAAAAATAATGGGTGTTCCACTGCATTCACGTCTACGTAAAAAAATAAAAAACGGTTCTGATACTCTTTTGCATTTTTTGTTTCCCACCCACGTTTCTCATGATCTCATACCAACCGAGGGGATAAAACGGATTCTCGTCATACGGATCAATTATCGTATTGGCAATATTCTCTTCACCACCCCCCTCTTACGTGCACTAGAGCAACGTTTCCCCGATGCGAAAATAGACATCCTTATCGGTGCTTCGTATCCTATTCCACTGCTCAAAGGGTTCCGTACCGTTGAAAAGATTTTTGATTTTCCCCGTAAACTTCTCAAAAATCCCCTCAATGCCTACCGTTATATTCAAGAACTACGTTCACGTTCCTACAATTTAGTTATTAATCTCAATACAGGTTCAGCCAGCGACAGAGGTGCTACCTTTTTGGCACGAGGAACCTATAAGCTTGGATTTAATTCCAGCAACAATTGGTTACCCCTTACTCACGTCGTTGATGCACCTAGTGGGAATGTCCATGAAGCCCTTAAACCCCTCACTCTGATGCAAGCGTTTGGAAACAAACCCACCGATTTTCCTCAATACATGGATATTGCATTAAGTCCAGAAGAACACGCCAATGCCAAAAGAGAACTCAACAAACGGCTTGCCGATCAAGGGTATGTGTGGGAGGATGGTGTCAAAATTATCGGGATGTTTCGAGATGCACGTTTTGAAAAGAAGATTGATAATGATTGGTGGAGTCAATGGTATATCCAAATGAAACTGCTCAACCCCACCGCTATATTTGTTGATATTCTCTCCCCCGATGTCCCCGAAAAACTCTCTGAAGAGCTTTATTCTCTCTCTGAATCGAATTTACGGAAATTGGGGGCGATGCTTTCTCAAATGGAGTTGTTCGTGTGTGGTGATACAGGACCTATGCACTTAGCTAGTGCGTCTATGGTTCCAACCGTTGCATTGTTCAAAGCCACTGCCCCAGAGCTGTACGGGACACTTGGAGAACATGACCTCTCGTTGAGTATTGGTTCCCATTCACCGCAGGAGATTGCAGTAAAAGTTTCTGAGCACTATCGTGAGCTTTCCTAAATCTTTTTATTTTACTTTTTCCCATTGAATATTGGTAATATTTCTCTCTTTTATCCCAAATTCAATCCCTATGATATGAATACCTCTCTCATCGCTGAGATATTTTTCGTGGTAATTTTTTTCTTTGATTTGAGACAGTGCATTTGATCCATCCGTTTTGAACTCTATTACATAAATCGCATTGGGGAGTTTTATCGTCAAATCTATTCGCCCTTTGTTGGTAACATCTTCTCCGATAAGTTCTATTCCCATAGCTTTTATATAGGCATAAAAAACAGAGACATAATATCCCTCATATTCGTATAGTTTTACCCCTGTGAAGTTGTTATAAGCGATTGAGGCAAAGAGGGAACGGATATATTTTTCAAGGTTTTCAAAGTTTGCTTGAAAAAGTGCTACCTTTATTCCATCCTTATGGTAAGGTGAATTGTTTTTCGTCAAAAAATCAGCGAAACCTCCAAAATCGGTAATTCTCAAAAATAAAACCAGTGTTTTGAGTTATGTTGAGTATATATCCTTCTATCTTTGATATTTTCAAGTCTGGATAATTTATACGGGAATAATACTATTCTCTAACTTTTATGATAAATTCTTTTGCAATTTTATCATATTGATTTTTATCAATTACGACAGCATTACTGGCATAAGCACTTCGTTTTACATCAAAATATACAGAAGTTCTACGATCTTGTCTATGTATGCTTCTATGTTTAAATTCTAAATAACTATGATACTTTTTAATAAATATTAACTCTTCTGCCACCAAGTAACCATTCTCAATGTATATTTTAAAATATTCTGAATTTCCATTGCATTCTTTATTGGAATCTAGAAATTCTAAATAAAATTCAAAAGCAATATCTGCTTTTTGTTGAAATAATTTATCCATTTTCATATCAAGTTTTTTTCTTTTTTCATCTAATTTAGCTTCTCTTTCAAAAACTTCCATTAATTTTTCTTTGTGATTTATCACTTTTAATACTCCTGTGCTATTTTCGTTTTATCCACATAAAGATAATCTTCTTCGATTATCGTTCGTAGGGTCGATATTCCGATGGGTAATTTTTTCACACGCTTTCCTTTTTACTTGAGTCCGATGGGGAAATCCACTATCGTATTGGGTTTACTTCCTGTGGGGGTTTGTTTTCCGTTGGTGAGTGCTTTGACCCTCTCACTGACATAAAAACTCAAACTATCGACCGTAATTTTACCACTTTTAAGAAAATCAGCTTGTCCGTTGATACCCTCAACGAGTGCTTTTGTGAAAGCTCCGTTATTCCACGCTTTGTCTTCTAGGCTGTATTGCTTTCCTGTGCTTGAGGTGAAGACGACTACCCCATTTTCTGCGTCATTGAGTTCGGCTATGAGTCCGTTGGTGTCGATGGCTCTTCTTTTTCCCATAATGTTACCGCTATGGCACGCATCGGCGAACAAGATCACTTTTCCTGCGATACTTGAAAGAGTCGTTTTGAACTCACTGAAGGGGACACCTGTCCGTTTGAGTTTGCTCTCTTCATAATCAAAGGGGAGATAATAGAAATTTCCATTCTCATCATTCACCCCATGCCCTGCGATAAATACCATTGCTATATCTTTGGCAGTCGTTTGTTTTTGTATCCACTCTAACCCATCCAAAATAGCATTTTTGTTGGCATCACTGTCGGTCATTGTTTTTATCACAACATCACGGTACAGTTTGCCTTGCTGTTTTTTGAAAACATTTGCGAAATCGTTCGCGTCTTTGGCACTGTATTCCAATGCAATACTTTTATCCTGATAGTTTGCCACCCCGATGGAGAGAATATAGAGATTGGGTTTGAGCATCTCCCCTGCATTGCCTAGATAGTTGATCTTGAACTCCACGGGATCACTGTAGCCGAAACGATTACGCGCGACGATAGAGAGGGTTCCGCTTTTCTTGGGGACGGTTACGGAGAGACTTACGATATCATTGTCGAGTTTTGGTTTGATCGCACGGACGTTTTCGAGCGGTCGTCCATCGAAGAGGTATTTGTACTCCAAAATCTCCTCACGACTCACCACACGCACTTTGAGATTCACATCACCGTTTTGGGTATCGACTTCGGGGTATTGGGCGAAGGTGATATAGGGGGGCAAGCTCTCACTGATCGAAATCGTTTGGGCTTTTTCCCCTAGCTTCGCCAACGCCCTCTCTTCCGTGAGACCCCCCGCTATGAGGGTGATCAACTCAGGATTATAATAGCGTGATTTGAACTTCCCAACAGGAAAGAAGAGTGCCTCTTTATCGGAGCCTTGATTGATATGCCAACCGATGTATCTATCCCCTTTGGGACTGCTAGCATAATATCCACTAGGGCTCCACATCACCCATTCATCATCTGTCCCTACGAAGAGGGAGAGTTTGGGGAGAATGCTAGGGATCAAATAGATATTTTGATTATTCATTTTTTTTGCTTGCTCTAAAACACTCTCTCGTGTTATATTATATTTTCTCATTATTCTTGAAATAAATTCTTCATTATATGCTCTTGCAGATTGATTCCTAAGTGACGACAAATCCCACAAACACACCACCTGATCAGTCCCACCGCTTACCATCGTCTCCCCATCCACCGCAATATTCCAAACCTCTCCCGTATGCCCGATAAAGTTGGCTATTGGTTTGCCCTCTTTATCGTAAGCTTTTAAGTGTCCATTCATTCCACCACTGAGGATAAATTCTCTCGTGCTATCCCAACCGTAGGTGTTGTGTTCCAGTCCAGTGGTAGCATCTCTTAGGATAGTTTTGCCGTTGGGAAGATTCAAAAGTGCATCTTGATAGCCATGCTCTCCCCCGGCGCTATGGCTCAATCCACGGCTGTCAATCACGTGGAAATCTTGATTTGGTATCTTAGATTGCAATGACATAGAGGCTAAATCAAAAACTTTTTCTATCGCCCCTCGTTCATTTTGACTCACTTTATTCCAACTGTTTCCAAACCCTAGACGATTTCCCTCTGTCCCTACTCTCCAGATTTGTTTCCCATTCCCTACCATTTTTCGGATTGGTTGACCATTGTTTGCGCTCCAAAGGATGATCTCCTCATCAGCTCCTCCGCCACTCACCACCGTATCGTTATCCAAAAATGCAACCGCTATCGTTAGATTATTATGCCCTTCAAAAGAGACGAGCTCTTTAAAATCCTGATTCACATCATAGAGGATGATTTTGTAAGGATTGGCTCCCGTCCCAGCCACTAGCCGACTCCCATCAGGACTAAAAGCCAATCCCGTTGGAACTGTAGGGCTAGTGATCGTTTTAAGGAGGTTGAGATTCGTATCGAAGATGAGTATTTCATTGCCAGCTCCACACGTAGCGATAGTGCGATCACTCACAGCGATATAATTAAGCATTTGAGTATGGGTATAGCTCCGAACCGCTTTTTGCCCCTCATAGAGGACTATTTTTTTATCGAATCCTGCACTGACAAATCGTCCATTTTTCAAGGGTTTGATGGCGTAAACTTGATTTGAGTGTTCCGTCAACGTCTGAGAGAGTGCACACCCACCGCTATTTTTGCTCCATACTTTTACCGATGTATCACCGCTAGCACTGTAGAGGTTCCCATCTCTGTCAAACGCTAAATCACTTACAACATTAGTATGCGATGTGAGAAGTTGGAGGAGTTTGCCACTTTGGGTGTCGTAGAGGCGGATTGTTCCATATTCATAATTTCCATTTTCATTTAAGTATCCCCCAACCGCTAAAACTTTCTCATCCGCACTCAAGGCGATGGCATATATCATCCCTTCACTTCCTCCACCAATTTGTCCCAAAATCTTCCGTTTTTCAACCCCCGTGCGTGAGTCCCACACCCGTATCGTTTTGTCGTCACTGGCACTGATGATGTCACCGCTTTTGGTGATGATGATGTCGTTTATCCTCCCTTGATGTCCACCTGAATCGATTTTCAGGATGGGGTCGCTGGCGAATGCTGTTATGGTAAGGAATGCGGTTAGGCATAGTAGGGCTTGGAGGAGGGGTTTCATTGGTTGGTTTCCTTTTTATTTTTGGTTGGTTTGGTTTTGACTAAACGATGTTAATTGTGTCAGCAGTGCTGACACTTTTTACTTTTAGATTAACTCCAATTCTTCTGAGATGTCTTTTATGAGTTTGCTAAAAGGTTTTTTTGATAAATCATCATCCTCATTTATTAGGTTGAAAATATCTTTTTTTATCTCTTGGTAGGGAATACCCGTTAAATTTTCCAACTCTCTTAATCTGCTTTCTGGATACTGTTCAGCTTTTTCTATCATTTCAAAAACTATATCTTTGTGAGCTTTGTAGCGTTCATTGAGTTTGAAAACTTTTATATATTTAGCATATTCATCAGAGTAATTTTCTTTTAATGGTATCTCTATACTTTCTTTGTCCTTTATATGCAGATTTTTACATTCATTAGATAAAAATAGTTTGAATTTTATTTTTTCGTCAAAATTAAAATCATTGGAATTTGGGATTTTACATTGAGCATAACAATTTGCACTCCCTTTTACTTTTGAAGAGTTACAAGTAGGACATGAGGGGATAAGATTGTAAAAAGAGAGAGCTAAATAAGGGTATTTTCCTTTATCATAAAAATGGTCTAGTTGAAATGTCGAGACCTTTTTAGTAGTATTGAAATTTGTTATAAAATCTTTGTTGCAATAAAAGCAAGTTGTGAACTCAAAATTTTTTGTAAAAAATTCTGTTATTTCACTTTGAAACTTCTCATAATTAAAAAAATATTTTAACTTTTGTGAACTACTTTTATTTCCATTTTTATGAATAAACTCAAGGATGCTAAGTGTATCTAATATAAAAATATCATTTAATAGCTTCTCATCAAATATGGAGTCAAACTCTTCAATTTTATTATCTTTAAATGTGCTAAATACATCTGCTAAAGAGACTTGTTTTTTGTCTTTAAAAATTGCTTTACCATTGTTGTACTTAAACTCTTTTCTAGGTTTTGATTTTGTGTAAATTCCAAAATTACTCGTGAATATTTTTTTGTACTCTGACTCAAAATCAAAATCTTTCTTTTTTAAATAATTTTGATAATTTATTTTAATCATTTTTGAGCATCCAAATATTTTTTTAGTTCATCTTTTCCAAATTTTTCAATAAATCTATTCATCTCATTTTCTTTTGCTTTCTCTTCAAAAAGTATCTTTTCAATCTCTAGCAAATAGTTGCCCATGATAGTTTTTAAAAATGGCTCACCTATTATTTCTTGAATTTTCCAAAATTCATTTTTTTTATCATCATAAATACACCTGCTCGCCACTAACTCATCTTTGTTGTCTTTATACTTTATAACATCATCGTAAAACTCTTTAATCAGATTGATTTTCCCTTTCGCAAACTCCCCCATCAAACCATCTTTCATAAAAAAACCATGCGAAAGAAGGGTGTGGATGTTGGCTCCGAAAGTTTCGATGTTTGTTTCTTTTGTTACATTTTTGCAATTACCTTCTTTTTGATTTTTGTCTTCATCTTTTTTGTATTTTTCCAAAAATACTACATTTTCTTTTGGGAGGTCGGAGAGGATGAAGGGGGAGTGAGAAGTTATGAATAAATCTATTTTTACATCAAATAATTTTAAAAAATCAATCATATAGGTTAGTGCTTTTTTTTGCCAATTTGGATGTAGTCCAAGTTCAAATTCATCAATAAAAAGAAAATACTTTTCTATCTTTATCGTTTCATCCGAATCTTCTCGCTCATCTACTTCATCATTCCAATATGAATGAGTAGTTATATTGACTTTCTTTATATCAAAAGAATTCAAAATTGTATGTAATTGTTTTAAAAGATATTGCTCTCCAAAACTTAAATTTTTAAAACTTTTACCATTGTCTAATAATTCAATATCAACATCAAGCTTAGATAATTTATTTAAAAAATCTAAATACTCCTTATCTGTCTGCCCTATGTTGCTATCATATATAAGATTTTTATATATTTTTGAATTTCTTAGAATATTTTCAATAATCGAACCATGACCAAGTGGTTCATATTTTGTATTTTCAAAAATTGAAAGAATTGATTTAATATTCTCTAAACATTTATCATAATTTTTTTCTCCTAATGAGCTTAGTATTTCTCTATTTAGCGTATCAACTTCATTTCGCTCGTCTGGTGTTGTTCTTTTATTTTCTATATTTATTCTTACTATAGTAGGTAAGAAAAACTTTGTAGAATCATTTATAAATTTCACTCTAGGATATTTTTTAGTATTGCCTATAATATTTAAAATATTGTCTATATTTTCGATTGGAGAATAATTCTTCTCATGCTTATCAATATGTAGAGAAGATAAGTTTTTATAATCATCTATTATATTGTCGGTTTGGATTTTATTATGATCTTTAATTTTTTTATTAACATCTTTAATCTCTTTATCAAAGTTTTTATATATGACTAAATCGTTTTCATTCTCTGAACATATTAAAAAATAATGATATTCTTTTTCATTACTCAGTAGAATTAATGATATGAAGTCTAAAATCCCACTCTTCCCACTCCCATTCTCCCCAACAATCGCCGTGATATTAATATTATCCCCAAAAAAGTTTTCTATATGGTCTTTAGGTTTAATCGTTAAATTTTCACCATCATAATTACACTCAAAACGTGGGCTAAAATTAAATCCTTGATTTTTTATATTTTTATAGCTCTCGACCCACAAATAAACGAGTTCCATCTACAATCCTTTCAATCTTTCCTATAATTCCAAAACTATCGCTTTCAAACTTACTAAACCCAAACCACTTCTTCCCCAAATCTTTTTTGATTTCATAAGAGAATTGTCGTTTTTCGATTTGTTCTATTTTTTCAAATAAATTTGCATTGTTTAAGATAAATTTTTTCATCTTTACAAATGCTCGTACTATCTGTATACTCATCTGAACAGCCATATCAGTTCTCAAAACAGAACTAAGCATCGATACGCCTTGCTCTGTAAAAACATACGGTTTTGCTCCACCTAGATGTTGCTTGGAAGGTATCGCATTTTGCGATACCATGAAATCTATCTCTTGCTCATTGAGTTCAAACATAAAATCATCAGGAAATCTTTCAATATTTCTTTTGACTTGTTCTCTAAGTCTAATTGGTTTTACCCCATATAAAGTAGCCAAATCTTTATCCAACATCACTTGAGTATCTCTCAATGTGTATATTTTCGATTGGATTTCATTTGTTATTTGAAGTGGTTGGATACTATTTTGGTGCATTTGGCTTTTCCTTTACTGTAACTTTTCAATCATAATCAATATCACTAAAATTGTGTTGGGTCTCTTTTGCAAAACTTCCAAAAAGACCCAAAAGTATCAACCCCTCTTGTTTATAATGAGGTTTTAATTGTCTCAAAATGGCTAAAATTTCGTTTTGTTGTAACATCTGAAATCCTTTCACCCTTTATGATTTCTAACTAATATCTTCAAAAATTGATAGATTGTACCGTATAATATCTTCAAATTATCGGTGTTGATTATAGTTTCAACCTACTACATATCCTCAATCGAATACCCCTTGTAGTCGATCCTATACGATTTGAATCCCTCTATCAACTTGACGCTTTTGTTTTTGAGAACTTCAAGATCAATTTTCTTAGGGTTGAGCTTAACTTCTACGATCAGCATTGATTTTTCCATCTCATTGAGGGCTACGATGTCAATCTCATTATCGTTATTACGTTCCCAATAGGTTCCGATAATGGAATAGTTTTGAGAAATTTTTAGTTTTTCGATAAAATATTTCTCCAAAAATTTCCCTGAGTAGACACTAAAATCACGCTCAACAATCGTACGAACATACTCGTAATTTCCTATCTCTATGGCACTTTTATTTTTATAAATAAATCGAAACCAAAAATTGAAAAAATTATCACTGATTTTATACTTTTGAGTACGGCTCCCCTCTTTGGCAAACACGGGTTTGATTTTTCGAATCACCGTGTACTCGTTTTCCAACCGATCCAAATATCCGCCGATATTACGCTCCAAGATTGATTCGATAGCACTGCGCGACGTTTTGGAAGAAGCGATCAACGAAAGAATCGAGAAATACGTCGTGTACTCTTTTCCAAACTCTTCGATCAAGAGATTTTTTCCCTCTTCCAAAAATAAGGAATCTTCATTGAAGATCAAATCAAGCTGTTTTTCTTTGGACAATGCCCCTGCATTTACAAACAATTCGACGTATTTAGCAACGCCACCCGTAAAAATATAAAAAGATAACAAATCTTCTTTGGTATAAGTAGCGTTATAATCTTCTAAAATCTCTTTGAGTGTATTCACACGAAATGGCTGCAAATGTATCTTGGCATCGGCACGACCGAATAGTGGCTCTTTTTTATCCTCAAAGATCTTTTTCATCAATGAATAGATAGATCCACTGAGTATAAGATTCATTTTCGTGGCATCTTTATACTCATCCCAAATGTTTTGCATATCGGAGTAAATGGAAGGGTTGATCTGTAGAAATTCTTGAAATTCATCAATAATGAGGGTAATTGCCCTCTCCTTCGTGAGAATCATCATCGTTTCAAAGAGATCCTTGAATTTTGTAAAACTTCCCAAAATCTTTATAGCGAGCGTGTTTTGAAGCACATTAATAAACTCTTCGCATAACAACGCTTCATTTTTCTTAGAAACAAAAAAATAGACTTTTTGCTCAAATGCTTCTTTGATAAGTTTCGTTTTACCAATACGACGACGACCCACCACTACCGTCATTTTGGAACCGCTTAGCGAACTGTGTTCAATACCACGAAGCTTTTCAAGCTCTTTTTCACGATTATAAAACTTCATTCATTCTCTTTTGTACTATTTATTACTGTAATATATATTACTATAATAGTATTGCGTTGTCAATTGACTTTACTTCCCAACCGTCGTAAAACTAAGCGTCGCTTCTGCTTTTTGTTCCTCTTGCTTTTTGGCTTTGAGTCCTCGGGTTTTTATCACCACCTCTTTTGGCTCACCGCTTATGACACAGTACCCCTCTTTCATTTTGCAAATGGGAAGTTCTACGGGATAAACGGTGCTGGCGAAGAGTTGCAAACTCTCATATCCAAAAGGCTCACTCACTTCAAAATGAAGCGGCAGCATTATCGGGCGATTGACATCCGAAGCTCCTAGTGTATACACAAACCGTTCATCATTGCCGCCGTCTTGAAGCTCTACGAGATAGGAAAATTTCTCTTTATCGTGTAAAACGTGTCCTACCATATAAACGTAGGCTTGATGATTGGATTTGGCGATGAGTTGTACGTCTTGCTTGTTTTTTAACAAGAGGTTTCGACTTCCGAAATCTTGGATACTCAAATCGACTTTGAGGGTACTTGAGAGTTTGTTTTTACCTTGTTCAATCTCTTCATCAAACGTGAGATTGTTTGGGGTAGCTCTTAGGTTGGCATAGGCTTCTTTTTTGAGAAAAAGGGAGGAGGATTTTAGGTTGTTGTTGGAGGTGTCACATAGATTATAGGTGAGAAATATCCCATCGGTGGATACTTCATAATTCCCGATGAGAGAGTATTGACTTGAAACGGGGGTTGAGGCTTGGTTTAGAGATGCTCCCAAAGTCTCTTTGAATACGTTGGCAAACGGTGTGATTTCATTGGAGCCGTTCGTGGTGGGGGGATAGACGAAGATATTTTTCTCTTTAAAATTCGCCGCCACGATTTTCGAAGCAAGTTCAATAGAGGTGATGTTTTGACTTAAAGCGATCATTTTGGATTGAATGTCACTTTGCGTTAAGCTCAACGCTTCATCTCTTTTGTACCCCAACATCAATGCTACGATTTCATGTTTTTGGTAAGCATTACAAAGTGAGAGCATTAGCTCATACAGTGCGTATTTTTCCTCTGATGTTTTGGCGGTTGCTATGGTTTTTTGGAGGCTATTTAGTTCATTTTTGAAATCATTGAGCTTGCTTACATAAAGAGGTAATGCCGTATCACTCTCTAACGAGGCAATCATCATCCCCGAGGGTGCATCATAGCGATATTTTGCCCCCAAAATAGGAAGTTCCGATTTTATGGTAATGAGTTGTTCTACTTTTTTGTGATAATCGGCACCCTCCGTGACAACATACGAACGGTAATCACTTGCAACAACGGAGGAAATCGTGTGGGATAAATCATCCAATGCACTTTTTTTGGCATCAGGTTCTGAGCCATAGCCTGTGCCATCTATCGTAACACCCAACAACAGTGAACACAGAGCCATCGAACTTAAAAATATTTTTGTCACAGCAACTTCCTTTAAGCCATATAATTTAATTATTTTATCCAACAATCTCTCTAAAAACGTCTATTTAACCTTTTTTGAGTATAATCCGCCTTATTTACTCTCTTTTTAGGTAGGGGCGCAATGTTCGATTATGAAACAATAAAACCATGGTTCTTTAAACTACAACCCGAAAATGCTCATACTGTAGTAGGGCTAGGATTACAATGTGTTGGTTATTGCCCACCTCTTTTCAACGGGATGATTTCGAAAAATTTTATCACGTCACCCTCCCTCTCCCAAGAGCTGTTTGGACGGACATTTCTTAACCCCGTAGGTCTTGCAGCAGGGTTTGATAAGAATGCAACGATGATTGAGGGAACCCTTGCCATGGGATTTGGATTTACCGAAATCGGTACCCTTACCCCCAAACCCCAAGAGGGAAATCCTCGTCCACGTCTTTGGAGACACATCGAAGAGGAGAGCATCCAAAACGCGATGGGATTTAATAACGATGGATTGTTCCGCATCAACCACCGTCTCAAAAATATTTATCCCTTTAGTACCCCTATTGGTGTCAATATTGGGAAAAACAAAATCACCCCTGAAGAGAATGCCCTCAAAGATTACACGACTCTGATAAAAGCGTTGCACCCCTACGCCGATTATATGGTGATCAATATCTCTTCCCCCAATACCCCCGGATTACGTGATCTGCAAAACGAAAGTTTTATCTCGGAGCTTTTCGCCCAAGCCAAAGCCCTCACCGATAAACCGATTTTACTTAAAATCGCCCCTGATATGACCGAAGATCAAGCCGTTGCATTATGTGTACACGCCGTTGAGAGTGGTGCCGATGGGATTATCGCTACGAATACCACTATTGATTATTCTCTCGTGAGTGAACCTGAAGATAAGGGGGGATTGAGCGGTGAAGTGTTACGAGAACGCAGTTTTTATATCTTCGATGCCATTGCCCGTAAGCTCTACGGTAAAACAACCCTTATTAGTGTAGGGGGAATTAGCACCCCCGAAGAGGCTTACCGTCGCATCCGTGCAGGGGCTTCGCTCGTACAGCTTTACACATCGCTCATTTTCAAAGGTCCCGAAGTGGTTGAAGAGATCAATCGTGGACTTATCGAGTTGCTTGCCAGTGATGGTTACAGCTCTATCACCGATGCAATCGGTGCTGATCGCTGATGAAAAAACCGTTTATTGCATTATTTTTGACACTAGGAACCCTTATGGCCTCATCATTGCCTCATTATGAAACCAAAACTCTTGACAACGGACTTCAAGTCGTTGCTATCCCGATGGAAAACAACTCCAATGTTATCTCTACTGATATTTTCTACAAGGTCGGAAGCCGTAATGAAGTCATGGGAAAAACGGGCATTGCCCATATGCTCGAACACATGAATTTCAAATCGACCAAAAACCTCAAGGCAGGTGAGTTCGATGAAGAGGTCAAAAGCATCGGGGGGATGAATAACGCCTCTACGGGGTTCGATCACACCCACTACTACATCAAATCAAGCAGTGAGAATATGGGGAAATCCCTTGAACTTTTCGCCGAATTGATGCAAAATCTCAATCTCAAAGACGAAGAGTTTCAGCCAGAGCGCAATGTCGTAGCCGAAGAGCGTCGTTGGAGAACCGATAACAATCCGATGGGATATTTGTATTTTCGCCTCTTTAACAGTGCCTTTGTCTATCACCCGTACCATTGGACACCGATTGGATTTATGAATGATATTCAAACGTGGACATTGGAAGATATTCAAAAATTTCATGCCACCTATTATCAGCCTAAAAATGCTATTCTCGTTGTAACGGGGGACATACAACCCTCTGGCGTTTTCGAAGAGGCGCAAAAACATTTTGGGGCAATCAATAACACTGTTGATATTCCAAAAGTCATCACGATTGAGCCAGAGCAAGACGGAGCACGCCGTGTTATCGTACACAAAGAGTCTGAAGTAGAGATGGTTGCTATTAGTTTCCCTATCCCGAATTTCCAAGATTTGGATCAACCCAAACTCTCCGCTATTAGTGAATTACTAAGTTCTGGTAAAAGTTCACGCCTTTATAAAACCCTCGTTGATGAGAAACGTCTTGTCAACCAAATCCATGCCTACAATATGGAGACCATTGATGCCGGTGTTTTTGTCTTTTTAGCAATCGCCAACAAAGGGATCACTGCCGAAACCATCGAAAAAGAGATTTGGAAAGAGATTGGAAAACTTCAAAAAAAGAGTGTTAAACAAAGTGAACTTGATAAAGTCAAAATCAGCACCAAAGCCGATTTTATCTATTCCCTTGAAAGCTCTACATCGGTAGCTGAACTGTTCGGAGGATACCTCTCACGCGGTGATCTCTCTCCACTTGAGCGATATGAAGATACGATCAATGCACTCACGGCAAAAGAGATTAAAGAAGCAGCCAAAAAATATTTTCAAGTCGATAAATCAACCACGATTATTTTGAGAAAAGGTGACAAATGAACATTGTAACAGGTTCAACAACAGCATTAATAACTCCCTTTAAAAATGGGAAATTAGATGAACAAAAATACGCACAACTTGTCCAAAGACAAATAAACAATGGTATTGATGCAGTTTGCCCCGTCGGAACGACAGGAGAAAGTGCCACTTTAACCTACGATGAAGACAGACGCTGTATGGAAATAGCGGTAGAAGTATGCAAAGGCACTCTCACAAAAGTTCTAGCAGGAGCAGGAAGCAACTCCACTGCTGAAGCGATTGAAGCGGCAAAAACGGCTCAAGCGTGTGGTGTGGATGCTATCTTCTCTGTTGCCCCTTATTATAACAAACCTTCACAAGAAGGGCTGTATCAACATTACAAAGCCATTGCCCAATCTGTCCCAGAGCTTCCTTTCATGCTCTATAATGTTCCAGGAAGAACAGGTGTTGACATCAGTGCAGATACCGTTATCCGTCTCTTTGATGATGTAGCCAATATTTACGGAATCAAAGAGGCAACGGGAAGCTTGGAACGTACCATCGAACTTCTCTCTCGCAGACCACAACTCAAAGTATTCAGCGGTGATGATGCCATTGATTACCCTATTTTAGCCAATGGTGGGGCGGGGATTACTTCGGTTACCTCCAATTTACTCCCTGACCTTAAAAGTCAATTGGTGCGTAAAGCACTCTCAGGTGATTACCAAGGGGCAAAAGCGCTTAATGATCTTCTTTTCCCTATCAATAAAGTTCTCTTTATCGAATCCAATCCAGTGATGATAAAAGCGGCACTGTATATTGCAGGACTCATCGATACCCTGGAATATCGCCTTCCCCTCGTTACTCCAAGTGTTGAGAATATGAAAAAATTAGAACTTATTATGAAAAATTACGAAATCAAAGGACTATAAATGACAGGAAAAACATTATTTGTAAGTGGCGGAACTCGTGGAATCGGAAAAGCAATTGTTTATGCGTTTGCACAAAAAGGATGTAATGTTGCTTTTACGTATGCGTCTAGTGTTGATACTGCCAATGAGATTATTACCGATATAGAATCTACCTACGGAGTCAAATGCCGTGCCTATCTCCTCAATATTTTGGAGCCTGAAACTTACAAAGATGTTTATGCTCTTTTTGACCAAGATTTCGACCGTCTTGATTATTTTATCTCCAATGCCATTATCTCAGGGCGTGCCGTTGTCGGTGGATTTGGTCCCTTTATGCGTCTCAAACCAAAAGGGCTCAATAATATCTATACCGCAACCGTGGATGCCTTCGTCGTCGGTGCCCAAGAAGCAGCCAAACGGATGGAAAAAGTGGGGGGAGGAAGTATCATCTCGATGAGCTCCACAGGAAACCTCGTCTATACCCCCAACTACGCAGGTCACGGAACCAATAAAGCAGCAGTAGAGGCGATGGTGCGTTATGCGGCAGCAGAACTGGGTGAGAAAAACATCCGTGTCAATGCCGTCAGTGGCGGTCCTATCGACACCGATGCCCTCAAAGCATTTCCGAACTACGAAGAGGTTAAAACTGAAGTGGTACGACGCTCACCATTAAGCCGCATGGGGGAAGCAACCGATTTAACAGGAGCGTGTCTGTTCCTTTGTGGTACTGAATCTTCTTGGCTTACAGGTCAAACTATCGTTATTGATGGCGGGACGACATTTCAGTAACATAGTCGTCATTCCCGACTCCGTCGGGAAACCATCCCTCTTACTTTCAAATAAATGTTGTTTTTCCTTTTTGAAGAAGGAAAGTTGAAAAAAATATGAAATCAACCAATAAATTGTTATACTAACATCAAATCAAAAATATGGCTGATAATCAATGAAAATCAAATATTTAGAAATCAAAAACTATAAACAGTTCAAAGATTTAACACTTGAACTTACCTATCCACAAGGGCATGAAAAAGCTGGTGCGCCTTTAGATAAAATTTGTATTATTGGACAAAGTGGTACAGGAAAGACGAATCTATTGGAAATCATTACAAAGTCAACGATTGATTTTTCTCAACAACCTAAAAATGATTATCTCCCTTTTTCTGCATTTACAGGTGAAAATACCGATAATGGATATATAACCACTAAGCTTATAACACAAAACAAGGTTGATGCCGAGACTTTGTTCACAAATAAAATGTCAAAAATTACTATTAATTTAGAATCAAATAAAATAAAAGAAGATAATTTATCTGATGATGAAAAAAATTATTTTGTAAGTACGATTCGACAAAGCAAGTTTGATGAAGATGGTATAGAAGGTGAGATTGATACGAGTAAAATGAGCACTTCTGATATAGCATTATTAAACAAACTTACAAATGCAA
This sequence comes from Sulfuricurvum sp., assembly GCA_041661705.1. Classification (GTDB taxonomy): domain Bacteria; phylum Campylobacterota; class Campylobacteria; order Campylobacterales; family Sulfurimonadaceae; genus Sulfuricurvum. The sequence continues at coordinate 72,450 of JBAZTZ010000008.1, forward strand.
AAGCTGAATTAGTACTTGAATCAATTAATGAAGATAAAACAAGTCATTTGCAATCTGCATTGGAGATAATGAGAAATTCTGCGCTACTTTATGGTGCTTCTTTAGAACCTAGAAAAAAAACTACAAGCGAAAAAAGACAAGAACTTAATAGTGCCATAAAAAATATAGAGGAAAAATACACTCCGGTATCAAAATCTATAAAACAGTTAGCAAGAAATAATTTTTTAGATAAGCATATTGTAAATATTAATGAGAATTATAATTCTTGGGGAATACTTAAAGAAAAAATAGACAATTATGAAGAAGAAAAAAATAACTATACTAAATATCTTTTTAATAAATTACTTAATGAAGCTGATTACTCTAAAGAAGCGTCTATCCAAGATATGAATACATGGGAAGAAAAAAATGAAAATATTTTAGCAAAAATAGCTGAGGATATTAACTCTATAGTAAAAAAATTCAACCTTAAATTACAAATGAATGAACATACAAATAGTTATGATGAATTGATAATACAAGACTTATCCAATAATCAAACCATAAAATATGACGAACTAAGTACAGGAACTAAAAACTTACTCTCAACATTCATACCACTCAAAACCTATGCCCCGAAAGATAGTATCATACTTATAGACGAACCTGAAATGTCCTTTTATCCTGACATTCAGAGACAACTGACAGATCTTTATATGAAGCTAGGTAAAAATAATCAATTAGTACTTGCTACTCATTCCCCTCTCATAGCATCTAGTTTTGAACCATGGGAAGTAGTAGAGCTGAAATTTGATTCCAATAATCAAGTCTATAGAGAGCAATATTATGAAGGTGAAAATCATATCGATAATTATACATTGGATCCTCGATTGCTGACGTGGACAGGGATTTTGACCAATATTTTTGATTTAAAAGAAGATTCTAACTTTACGTTTAGAGAAAAAAAATTGATGGAATACGCATCTCTTAAGGCAGAGATAAAAATGATTGAGAATAATGATGAAAAAGAAAAAAAGTTTAAAGAGTTAATGAAGCTTTCCAAATTATTAGGCTTATCAAACTAATGAAAAAGTTAGATAAATCTACAATTTTATCGAAAGACTATCAAAAATGGCTAGAGGAATTAGGAGATATACATCCCCCATATAATAGCTCAAACTCAAACTATTTCAATGTCAAAATGAGCTTATTGCATTGTCAAAATGGATTATGTGCATACACAGAACAGATGCTATGCGATACTAAACTCATTGCATCAGACAACTGGGATGATAAAAAATATATCAAACTACTAACACCCAATGAAAAAGCTTCTATTCAGGGTGATTTGGAACACTTTGATGAAAGTCTTAAATCTGACAAAGGATGGCTTTGGGATAATTTATTTATCGTACAAACACATGCAAACTGTCGTATTAAAGGCACTAAATCTATCAATGTCATCTTAAAACCTGATTCACCTAGTTATGATGAAAACAAATACTTACAATTCGACTTTACATCAGGTGTTTTTACTCCTCATAATGATTTAACATCTACCGAAAAACAAGAAGTCCAAAAGATGATTGAAACATTAGGTATTAATTGTATTTATTCACAAAGAAAAAAACGTTTGGAAGAATGGAAAGATAGACGTGATGTCGGACTACTAGTTGAACCGAATGAATATGTCACAGCATGGAATATGACCCAGCAACAACTTTCAGAATATTAACTGAATTCCCAATCGAGTTGGAAATGATGGGAAAGAAAAATCTAAAAATAATCCATTTTGGCTATAATCACGATTACTAAAACTATTCATAACTAAAAGGTCATTTTTGTTCAATATCCCCAATACCTTAGCATTTATCCGCCTCCTTATCGCCCCTTTGATGTTTTGGATTATCCTTAATCCCCAAGTGTTTACCGATAATGGATGGCATATTACGTGGAGCTATTACGCCGCTGCTCTTCTCTTCGTCATTGCCAGCATTACCGATTTTTTCGATGGGTATGTTGCACGAGAATTGCAACAAATTACCATTGTCGGAGAAATTCTTGATCCTCTTGCGGATAAAATGCTCACTTTAGCGGCGTTTTTGGGACTCATGATGATGGGGGATGCCTCGGTTTGGGCGATTTATATTATTATCGTTCGAGAGCTTTTTATCACAGGTCTACGGACTTTGTCACTCTCAGAGGGGATTGATATTAACAGTGCTTCATGGGCAGGTAAAGTCAAAACGGTAGCGCAGATGATTGCTATTGGATTTTTACTCATGCACTGGAGCGGCGGAGAATTATTGCTCTGGATTGCCGTTGCTCTCACCGTCTATTCAGGAACCGAATATTTGATCGGTTTTTCAAGAGCGTATCGAAACAAAGGAATTAAATGAGTTGGATTGTCGCACTTGGTGTTTTGTCATTGCTTATCTTTTTGCATGAGTTGGGTCATTATAGTGCCGCACGTTTTTTTGGTGTCTATGTCGAAGTGTTCAGTATCGGATTTGGAAAAAAACTTTTCTCCTTTCAATGGATAGGGACACAATGGCAAATTTCGGCTATCCCCTTGGGCGGTTATGTAAAAATGAAAGGGCAAGACGATCTTGATCCTACCGCAATAAGTAGTGATAATGATAGCTATAACTCCAAAAAGCCATGGCAAAGAATCATCATTTTACTAGCAGGACCCATGGCTAATTTTCTCACGGCGTGGGTTCTTTTTGTTGCTATCGCCTTCGGTGGACCGCAAGCTCTTTCCCCCATTATTGGACAAGTGATTAAATCCTCTCCAGCAGACATTGCAGGGATACAAAAAGGGGATAAAATTCTCTCTATCAATGGAGAAGAGATTACAAAATGGGATGAACTTTCGGAGAAAATCAAAGCGTCTACCGGTAGTTTAACGCTAGCTATCGAGCGTAACAACACTCGTATTTTTCTCCTCTTAAATCCGAAAATGACCGAAACGACCAATATGTTCAAAGAGAAAATTCAACAGCCGATGATAGGGATTGCCCCAGCAGGGGATACCTATACTCTCCATCTTGGATTTCTTGAGACGATCAAGTACGCATCTACCCAAACCTATGAGACCTCCTTTTTGATCTTCCAAGGAGTTGAAAAACTCATCACAGGGGTTGTCCCTGCCAAAGAGGTTGGGGGAGTTGTGAGTATCGTCAAAATCACGGCGGATGCCACGGCGTACGGTTGGATGTCTCTCTTCTTCTTCACCGCTTTAATCTCTGTTAATTTAGGCGTTTTGAACCTCCTCCCTATCCCTGCCCTTGATGGGGGACATATAATGTTCAATCTCTATGAGATGATTCGTCGTCGTGCCCCTAGTGAAGCCATTATTACCAATCTTACCATCGGTGGATGGGTAATGCTTCTAGGGCTTATGGTTCTAGGACTTTATAACGATATTACAAGGCTAACCCAATGACACCTTTAGAACAAAAATGCAATTTTGATGCCATTATTGAGCGGATAGAAAAAGCTCGGCTACGTGTCAGCGATCATCATATTGTCAAAATTGTTGCTGCGAGTAAATACGTCGGCGTTGAGGAGATCAAAGCCCTCTATGCCATCGGTCAGCGTGCCTTTGGAGAAAATAAAGTCCAAGATATGAAAACCAAAGTGGAAGAGCTTGATGCTTTGCCGCTAGAGTGGCACTTTATCGGCAATTTGCAAAAAAATAAAATCAACACCCTCCTCTCGTTGAATCCCCAACTGCTCCACTCCATCGACTCACTCGAGATTGCACATGCTCTTAATGAGCGGCTGACTCGTGATGGGAAAACACTTCGGGCATTGGTACAAGTCAACTCAGCCTACGAAGAGAGTAAATCAGGATTTACCCCTGAAGAGTTCAATGACGCGTATGCTCAAATCATTGAACAATGTCCTGCATTACACCTGCAAGGGATAATGAGTATCGGAGCGCATACTGATGAAATTGATGTTGTCAAAAAAAGTTTTACACTTACACGATCGTTGTTTGAAAAACTTCCCAATGCTACGATTTGTTCCATGGGGATGAGCGGTGATTTTGAGCTGGCGATTGAGTGCGGTTCGACTATGGTAAGATTAGGGTCGATCCTTTTTAACCACTCACAATCTATCAGTAAGGGCTAAAATGGAAGCGATACGGATTCGTGCGACACTCTATGCTATGACCATAGTACTAATCCTTATTACTTTTTTTGTCTATTCTATTTTTCAAGATGAAAAACGTGTATTAGCCGAAAAAACTTCCTCCCATCGTGAACTTCTTAAAAATGCTTTTGAACTCTCTGTTTTCGACACCGAAAATGGGCTCAACCATTTTGCCTACGAGATGATGACCGATTATTCTATTGTAAACGCATTTGAATCGGGAGATAGAAAGAAGCTTTATTCCCTTGCTCTCCCCTATTTTACCAAAGCCCACAACGAGGGAGAAGTAGATTTAACAGGTTTTATCAATGCCGATGGAACCCATTTTCTACGTCTTCAAGATCCAACAAAATTTGGTGACAATCTCCTAAAAAAACGTCCTATGATCGCCGAAGCCATTCAGACTCATCATGCTATTGTCTCCCTTGATGTCACCCTTTATAATATTTCACTGGTAAAAATCATCCCTATCTTTAAAAATAAAAAATTTATTGGTGTTCTTAATGTAGCCGCCAAAATTGAAAGGGTACAAGAACGTCTCAATAGCCACTCAGCGATTAAAAGTGCTATCGCCATCCATACGGACACACTCAAAAAACTTCTACCCACAAGCCATTTGAAGCAGTATGCCTCGTATTCAATTGTTTCCAATAATGATCCACTATTTCAGAACCTTCCCCATGATTATAACTTAGCTTCTTCAGTGCGCCATACTATCAATGGACATACCTATGTTATTGCATCTCGTGATCTTCTTACCTATACCGATAAACCTCTTGCAAAAATGATTTGTGCTTTGGACATAACGGAAGATGAAGTTGCTTATGAGCATGAAGTTCGCTGGCTCATATTTATCAGTATTGGATTGTTGCTTATCCTTTTAGTCATTCTTCATATTGGATTTAAAACACTTATTTCTCGAATCAATAAAGAGTCCTCACAACTTAATCGAAAATTACAGCATCAGCTTTACCATGATTCGCTCACCAAGCTACCCAACCGTAAAGCCTTAATCCAACAACTCAATTCGAACCATTATCACGCTGTAATATTGCTCAATATTGATAATTTCAAAGAGATAAATGATCTTTATGGTCATGAAATCGGTGATAAAATTTTACAGTCATTAGGTCAATCGATTGAAACAATTGTCGTACCCTATCCACTCGCCCTTTATAAAATGCCTTCTGATGAATATGCACTAGCCCTAGTTGAAAATATTCAAGAAGAGAAGTTTGATGCGATGACTCAAACGATTATGGATCAACTTCAAACTATTCATTATAATATTGATGGACTTACCATTCTTATAACGCTTAGCTTGGGTGCAGATATGTGTAATGACCCTGATTGTGATATGATCAGCCGTGCAGATATGGCACTCAAAACAGCTAAAAAAAGAGGAATTTCTTTTGTCAAGTATCACGACAATCTCCTGATAAAAGAGAGCTATCATCATAATATTTTGTGGAGTAAAAAACTAAAAGATGCTATTGACGATCAACGTTTTGAACTTTACTATCAAGGGATTCACCATACACAAAGTCAAGAAGTGTATGAATATGAAGCATTGATACGCATTATAGATAAAGATGGGACTATCATCTCCCCTGCATTATTTTTATCTATTGCCAAAAAGTCACGCCTCTATCCTTATATTACGGATTTTGTCATCCATAAGATTTTTCACCAGCTCAGAAATACTAATCATCATTACTCTATTAACTTTTCGGTTGATGATATTCTTAGTGGTAAGACTCAAACACTGCTCTTTGAACTTCTCTCCTTGTACGATGTTGGTGATCGACTTGTTTTTGAGATTTTAGAATCTGATGGTATTGAAAACTATGAAGAAGTATCCGCATTTATTGCGCATGCCAAAACGTTTGGATGTAAAATTGCTATTGATGATTTCGGAACTGGATACTCAAATTTTGCCCATATTTTGCGACTCAACGTTGATTTCATCAAAATTGACGGTTCCCTAATCAAAAATATTGCCACCGATAACGGGGCAAAAGACATCGTCAAAACCATTGTTGATTTTACGCACAGATTGGGAATTAAAACTGTCGCTGAGTTTGTTTCAACAGAAGAAATTTATGATTTATGTAAAGAATTAGAAATTGACTATCTTCAAGGTTATTATCTTAGTGAACCACGCCCACTTTAGGAGAGAGTCACGATAAACCCTTTCTCTTCCCCTTCATAGAGACTTATAGCTCCACCATGAGCGATTGCTATCTCACGTGACAGAACCAATCCCAAACCATTTCCTCGTTCTTTTGTACTTTTAAACGCTTCAAAAAGCCATTTTTTATTTTCAATAGGAATTCCCGAATCCGTAATAATAAAACGGTGTTTTTCCTCAATTTTTTCGTGAACCATAAGGACTCTCCCCTCTTCTTCTTCATCCAACTCAATTGCGTCAATCGCATTAAAAATAAAGTTACTAAAGAGCATCGTCAATAGATCCAAATCACCGCTTAGTTCAAAATCATCCTCAGGAAAAATGAATTCAATTTTTTTACCATAACTGTAATAGCTAATAGCATTCTCCAGCTCACGACGAAGTAGCTCCCAACGTAACGGGCTTTTTTGTGCACTAACCCCCTTCGTAAACATCAAAGTAGCTTTAATAATCCGTTCTATACGATAAAGAGATTTTTGAATTTCACTAACGATGGGTTTATGCTCATCCCCTATACGCTTCATCAATGTCGAAGTAAGCAATGCAATGGCACCAACAGGATTACGAATCTCATGACTAAGATGCGCCGCCATCTGTCCCATTGTTGCAAGATTCTCTTTACGCTTTTGCTCAGTAATATCCGTTGCACTAAGAAGATGTTTTTCATTATGATGCGTTGATTTAATCAAATAAGATCGCTCTTCGAACGTCACCTCATAATCATGAACATCCCACTGAAGTATTTCAAAAAGTTTTTCAAGCACTTTGGCTTGGGAATTTTGTAAAAAAACAGAACCATCTTCTTCTATAATCCAAATCGCATTGGGTAAAAATTCGATGACTTGCTCAATAGTGCTTTGAAGATGATCATACGATTGACGCAAAGCAACATATTCTTCTTCAACACGATAAGTCTGTTCAATAAGAGTTTTGAGTTCTTCAACCGAAATCATTTCTCCCATTAATATTTACCAATGTGACTAAGGATTTTGGTTAGCCCATACGCATCTTCAGTTCCTGCTAGTTCACGAATCGAGTGCATTGCCAACGTTGGAATCCCAACATCAATCGTCTCAATCCCAAGACGCGTAGAGGTGATCGGTCCTATGGTACTACCACATCCCATATCGCTACGTGTCACGAACGTTTGCGTCGCAATACCGATACTCTGGGCACATTGGACAAAGCGCCCCATAGTACGCGATGATGTTGCATACCGCTGATTGGCATTGATCTTGATAGCAACACCACGATTAAGAAGCGGCGTATGCTGGCTCTCGTGCTTAGTCGGAAAATTCGGATGTTGAGCATGGGCATTATCACATGATACCATTAATGAATGACGCATAAGTGTGAGAAACTTTTCTCCTGCAATACGACGCAATGTCTCTTCGAGAAATGTCCCGCCTGCGCCGACGTGCGAATCACTCCCCACCTCTTCATGATCCATACACGCAATCATCATTGGCTCTTTAGAAACGATTAACGCCTCTAATCCAATATAACAGCTCACCAAATTATCCAACCGTGCTGAGCTAATAAACTCGTTATGTATCCCAACAAAAGAGCCTTTTTGCGTATCATAAAAACTCAATTCATGCGCCAACAATGTACTATTGCTCTCGTTTGCTTCTTCCAGTATCCACGATTCAAAATCAAATTCTTCACCACAGCCAATCATTGGAACAATATCTGTTTGGGCATTAACCGACCTTGTTGAGTTCGCTTCACGGTCAAGATGGATAGCAAGAGAAGAGATAATACCAATAGGACGTTTCACATCTATCATCTTCTCCCCTCGCACACCATCGGCATCCAAATATACAATCCGCCCTGCAAGGCTAAGATCACGATCAAACCACGGATTTAGCAACGCCCCACCATATACTTCAACCCCCAATCGTATCGTCCCTGCACTCTTGGTGAGAGGATTAGGCTTTAGCCGTAAATGAGGAGAATCAGTATGCGCCCCGATAATTGTGTACCCTTTTTCAAAAGAGGGAGGATAGGTAAATGCGATAATAGAGGAGTCATTACGGGTCACGTAGTATTTTTCACCATCGATTAAATCCCATGGTTCACATTCATCAAGTTGCTGAAACCCTTTTGCTTCTAAAACCTGTGCCATTTCTCCCACTGCATGAAATGGGGTTGGAGAAGCATCGATAAACTTTAGTAGATTTTCGTTAAATTGGCGCATATACCCTCTTCGTTTAGCATCATAGCTTCAATATCATTTACCGTTTTAATAATCGCAATGGAAAGATTCTCACACCCATCCTCGGTAATCAGAATATCATCTTCAATACGGATACCAAGACCGCGATAGCATGGCTCGACACTCTCATCATCCGCTCGGATATAAATCCCTGGTTCAATCGTCATCACCATTCCAGCACTGAATACCAGACTCTCCCCCTCATCATCAAAATAGGGGCATGGATCGTGTACGTCCAATCCCATCCAATGACCAATTCCGTGCGGAGCATATTTCTTGTGGGCTTTTGATTCCAAAAGAGCCTTAACCTCTCCCTTCAAAATCCCCAAATCAATGAGTGCCTGACAAAGAAGCTCTTCGCTGTATTTTTGAAGCCAATCACGTTGTACTTTTGGTTTCATCGCTTCAATAACACGCAACTGCACCTCCAGCACTTTTTCATACACCGCACGTTGAGCGTCACTGAACTTTCCATTGATAGGGAACGTTCGGGTTATGTCACTAGCATAAAGTTCCCATTCACACGCAGCATCAATAAGGACTAAATCACCATCGTTCAAACTATCACGATTGTCAATATAGTGGAGAGTATTGGCATTATTACCGCCCGCTACAATTGCCCCGTACGCTTCATTCATAGCCCCATTGGAGAGAAAAATATAGTTCATATATGCTTGAAGTTCAAACTCTTTCATTCCGCTTCGACACCGCTTCATCGCTTCATGATGGGCTTGCGCGGTAATAGCTATTGCGTGCTTAATGCGTTCAATTTCTTCATCAGATTTGAGTAGGCGCATAGAGCGAATGAGATAAGTGACATCATGCAAGGAGCGAATCGTTTTTTTGACACCACGTGTTTCTCTCAACTCTTTTGCACTTTGTTGTGCCAATTTCAAATAGGAAGAATCATCAAAGAAATCAATATAAAGAGCGGTATGTTCCCGTAAAATCTCTTTTATCAGTCCCGAATACTCAAGAGTGCTATGAATCTCATCCATAGAAAATCGCTCACGTGCACCCTCTACACCCAAACACGCACCATTCCATAAAGCACCCTCAGCACTGCACGCTTCTACAAATAAAATAGAGTGAGTACGCTCTGGAGTTTTAAGGAGTATCAAAATACTATTAGGTTCTTCAAAGCCACACATATAATAAAAATCACTGTTTTGTCTATAAGGATATTCGGTGTCATTGGAGCGGGTTTGGGGTGAAGAGGAGGAGAGGATTACGACCCCCTCCTCTACTGAATCAAGAAGTTTTTGCTGTCTAGCGTTATACTGTGATTCATTCAAAATTAGAAATTTCTCTCTAATAATTTATGCACTTTTAAAATTGTTACAATTCGATCCGCTTGTTTTCCAACTCCATCAATCATTGTTTCGCTTTCAGCAATCGTATCAGGTGCTGGTCCTACATCTTTCTTGGGCATACGAATTGCTTCGGTAAGACGATCAATGACAAATCCAGCCACATCATCCCCATTTTTCATGACAATAAAACGAGTTTCTTCCGTATGCTTTTGAAGTTCCAAACCAAACCGTGAACGTAAATCAATAAGAGGAATTACCGAACCACGAAGGTTAAATACTCCCAAAATATACGACGGTGTTTGAGGCACTCGTGTCCATGAAATAGGTTTAATAATTTCTTGAATACTCAAAATGGGAATCGAAAACTCTTCATCACCAACGATAAATCCAACCAATTGAATTACTTCATCAACTTTTTGCTCATCCCCCATAAGGGCTTTATTTTGCTTATTGATAATTTGTTGTAATTTTTCACTCATGATTATATCCCCTCACTCATTTTAATGTTACGCTTAACAACATTCATCAAATAATCAGGTGAATACGGCTTAGTGATATATTCCACCATACCCGATTCCACTCCACGCATCCGATCTGCTTTTCCACTTCGTGATGTCACCGCTATCAATGGCATATTTTTGTACTTGTTGTACTTCTTAATCTCAGAGGCAAGGGTATACCCATCCATACGTGGCATCTCAATATCGATCAACATACCATCAAAGAAATAATCCCCTTGCTTTAAGATATTAAGTGCTTCGACTCCATCAACGGCTTCGACGATAGTGACTCCAAGAGGTTCCAATGATTTACGAATAATAGTACGGTCTGTTTTTGAATCATCAACAACTAATACACAATAATCACTCGCACTGTTTTTTACCCCAATTTTTTTGGCTTCACTCCCCATTTGACCCACGGTTGATTTAACGGATTTAGCCATTAACATTAATGCAGCAACGTCCACAATAAGTGTTACCCCGCCATCTCCGCGAATAGTTGCACCTGCAATCCCCTCAATCCCTTTGAGATACTCACCAAGAGATTTAATAACGATCTCTTCTTGACCGATAAGGGTATCCACAATAAGACCGATTTTACTCTCAGCAAGCCCAAGTACAACAACATAAGCATGCTCACTGTTATCAAAAACACGTTCTACTTCGAAAATATCACCGATATGGACAAGCGAGAGAACTTCATCCCGAAGACGCATAACCGAGCGACTTTCAACCGTATAAATCTCATCTTTCCCAATACGAACCGTTTCTAAAACAGATGCCAAAGGAATCGCATAATACTCTTCTTGAACTCCAACCAGCAATGCTTGGATAATAGCAAGGGTCAATGGAATTTTGAGTTTCATCGACGTTCCACGACCCACTTCAGAGTCAATATCAATCATCCCATTGAGTTTTTCGATATTGGTTTTAACAACATCCATACCAACGCCACGACCTGAAACACTCGTTACTTGCGCAGCAGTTGAGAAACCTGGACGGAAGATAAGACTAAATGCCTCTTTATCACTCATACCATCGGCTTCTTTTTCGGTTATCAACCCTTTTTCTATCCCTTTGGTTTTGAGCATTTCTGGATCAAGCCCTTTACCATCATCAATAATTTGAATAACGATATGGTTTCCTTCATGATACGCTTTGAGCTGAATTGTCCCTACCTCTTCCTTCCCTGCATCGAGTCGAGTTTGTGGTATTTCAATCCCATGATCGCATGAATTCCGAATAATATGAACCAACGGATCGCCAATTTCTTCAACGATTGATTTATCAAGCTCTGTATCTTCCCCTGTTATTTCCAACTCGATTTTTTTATTGAGTTCGCGTGAAAGATCCCGAATCATACGAGGGAATTTATTGAATACTTTACCAATAGGAAGCATCCGTGTTTTCATAACGGCAATCTGTAAATCAGTCGTAACCAGAGACACGATAGAGACAACTTGATTGAGCTCTTCAAGAAACGCTTCCCCCTCATATCGTTCTTCTACATCGTCATTGATTTTAATCAAGCGATTTTTGCCCAATACAAGCTCGCCGATAAGATTCATTAGGTGATCGAGCCGCTTTACATCAACACGAATGGTTTGCTCTACCGTTGCACCACCTTTGGATTCTCCACTCTCTTCTTTTGGCTCACTTCGACGCGCAACAGGTGCTGCTGGAGCAGATGGAGCCACTGGTGTTACAGGTGGTGCTACGACGATAGGGTTTGGAGTAGCAACAACTTCGATTTTAGGTTGTACGGGAGGAACAATAGCCGCTACAGATGGTTTGGTATCATGATTTTTATTGGCGCGTTTTACAGCATCTTGTGCTTGTTTTTCTGCCAGTAAACGCTCTATTTCCGCCTCAACTTCTTCATCACTCATACTGGCATAATCAGGCTCTTCTTCAACAGTTGTTTGCGCACTTGCACGTTTGGAAACTGCTTCCGCATTTTTTTCTGCCAATAGTCGCTCAATCTCTGCTTCTACTTCTGCTTCACTCATCTTGGAATAATCATCTTCATCAGGAATAGATTCTGGAACGACTGCAACAACTGGCTCAACTACAACTACTGCGGGTGCACTCACCTCTCCATTAGCTACAGCATCCAAGCGTTCAACACATCCTGCAACTTCCAATCCATTATCCGAGCCACTATCTCGAATACGTATCAATAGAGCTTTCATAAGATCAATAGATTCGAGAATAACATCCATTACATTGGCATCAATAACCAATTCACCATGTCGTGCCATATTGAGTAAATTTTCCATATGATGGGTCAGATGAGTAAGTATATCAAAGTTCAAAAATGAACTTGCACCTTTAATGGTATGAGCAACACGAAAAATACGATTAAGTAAATCTAAATCATCCGGACGTGTTTCCAATTCAACTAAATCTTGATCAAGCTGCTCAATCAGCTCAAATGCTTCAATTAAAAAATCTTGTAATATCTCTTCAAATTCATCCATAACAGCCCCTTATTGAATATGCGCACGTACAACACGCGCCACTTCATCGTAAAATAAATTTGCATCAAACTTAACTAAATAAGCTTCACCACCTGCTTCTTTTCCACGCATTTCACTGAAATGATCGCTAATGGAAGAATTGAAAATAATTGGAACCATTTTAAAACGTGGATCCTCTTTTATACGTGCTGCAAAATGAAATCCATCCATTCGTGGCATTTCAATGTCCGAAGCAATCAAACGTAATTTTTTAGAAATATTCTCCCCATGCGCTTCATACAACTCTTCCAAAAGTCGAAGCCCATGCTCACCATCACTTGCCTCGATCACATGAAAGCCCATTTTTTCAAAGGCTTCTTTAAGAATACGCCGAGCAGTAGAACTATCATCAAGTAGCAATACCAATCCGTCAAAAAGACTCTCATGTTCATTCAATGTAGCACTAGCAGGCTGATAAAGTCCCAATTCTTGAACAACACTCTCCAAATCTAAAATCAATAATACATTATCGCCCTCGATTCGTGTTACCCCTGTTACTTTTGAACCGCCAGCAGCACCATCAATAAAAGATGCAGGCTCAATATCTTTCCAATTAATACGACGTATCCGCTTGGCTTCATGCACCACAAATCCGATTTGTATATTGTTAAACTCAGTAATAATAACACGAGCGTTACGCTCCACACCCTCTGGAGCTTCTACACCCATCCATTTTGCGAGATTAACCACAGGAATAACTACACCGCGCAGATCAAAGATACCTTCAATAAAAGATGGTGTCCCTGGCAATTCCGTAAGTATCGGTAAACGGATGATTTCACGTACCTTGGCGACATTTACACCGTAAATACCCTCGTATACACCATCCCCTTCTCGTTTAAAAATCCGAAAATCGACCAACTCCATCTCGTTGCTACCGACTTTTAAAATATCGCCTTGTCCCTTCATTGGGGCTCCTTGTGAAAGATCACTTCTTCCAAAGCACTCTGATTTTCAAATGATTTTACACTATAATATCTTTCATTGCAAGCAAATGCACCTAAATTTTTATAAATCAATGACGGATAAGAAAAACTAGAGTTTTGATGATAATGTCCCTCAATTATCATATCACATTTTTTGATCGATTCTTCTCTTAAATGACGCTCGGCAATGGGTTCAAAATTGTCAATTTTTTGGCAATGATTTTTCCGTTGCATCTGTCTGCTCAGTGCATCAATAATAAATCCGCCAAATTTATCATTTATAAAGTTCAAACTACGAAGAAGAGTACGATTTCGGATCAACTTCGTATAAATTCTGTATCCCAACGGGACTCCTATATCCCCATGCAACAAAGCAATACTCGAACCATTATGATTTAAAATCAAAGGTTGATGAGCACGATCAATCACTCGAATATGCGGAAAAAGTGCTGAAAGTTGGAAATCATGATTCCCTTCAAGATAAATAATAGAGATTTTCAAAGAGAGTTTATTGAGAAGATCAATGGCACTACGATTAAGTAATAAGGTTTGAGTAACAGGACCAAAGAGAAGGTCAAAATTATCCCCCATCAAAATCAGTTGAGGAGTTTTAATCTCCCCACGCTCAAGCGCACTTAAAAAATCAATAAAGGGAGTTCTCCATGGAGCGCAATGGGAATCAGCAACCAGTATTGCCCCTTCATAAAGGGTATCAGGGGACGTATGCAATTTTTGGTATCCCCATTTCTTCGTGTAGCCCCATCATAATATTCGCATTTACTACCGCTTGTGAACTTGCACCGCGCATCAGGTTATCAATAGCACAAATAGCAACCAACGCATTTCCATGACGTGTGGCATACACATCGGCAAAATTCGTTCCTGACGTCATTTTCGTATGAGGAGGAGTATTACGGATACGCATAAAAGGCTTGCCCTCATAAAATTGCTTCATTGTCTCAAGAGGGTCAATATCGGATTTTAACGTCGCATAGACACACGCCAACATCCCCCGCGTCATCGGAACAAGAGAGGGAACAAAGGTAACGTGCACCTCCTCATTACAAAGAAGAGAAGCGTGCTGTTCGATTTCAGTTGCATGACGGTGTTTGATAATATTATAGCAATTAATATTATCATTAACACTCACATAATGAGCCGATGCACTGGGAGATTTCCCGGCACCTGATACCCCTGTTTTGGAATCAATAAAAATAGGGTGAGTGAGGTCAATGTACTCCAAAAAAGGGGCAAGAGCCAATAAACTCGCCGTGACGTGACATCCCGGATTGGCAATGAGACGTGCCCCCAAAGCACTCTTTCCGTGCAATTCAGGAATCGAGTAAACAGCGTGCTCCAAGTTTTCAACATCTTCATGTTCACAATAAAATGCTTCATAATTTTCTTGTGTCAGACGATAATCAGCAGAGAGATCAACTATCCTCACCCCAAGCTCCAATAACCCTTTTGCGGTTTGCATCGCTGTCTTATGGGGAAGTGCTAAGAAAATCAATTCACACAAAGAGGCAACCTTCTCTAAATCAACCTTTTCAACAACCAAATCACACACACCTAGCAGCGCGGGATGAAGCTCAGAAACCGTTGTTCCACCCTCCGTATTAGCACAATATGTCAACGTGAAAATCGGATGATTAATAAGTATCTTAACGAGTTCTAGCCCCGTGTATCCACTGACACCGATAATCCCTACATTAATGGCTTTCAAACACAATCTCCTGATATTTGACCTCTAGCAATTCAAAGTTTTTCACCCCTCCAGGGAGTTTTGCATTCACTTCATCCCCCTCTACTCGTCCTAAAAGCTGCTTAGCAAGAGGAGAATTAAAAGAAATAAGTCCCCGAGCAGGGTTACTTTCACATCCACCTACGATAGTATAGGTCACCTCTTCATCCGTATCAAGATTTGACAACACCACCGTTGAGCCAAAACTGACACGGGCATGTTCTAGTTCACTGGGGTCAACGATTTGTGCACGTGAGATCACTTCTCCTATTTCTGCAATACGTGTCCCGATAAAAGCTTGTTTTTCACGCGCAGCATGGTATTCAGAATTTTCTTTTAAATCGCCATACTCTTTGGCACGGTCTATCTCTACATTAACTTCTGGTAAATCAATATTTTTGAGGGTATTCAGTTCATCTGATAGACGCTGAAACCCATATTTTGTCATCGGTTCTTTTTGCTCCACGGTATGCTCCAATAAAATCTAATTAAACCATTATACCAAAACTAAATATTGATGATTGCAATATGGTTCACGGCTTTTTTCGCTTCTTTTTTTTCCAATGAAAAAAGATGATGCAACTGTTCGGATGAACGTATCGTCGTTTCCATTCCTACATGTGCCACTACCACGCTAACACTTAGGAGTTTAAACTCCCGTTGCTCTCCAAAACGGTCTTCCGCAATAATACATCCACGATCTCTATCTTTGGCATCATAAAATTCTCGAACATCCTCTGTAAATTTGGTGACGAGATGTTCGATTTCTCGACAGACTTTTTCAAAGGTATGCGTTTCATTTAACATAACCCCTAAAAAAAAGTCATCTCCTCCAATATGCCCCTTAAAATACTCTTGCGACAATACTTTGTGCATCAAATCGGCAAAAAGTAAAATGACTCTATCCCCATTACGAAATCCATAATAGTCATTGTAAGGTTTGAAATGATCAAAATCAAAATAACACAATACCGAATCTTGCTTTGTTTCAAAAATATTGGCAATATAGTCGTTAATCATAAAATTACCCGGTAAGCGGGTCAAAGGATTCTCATCGCGCGCGCGAATAAGACTACGTTCATGGATGACTTCAATCATAACCCTAGCACTTAAATAACCAATATATTTAGAGGATTCTACTACCAAAACCCCTGGAGCGTTTTCGTGAAGTGAAAAAAGTTCCACTATCGTCTCCAGAGGCATTGATAACTCAACTATTGGAATTAATTCAATGTACGTTTCTAGGAAAGATAGATTTGAAGAACGGTTTTGAATAAGCGACCTCCCATAAGGAGAGTAAATAATTGATTTCAAACGATGTTCATGGATAATTCCTATGGGATGATTTTGATCATTAACCACGGGAACCAAAAATAGTTCATCTTCTTTTTTGAGTAGATCAAGTAAAGATTCCACAGACTCACCAATAACAATGGGACTAAGCTGTTCAAGTCGTTTCAGTATAATATTTTGGTCATTTTTAGAACGCTTATCCACCAATAAATTGCTCGATATTTCGGTATATTTTTGAAGAATTTCACAACATTCTAACGTTGGACGCTGAACTAAGTACCCCTGAACAAAATGGCATCCCACTTCTTTGCATGCCAATAGCTCCCGCTGAGTCTCTACCCCCTCGGCGATAACGCGACTTCCCATTAGTGTAGCCAATTGAACGATATGACGTACCAAAAGCTTCTTTTTCGCATCTTGGTCAATTTCACTTAAAAAGAATCGATCAATTTTTATGATATTGGGAGTGCAATGGTAAAGAAGTTTATATCCCGAATGCCCAATCCCAAAATCATCAATAGCCACACCAAAGCCTTCTTGTTCATAGTGACGCATTAGTCGAGTAAAATTATCAATATTAACAATCTCATTACGCTCAGAGAGTTCAAATACCATCATTTTATGATCAAGACCGAAACGATCTAATATTTTAGACGTATTCCCTTTCGCAAAATCTGCCATTTCCAATAGACGATTATCAAGATTGTAAAAAAGCTTTAATTCATGATAGTTGGGAATCGTACAAAATTTTTCAATAACTTTTTCACGTAACAGCAGATCAAAGGTGTAAAGGATATTCTCTTCATACAAGCGGTCAAAAAAGTCGTAAATTGATTCAAATCCCAACGTATCGGTTCCGCGCAATAACGCTTCAACCCCAAAAGTAACACCTGAGTGCATATCGACGATGGGTTGGAACGCAACATCTAAGACGTTAAAGTAATGAAGATAAAGGGGGTGCAAAGATTCCATATTGGGAGTATAAAATCCTCAGATTACCAGAGGGTTACGAAATGTGTTCTAAATAGCTTACACTACATCTACCCCCTCAAAAGCAGCCAATTCTTCCAACAGTTTATTATCGACCCGTATCGCCGAATCAATCACAACATCCATCAACCTAGAGACAATAATCAGTTTCAACTCCCGTCTTCCGGGATAGCGTCTTACGAGAGTGTAGAGTTTCTCTAAGCTCTCTAAATTATCACTCAAGCGAATACGCAACAGTAAAGGTTCTTGTGGAACTTCAACAATTTTAGTTTCTACCTTTTTTGCCTCTTTTTTGGCTTCCGCTAACGTCATAATTTTGGCTACACTAATACGAGTAAACATCTCCGTATGGGTGACTTTTACTTTAAAAGCGATAGGTTCATCCAAATCCATCGCTTCAAGTTGATCGACTTTGTCACTAAAAAGCATCACTTCGATATTGCCATGAAAGTCCATAAGATTCACAAGACCAAACATAGACCCTTTTTTTGACATTTTTTTCGTGATCTCTTCCACTTTCCCGATAAAAATGGCGGTAGAACCATCCGCAATGTTCTCCACTTCACTGGAAAGGGTATAGTTAATCGCATCAATTTGTTCACGGAAATTATCAAGAGGATGACCTGAAACATAAAAGCCCAACGTATCTTTTTCAAAATCCAAAAGAGTTTTAAGATCATATTCTTCTATGTTTTTAAGACTGAGCTCGACCGTCATTACCTCATCATCATCTCCAAAAAGGCTAAATTGTGCATCTTTTTGCAAAGATGAGCTTTTCTTGGCAGTCTCCACCATCATTTCAACCTGCTCAATCAAAGCACATCGAGAATAACCAAAACTGTCCAATCCCCCCGCTTTTATAACACACTCAATCACTCTTTTGTTCACTTTTTGCGGTTCAATACGGTTGATAAAATCTTGAATATCTTTGAATTCACCCTCTCTTCGTGCTTCCAAAATCGACTCAACCGCAGCTTCTCCGACCCCCTTGATCGCACCTAAACCAAACAGTATCTGATCTTGTCCGTCTTTGTTGATGGCAGAAAATTCAAGCTGTGAATGGTTGATATTGGGAGCACCCAAAAATATTTTCATCCGCTTGGCTTCGTCGATATACTTAACGACTTTATCGGTATTGTCTTTTTCCGAGGTGAGCAATGCCGCCATAAACTCTTGGGGATAGTACGTTTTGAGCCACGCCGTTTGGAAGGTGACCATCGCATATGCTGCCGAGTGGGATTTATTGAACCCATACCCCGCAAATTTTTCAATCAGATCAAAGAGTTCCGATGCTGTTTTGTAATCTAACCCTTGTTTTTGCGCCCCTTCACTAAACTCACGGTTGTACTTTTGCATCTCTTCGAGTTTCTTTTTTCCCATGGCACGACGCACAATGTCAGCACCTCCCAAGCTCATTCCCCCAATAGTTTGAACGATTTGCATGACTTGTTCTTGATAAACGATAACCCCATAAGTTGGTTTTAAAATCAATTCCAACGCGGGAAAAACATAGGTAATAGCTTGACGACCGTGTTTACGTTCAATAAAATCATCCAACATTCCCGATTCCATAGGTCCAGGACGATACAGTGCCAATACCGCAATCAAATCCTCAAAACTACTGGGCTTAAGACGGCGGTTAAGATCCTGCATCCCCGTAGACTCTATCTGGAACATCCCTACTGTTTCACCGCTTTGTATGGTTTCATAAACCGTGGGGTCATTTTCATTAATCTCATGCCAATCAATCGTTTTATCGTAACGATGCTTGATAAGTTTAATGGCCCTATCGATGACATCCAGCGTTTTAAGTCCCAAGAAGTCGAATTTTATGAGATCAATATCTTCGAGAAAATTGAGAGAATACTGTGTAATGTAGTTTTCTTCCCCTGATGGTTTATAAATAGGGGTTTTTTTCCATAACGGCTCATTGGAGATAACTACTCCTGCTGCGTGCATCCCTGCATTACGCTTAAGTCCTTCCAGTTTTTTGGCAAACTCCCATACTCGTGCCACACTGGCATCGCTTTCGATAAGCTCCGAAATCTTCGGTTCTTTTTGGAATGCCCCTGGTTTAAACTCCCCACCTTTAGTTTTACCATTGAGGGTAATTCCCAACTCATCGGGAATCAGTTTCGCCATCATATCCGCTTGCGAGAGAGGCATTTCCAACACCCGTGCAACGTCACGGATAACCCCTTTGGCTAAGAGTGAACCAAAGGTGATGATTTGGGCTACCTGCTCACGCCCATATTTTTGAACGACATAATCGATCACTTCACCACGACGTGCTTGCATAAAGTCCATATCAATATCGGGCATTGATACCCGTTCAGGATTGAGAAAACGCTCAAAAAGAAGGTCATATTTCATCGGGTCAATGTCGGTAATTTCCAAGCTATACGCAACCAAGCTTCCCGCCGCTGAACCCCGCCCCGGACCTACGGCAATCCCCATCCGTTTGGCTTCACGAACGAAATCCCAAACAATAAGCATATAGCCGGGAAATTTCATTTGATTAATGACATTCATCTCAAATTCTAACCGTGCTTTATATTCCTCATGTTTATCGTGAGCAACGTGCTTGAGCCGATCGTCCAATCCAACACGGCAACGGTGGATAAAATACTGAGAATCCTCCTCCATAACCAATCCCTCTTCGAGGGCATATTCCGTGGTAAATTTAAAATTAGGGGGGGTTGGATTTCCAAGTTTGAGTTCCAACTGACATTTATCGACAATCTCTTGCGTATGATAAAGGGCTTCGGGAATGTCGGCAAAGATACGTGCCATTTGTTCAGGGGATTTGATATAAAACTCATGGACGGAGTGGCGCATCCGCTTAGGATCATCGTAAAGTTTATTCATCCCAATACACATAAATGCCTCATGGTACTGCGCATCTCCAGGAAAAGTATAGTGGGTATCGTTGGTTGCAACAAGTTTTATCCCCGTCTCTTGGGAAATTTGAAGTACTTGATCATCAATAAAGAGCTGATCACTAATACCGTGACGCATGATTTCCATATAAAAATCGTCTCCGAAAATCTCTTTGTACTCCAACGCTACTTTTTTAGCCTCTTCGTATCCCCCTGCCCCGTTTTTAATGTTCCTCTCATTGATCGTATTGAGATGCCAGTTCACTTCCCCTTGCAAACACGCCGAGGTACAAATAATCCCCTCACAATTCTCACGCAGCAACTTTTTATTGATCCGTGGATAGTAATAAAACCCATTAATATACGCTTGAGAAGAGAGATACATAAGGTTTTTATATCCAATCTCATTTTTGGCAAACAAACAGAGGTGGAACCGTTGTCGCACGCTCTTATCCCCCAGCTCTTCACCATTGTGAATATACGCTTCCATCCCGATAATCGGTTTAATACCCGCACCGCGCATCTGCTGATAAAAATCAATAGCACCAAACATATTACCGTGATCGCTCATCGCAACAGAGGTCATCCCCAACTCTTTGACACGACTAGCTAGGGCAGAAATTTTGTTGGCACCATCGAGGAGAGAGTATTCAGTATGGAGATGCAAATGCGTAAAGGGGGGGATTGTACTCATAAAAAACCTTGGGAAAATATCGTGCAATTATAGTATGGAGAGGGTAAGGAGGGGCTGAGAATTTTTGAGTGTGTTAGAAAACTTAAATTAAGTGATATTTCAGTATAATTGCAGCGTTCCTTGCTCTTTGCAACACAATTATGTGCTGTATAACAACCATAAGGGGCGAACACCATAAGGAGACATACGCTATGAGACATTACGAAAACTTAGTAATCGTAAAACCAACTCTTACAGAAGAAGAGATTAAAAACACCCTCGCAATTATCGAAGAGGTCATCGTTTCAAACGGTGGTGAAATCATCGGTCGTGACGCAATGGGAATGAAAAAACTGGCTTACCCAATTGAAAAAAATATGCGTGGTTATTTCTACGTATTGTATTACACTATTGCACCTGCTGCAATCAGTGAAATTGAGAGACGTTTTCGTATCAACGAGGAGATTTTACGCTTCGTAACTATGAAATACGATAGCAAACGTGAAATCAAAGCATGGAATACTATGGTTGATAAAACTAAAAAAGTTGTAGCTGCTGCACCTGTTGCCGTTGCATCTGCTGTTGTTGAGCCTGTAGTTGCTGTTGCTGAGACCACTGAAGAAGTAGCTTCTTAATCCCTTTAAGGAAAACACATGTTTAATAAGATCATTTTGGTTGGAAATCTCACTCGTGACATTGAGCTCAAATATGCACAAGGCGGATCTGCAATTGCAAATACGGCTATCGCTACGAGTCGCAAATTCACAGTGAACGGTGAGAAAAAAGAAGAGACATGTTTTGTCGACATTACTTTTTTCGGACGTTCAGGTGAGGTTGCCAATCAATACCTTCGTAAGGGTTCAAAAATCCTCGTCGAAGGACGATTGAAATTTGACCAATGGGTTGACCAAGCAAGCGGACAAAAGCGCTCTAAGCACTCCGTTATTGTTGAAACGATGCAAATGCTCGATTCACGTGGCGAAGCGTCTCAGGGTGGCGGATCGAATAACTATGATAGTGGAAGTAGTGACAATTACGGCGGGGGCTATGATGCACCTGCTCAAAAAGCCTATACACCACCACCATCATACAATAAGCCACCACCAGTAAAAATGCCTGAAAACAATCTCCCAGAGATTGATATTAACGAAGACGAAATTCCGTTTTAGAAAAAGTACAAGGAAATAACCATGTCAGAAAAAAGAAAATATAAAAAACGTTTTTGCAAATATTGCGAAGCAAAAGTTGATTTCATTGATTACAAAGATGTACCATCATTGAAATATTCACTCTCTGAGCGTTTCAAAATCATGCCACGTCGTTTAACAGGTAACTGTAAACGTCACCAAGACATGGTAACGATCTCTATCAAACAATCTCGCGCAGCGGCATTGATTCCATACACTGTATCACGTAAAGTGGTTGCAGGCGCACCTTTCGACGATCGTAGCTATTAAGTTTTAGCACTCGTCACCCTCTTACCAGCTTCTTAGCTGGTAAACTTCTCCCCAAAAATCTCTTTTAGCGAACAGCGAGTTGTGGTTTCATCTTCTCTAATGTTTTAGGCCCTATTCCCTTGACATTCACCAATTCATCTACCGTTTTAAAAACTCCATGAGCTTTACGATACTTCAAGATCTCCTCTGCTTTTCCAGGACCAATTCCTTTGAGTGTCTGTAGCTGTGCAGAATTTGCACTATTAACATTCACAACAGCAAAGAGGAACGAAGTAAGAAGCATTAGAAGGGCAACTATTCTAATCATAATGAACCTTTTAAGATGGATTAGGATCATTGTATCCTAAAAAAAATAAACTTCTTTTTTTTACCCTATATTCGTTTTACTTTTTTGAGGTAAAACTCCTCTCATGAAACACATTAACCTAACCACCCCCTATTTGAACCTTGATCCTATTTTTTATCATAAAGTGCATCCGACCCCTCTCAAAAATCCCACACTTGTCAGTGTCAATCATGATGCGGCGAACCTTATCGGAGTGGATTCTACTAATTTTGATCCTCATGAACTCGAAAAAATTCTCAACGGGACAACCCTCTTGGAGGGATCACGCCCCTACGCTATGTGCTATGCAGGGCATCAGTTTGGCTATTATGTTCCCCGTTTGGGCGATGGACGTGCCATTAATTTAGGCGAAATAAACGGATGGTCGCTACAACTCAAAGGGTCAGGTCAAACCCTCTACTCCCGTCAAGGGGATGGGCGTGCCGTATTGCGTTCTTCCATACGAGAGTATTTAATGTCTGAAGCGATGCACGCATTGGGGATACCCTCTAGCCGTGCACTCGCCATTATCAGTTCCGATGAAAAAGTCGCCCGCGAGAGATGGGAACGTGGCGCAATCGTTTTACGCCTCGCCCCCTCATGGATCCGCTTTGGAAGTTTTGAGTATTTTTTCCACACCAACCAACATGACAAACTTCAAAATCTTGCCGATTTTTGTATAACACAATCGTACCCCCAATTTTTGAATCAAGACGATAGTTATGTGAAGATGTACGGAGAAATCGTAAAACGAACAGCCCAAATGATCGCACACTGGCAATCGCTTGGCTTTAACCACGGCGTTATGAATACCGATAATATGTCCGCCATCGGGATTACCATCGATTATGGTCCCTACGCCTTTTTAGACACCTTTGAGAGCGGTTATATCTGCAACCATACGGATCATGAGGGACGCTATAGTTTTGACAACCAGCCACGCATAGGGCATTGGAATCTCTCTCAACTCGGACGTGCCCTCTCTCCCCTCATCACCCAAGAGAAAATAGAGCAGGAACTGGCGAAATACGGTGACTATTTTACGGAAAAACTTATGGAGCTTCTCAAAAATAAACTAGGATTGGATATGCTAAACGAAAAAGACGATGATCTCTTTCGATCTCTCTTTACTGCTATGGAAAACGGTCGTATTGATATGACCCCATTTTTTCGTACCCTCAGCCGTTACGATAGAGATAGAGCTGCCCTCCTCTCTCTCACCCTCGCCCCCAATCAACTAAACGAATGGCTGGATCTTTATGACAATCGTTTGATAAATAACTCCTCAACAGCCGACGAACGTCACGCCAAAATGGTAAAAACCAATCCCAAATACATCCTCAAAAACTATATCCTTCAAGAGGCGATTGATGCCGCGGAGCAAAATGATTTTACGCTGACTAATGATTTGCTCACCCTTGCTCAAAATCCGTATGATAAACATGAATTGTTTGAACGTTACGCAGGAGTAACACCCATGGAGCATAAAAATATGAAACTTAGTTGTTCTTCTTAAAATTAAACATCGTGAAATATGTTTGATTCCAAGGGTTGCCTTTTCTGATATGTAAAGATTTTACTGGTTATTTTACATATCTTTCTAATACCGCAAAGAGTTATTGTATTTCCAAAACTAATTGATTTAAAAAATTGAGTACATTTTTATTGCTAAAGTTTTCTTTTTTTGATGCTTTAATCGCTGCTAACATATCTGTATTTTGCAGTTTGGAGAGTTCCAAAAGATCGTCATAATAGCGGGGCAGTTTATTGCGTATCACATCGAAAACAATATCTTCATCAATCCCAAAATACCCATGAATAATTTGATTTCTAAAATCGACGATTCGTCTGTATTTCGGATCAATCCGATTGGCTTTTAAGAGATAATTTGTCGCTTCGCCGATTATTTCCAACTCTCGGATAGCACCATCCCATTCCAATTCACTATCGAGGAAATCTTGTGCATTTTCAAACGTATGGGTATATCTCTCAATTTTGTTCATCGCGATAAAAATATCGACAACATAGAACGAATGATCTCTATCGGACATATTCCACCTCACTAAAAATCTTCTCTTTTAGATGCTCTCTTACCGTCCCGATCAATCCCAAATCTACCTTTTTTTGTAAACTGCTTTCTAAAAACTCTTTGAGATCATAGTAGTTATCAAAGCTTGAGGGCATATCTACCAATATATCAATGTCGCTCTCATCGGTTTCCAACCCTTTGACATAACTGCCAAAAAGCCCGATTTGTTTGACCTGATATTTGGTTTCTATCATCTCTTTATTTTGTTTCAAAAAATTGATAATCAAGCTTTTATTCATAAATATCCTTTTCAAGCGATTTTATTTTTTCTTATATCCCTTTGCGTAATATATCGATTTTTTTGAGAATTTTTGGGATAAATAGGGTCATTTTGACCTTTCAAATAATTCATCAATACTATCAACCACATTACGAATTACATCTTTATGTTCTGGCTCATAATCATTTGTATTCATATAGCTTTCTGCTAATCGTTCATTGATTTCATCAATATTTATTGAATTTGTAATCCGAACTCTATCAATAATAATTTTCTTATCTAAATCTAATTTTTTTACAATTTCATCAAGTCCATTATAAATTAATTCTTCTATTTGTCCATCTTCAACAGAATACCATTTCTCTAGTATAGTATGAGAACCATCTTCAAAACCAACATCCACACACTCTTTAAAATCAACATCACTTGTGCCTATATCATCCATATAGCCATCTAATTCTTGCTCTACATATTTATTTACCAATTCATTAATACTTTTGATTATGCCTGCATCGGTTATATAGAAGATATCTATTAATTTCATTATGCTATTTACCACGTCTTCTTCTAAACAAGCATTTTCTATAATTTTAAACATAAAATTATGGTTATCTATTTCAAAATCATCAAAATCGATACAGCATATCATTGATACAAATTCATCAATCAGAGTAAAATCTTTAGGGTGATTAATCATATTTTGGATAAAAGTATTTCTTTTAATAGTATCAATATCATCTCTTCTAATATTGATAAAATGAACCAAATCTAAAAGCATAATTGTGTAGTCAATATTTTCTGATTCAATATCAAGTTGTTCATACAAAAACAAGATTATTTCTTCATATATAGATTTATTAATTCCATAACCATTTAATAATCTTAATTCTTTTAGTGATTCTACTGATGATAAAGCAAGATACACATGTTTTAATATCGCTGAGTTGTTTTTATATTTGTTTAAAACAAAGTCTGAAATTGATGGATTGAATAGTGTGTATTCTATCTTTCTATAACCATTTTGGCTTCTATTAAGGAAATATCTAACCACTTCTTCAATGATACTATCAAACTCTTTTGATATATGAGAATCATTTTTTACACCTGAAACTTCAATATATTTGTTGTACCCGTCATTCCGCACATAAATTTCGAATTATCCTTCCCTCTCTAAATCGGCACTAAAATTGCTTTTATTTGGAAAAAAGGCTAATTTGATAT
>JBAZTZ010000009.1:0-89233 GCA_041661705.1 Sulfuricurvum sp.
TCAATAAAGATTCCGTGCTCTTCTTCCAATGAAGCAAACGCTTTTAGAATATTCTCACGGCGTTCTTGAGGAAAGAGGGTTACTGAACCGTTTTTGAGAATATCAAAATAGTCATGAATCGACGCTAGTGGCATTGCCCCAAAATGGCTAATACGATGAACGTACGTTGAGGGGTGTGATTGAATTCCAAAAAGTTCTGTTTCAACTTGCTCTTCACCCAACATCACGTTTACCCAACGAATCGGACGAATGAAGCTCTCTGTATTACTTCCCCAACGCATTGATTTACCAAAACTAAGACTTTTGATCCATTGGTTAATCATCTCATTGAGAAGGGCTGAACTCTCTTTTCCCGCAATGTTTTTGGAATAATAGAGGACTTCTTTGCCCCCCTTTTGCGCATGAGAAACTTGATCGAAATCAACACCACATTTTTTGGCAAAACCAAGAGCGGCAGGAGTTGGAACGCCATCTTTGATTGCCATCTCAAGAGGTGCACCGTAAAATTCTTCTGTTCGATCTTCTTGATGCGTTTTAAACTCTCGATGCCACAAGACAAGGCGACGAGGGGTATAGTAAAATTCAAATTCACACAACAAACCGTTTTTTTCCAAAACAGCTAGCCATTTTTTTTCTATTTCATTCAGCTCTTTAAGCAAGGGGACTGCGGGGAGTTCTTCGACACCGATTTCAATCAAAAGAGGTTTTAACATAATTCTTATCCAATGGTCATTATTTTGAGGTTGATTTTACCGCTATCTTGGTTAAAAATCGCTGTTATAAATATACACTTAATACTATTTTCGATATAACGTCAGCTAATATTTATTTTAAACCAAAGGATTTTATATGACTATCACTAAAAATTGTATCGTCACGGTCGATTACCACATCAATGATACGGAGGGAGTCCTTCTACATCAAGAAGAAGAGCCTATTATTTATCTTCACGGTAATTACGGGCATATTTTCAAAGCCGTTGAAGAGGCTTTAGAGGGGAAAAGTATCGGGGATACATTCAAAGTTGTCCTTAGTGCCCAAGATGCGTTTGGAGAATATGATCCAGAGCTAGTGGTGACTGAAGCGCTTGGTGAACTTCCTGAAGAGTTATGTGTCGGGATGGAGATTGATGGGTATATGGATGAAGAGTCTGAAGATGTGACTATTTATACCGTTTCAGAAATAACAGATACTCACGCAACACTTGATGGGAATCACCCTCTTGCAGGAATGGATCTCGTTTTTGAGGGAGAAATTTTAGATATTCATGCCGCAAATGACGAAGAGATTCAAGAGATATTGAATTATCATCATGAGCATTAAAGAGTCGCCTTTTATCTCTTTTTAACGCCCTATTTCGTATACTCACGGGTATGAACTCTTATCAAAATCTTGCCCTTCTTGAAAACCTCTACCGCCTTAAGGCGTTGGGGTTTAACTATGTTGATCCTATCAATCCTAATAGCATCAAAGCTCAACCGCTTTCTCTTCCCAATTCGTACGATGCCCTTATGGAAACCATTCGAGGATGTCATTTGTGTGACTTGAGTAAGTCACGTTCCCAAAGTATGACAGGATACGGGAGTAAAAACCCTAAAATCGTCTTTATTGATGCGTTTGTCTCAAGTGCAGAGGATGAATCCAATAATTATTATGTTGGTCGTTCAGGGGGGATGCTTCGGGATATGATCGAAAAAGTGCTGAACCTTAGCCTCCAAGATGTCCATATCACCCACGCCGTGAAATGTAAACCTTTTGGTTTTCAGCAACCCTCCTCTAGCGAATGTAACAGCTGTTCCCCTTTTTTACAAAAACAACTCGAAATGCTCAATCCCCAAATTATCGTCACCCTAGGGCATGACGCGTACCGTCTTGTGAGTCATGATGAAAGCAGTTTTGAGCAGGTTCGGGGACATATCATCCCTTTTGGAAAAATATTTATTATCCCCATCTTTCATCCCACCTATCTCGTCCGTAATCCATCGTTCAAAAAAGAGGCAATGCGGGATCTTAAGACCATAAAAGAGACATTAAAATGAAAATTATTGCCCTGTTTCTCGTACTTTTTTTCTCTTTATGGGGAGAATACAACCCGACTGTTGAAACGAAAAAAATCAAAATCGCCATCCTTTCTTCCCCAACTATCATTGGAAAATATACTCAATCAACCTATAATGTCGCCCTTGCAACGCTCATGGCATTCCATAAACCTTTTGAGCTAACCGCCTATACGCTCCATGATGAATCCAAAGAGGCGATAACTCAAGTTCTTGAAAAAATAAAATTAGATCAGATAGATGCGATTTTAGCTCCGCTTACCCTTGGTGGTGTCAAAAATCTGCTTGAGCTTCAAACGACTACTACCCCAATTTTTATCCCCACTGTTCACAAACGTGATAGTGGGACGGCTCCTGAAAATATACTCTTTGGAGCCATTGACTATCAAGCCCAAATCCAAGCGCTTGTCCCCTATATGGCAAATTCATTGGCGGTATTTTATGATGCTTCCCCCGTTGGATTAGCGCTCAGTCGTGAAACGCAAACCATCGCTTCTGAAGCCAAAAAAGGGGCAAAAAGTTCTACCCTCTACTCCGTCGATACATCAGGTTCCAATATCGTTAAATATGCCGCTAACCCCTCTGCCTTTACAAAAAAAAGTATTGTTATCCATCTCCCTATCGTCAAAACCTCTATGCTAGTGGCACAACTTACTTTTAGCGGAGCACGAGAACAAAATATCCTCTCAACACAAATCAACTTTGACCCCACCTTGATAAGCCTAACCCAATACAAAGATCGGAAGAATATGATCGTAGCCAACTCTATTATTGAGCAGATCCCAGCTATATATGAGACCAATGAATTGATGAATAATGATCTCACCTTTGATTGGATCAATTACACAACAAGTGTTGGGATTGATTATTTAAATGCTTCTCTTCGTAGGGAAGAGCGTGAATATTCGATGCGGGTGATCGATTCTCAAATTATTTATCCTGTGGAGCTTATGCGCCCCAAAGAGTTTGGATTTGAACCCTTGAGTGGGAAATAGTTACCAATAATTACAATTTAAGAGTTTCACTGCTATAGTTTTTTAACTCTGTACAAAAAGGACACACCATGGCAAAACGTGGAATATCTATCCTCAAGGGAATAGAGGCACAAACAGTTATCGAACTTCTCAATAAAGCCTACTGTGATGAGTGGCTCGCCTATTATCAATATTTTATCGAATCCAAAGTTGCCAAAGGGTTGATGAAAGATGCCGTTATTGCAGAATTAACACTTCATGCTGCTGATGAGCTTCGACATGCTACGATGCTTACAGGACGTATTATTCAGCTTGGAGGAACTCCTGTTTTACATCCAAGTGAATGGTTAACTCACTCCAATTGTGGCTATGATGCACCTACGGATCCTGATGTCCGTGCTATTTTAGATCAGGCGATAAAGGGGGAACAATGCGCTATCACCACTTACTCGTCACTATTGGATATTGTCCGAGAGAAAGATATTGTAACGTACGATCTCATTTCTCAAATTTTAGCGGATGAAGTTGAGCATGAAGAAGATTTACAATCATTATTTGATGATATTGAAGAGTTTGTCTCCCAGTTTAAGCAATGAGTATTTTAGTTATTAATGCAGGTAGTTCCTCGATCAAATACAGCCTTTATAGTGCTAAAACACTACGCGTAATTGATCATGGACTATTGGAAGAGATACGAAATCACGATGAGGGGTTTGAGCTAATGCGCGCTCAGCTTCGACTCCACCATATCGATATTTCTGATATTAATGCTATTGGTCATCGTGTGGTTCATGGGGGTGAACGTTTTCATGAACCTGCCTTAATCGATGATGCACTAATAGAAGAAATAACGGCTTTGATTCCACTTGCGCCCTTGCATAATCCTGCTAATATCTCAGGAATCAATGCCGCACGTAAAATTGCCCCTAATGTCAAAAATTTTGCGGTATTCGACACCGCTTTTCACCAAAGTATGCCTGATTATGCTTTCCGATACCCACTCCCATACGATTTATATGAATCGTATCATATTCGCCGCTACGGTTTTCACGGTACATCGCACCATTATGTCAGTGATAAAGCTGCTGATTTACTGAACAAACCGCTCGAATCGCTCAATCTCATTACCTTTCATATCGGTAACGGTGTCAGTGCTTGTGCTATCGAAAAAGGGAAGAGTATTGATACCTCGATGGGGATGACACCGCTGGAGGGGCTTATGATGGGGACACGGTGCGGTAGCATTGACCCTTCCATCGTTGGCTATCTCATGCACGAGAAAAAGATGACCATCGAAGAGATAGAGACTCTTTTGAACAAAAAAAGCGGTCTTCTTGCCATTGCAGGAACAAATGATCTACGAAGCATACTCATGGCAAAAGAGAGCGGAGATGCGAATGCTACTCTCGCCATTGAAATGTTCGTTTATCGGCTCAAGAAACAGCTTGGTGCGTATATGACAACCATGAGAGGTGTTGATGCAATTGTCTTTACGGGGGGAATTGGTGAGCATTCTGCGACCATTAGAGAAGCCGTATGTAGCGGATTGGAACATCTCGGAATTCATCTTGATGAAGATAAAAATAGTATAAACGCATCACACATAGAGGATCAAAATAGCTCTATTGCGCTTCTTGTTATCCCAACGGATGAAGAATATCAAATTGCTCAGTATGTTCAGCAACTGTTGTAACATTTTTACCGTATGATTATAAAAATACTATGACATCCAAACAAAGAAGAAGAATATGAAAATTGACCATACCGATATATTAGTTTTAGGCGGCGGGCCTGCTGCACTTGTGACCGTTGCTACTGCATTGGAAAATTTTCCTGACAAAAAGATTACGGTTATCAAAGAAGATGAACTTTCACTCGTTCCGTGTGGAATCCCCTATATTTTTGGAGAGATACTCGGAGACAGTGATAAAGATACAATGTCCTGCGGTGGTCCCATGGCGGAGATGATTAATATAATTATAGATACTGCGGTATCGGTAGATATTGAGAAAAAAACTGTTTTTGCTCACAACCACACGATCACTTTTGATAAACTCGTTTTTGCAACAGGGTCGAACCCCTTTGTTCATAAAAGCTTTGAAAATGCCCTTCATTTGGAAAATGTATTTACCATAGAAAAACATAAAGACAAAGTGGATGCACTCAAAAGTTATCTAGCAGATAAAGAAAAAGTTATTGTCGTGGGAACAGGATTTATTGGTGTTGAGATGGCAACAGAACTACGCTCAGTCGGTAAAGACGTAACAATTATTGGCGGAAGACACGTTTTAGCAGATGCGTTTGATGTTGATATGGCACTGCAAGCCGAAGATATTATGAAAGAGCTTGGTATTACCCTAGCATTGGGTCAACACGTCTCTCATATCGTCCACAGTGATGGTAAAGCATCGTGCGTTGAGCTATGTGATGGATCGTGTATTCATGGAGATGTCATTATCTTGGCGACAGGGTATCAACCCAATAGCACTCTTGCCAAAGAAGCAGGATTGAAGCTCGCACGCTACGGCGGAATTTGGGTCGATGAATATATGCGTACTAAAAATAAAGACATTTTTGCGGTGGGTGATTGTTGCGGACGACGCGATTTTATTACCCGTGATCCTTCAAAAGTAATGCTTGCTTCCACGTCTGCTTCAGAAGCACGTGTGGCGGGAAATTCTCTTTATGGTCTCAAATACCTCAAAGGGTTCAATGGCACTATTGCTATTTTCTCTACCGTGATTGGGAATCGTGTTTTTGCCAGTGCAGGTGTCACCGAGGCTAGGGCAAAAGAAGAAAAAATCGAGTACACGGTAGGATTCTTCGAAGGGCTCAATCGCCACCCCTCAACAATACCGGATGCGTCCAAACAGTCGGTCAAACTTATCGCCCTAAAAAGCAGTGGTCAAATCATAGGGGGACAAGTAATCGGGGACAAAGAAGCAGGAGAGGTGATCAACATCATAGGACTTGCCATCGAATCCGAATTAACCGCGCATAAACTAGTCTCGCTTCAAGTTGCGACCCAACCATTACTCACAGCTGCACCTACAACCTACCCTATCATCAAAGCAGCGCAACAGATTATTAGAAACTAAAGGAGTCCGAATGAATATTGCTATTTTCACCTCTGGTGGGGATTGTGCAGGGATGAATCCTGCCATTAAAACCTTTGTCGAAGAGTGCTATACACGAGATATCACCCCCTATCTTATCTATGACGGACTAGAAGGGCTTATTGATGACAATATCAAGAAAGCTTCGCATTGTGATGTTTCTGGTATTATCTATCGGGGAGGGACAATCTTACGATCTTCGCGTTCTAAGCGATTTTTTGAAAAAGAATATAGAGCCAGAGCGTATGAGAATCTTAGAAGCAAAGGAATTGAAAAACTTATCGTCCTAGGTGGCGATGGAAGCTTTCGAGCACTTGATATATTTTATCACGATTTTGGGATTGACTTTATTGGTATCCCCTCCACTATTGATAACGATATTTATGGAACGGACTATTGTTTGGGAGTCGATACGGCGCTTAATGTAATCCGTCAGGCAATCGATGATATTCGAGATACAGCATCCTCTTTTAAACGTGCATTCGTGATCGAAACCATGGGGCGTGAGTGTGGTTATTTGGCCCTCGTCTCAGCCCTTACGTGTGGTGCAGAAGTATGTATCATCCCTGAGCTTGAATTTAATCTTCAAACATTGGGTGCTAGACTCAAAGATGATGTAAAAAAAGGAAGAAACTACGCTATTGCTATTACTGCCGAGGGATCGAATATGAGCGAAAAGATTGAAGCATGGTTTGAAAATGAAATCGGACTTGAATCGCGCATTACGAAACTCGGGCACATTCAGCGCGGAGGGAATCCAAGTGTTTTTGATCGCCTTATAGCCAGTGAGTTTATCATCAATGCACTGGATCAACTAAGTAAAATGAGTAACAATCATCATACAATCGTATATAAAAATGGCTCTTTTGATTTTATTGATATTGATACGGTCAGTTCTGGAACCTACACTATTAAGCCTGAACTTCTAAAAATGGGTCAGGCTTTGTGTCGGTAATCTACTCTTTAAATTTAATGATTATACATCTTCACATAATATTCATGCACCATGCGTCCTGAATCGAATGCGGGGATAACATCGGACATAGCTGCTTTCATAATCTGTGTCCACTGTTCTGGTTTTTCATAATACATCGGAATAATCTCTTTTTCCAATATATCCATCAAATGCTTATTGTCTTCATTATCTTGTACTTCAATAGGGGTACTGTGATCTATAGGAGGTATCGTAAAGCAGTTGATCCCATGTTTGGCAAATTCTGGATGCCACCCATCATTCGTTGAAAAATGGATTGAACCGTTCATACTCGCCGTCATACCACTCGTGCCACTCGCTTCACGAGAAACCCGTGGTGTATTGAGCCAAACGTCTGAACCTTTTTTAAGGGTACGGGAAAGTTCTAGCTCATATCCGACTAATACTGCCATATTTTTAAATCCATGGCTAATGTGGATTAGTTCGTTAAAAGCATTCACTGCATTGGTATCAAACGGATACGGTTTACCTGCCCATATCATCTGAATCGGTCGTTTTGTGTGCTCCAATAGCCCTTTAAATCGTTCAAAATCATGCTTGATTAATCCAGGACGTTTGTATTCCGCAAAACGGCGTGCCCATACGATGGTGAGAATATCAGGATCAAACATTTTTCCCGTTTGATCGGCAACTACATTAAATAGTGATCGTTTGAGGTGTTTTTTTCGTCCGATAAGAGCATAATCTTCATGGTCATCAAGCGCTGATAACATCCCATTATCACTCCAAAAGCGACGATTTTGGGCATTGGTGATATAAATTATTTCCGATTTCCCTTCACATCCTTGCCACATACGGTTTGCAACTTCCCCGTGCATTTTGGAAACAGCATTCGTAATCTTCGTAGAGCGTAACGCCCCTATCGTGAGATTAAAAGTGTCACTGTTTTCCATCTTCATAATTGAACGTACGGTATCAAGTTCCAATCCATTAAAAAATCCAAATTTGTGAAGGAGATAAATACTATGTTGTTCATTACCAGCATCTTCTGGTGTATGCGTTGTAAATACGACCCGTTTTTTGACCTCTTCCATATCCTGAAATTTAGAATAGAGTTCATACACTAATGGTAGGGCGTGTCCCTCATTCATGTGATAAATGTCGATTTGTTGTTTCAAGGCTTCAAGAACTTTGACTCCACCAATCCCCAAAACAACTTCTTGAGAAATACGGGTCTCTTCATTACCATCATAAAGCTTGTGGGTGATGGTACGTGCCAAAAAATCATTTTCGGGAATATCAGTAGAGAGAAAGATCATTGGGGCAGAGCTAAAAATATGAGCTGGCAAATAAAACGCTTTGATATGAACATCTTGTGAGTGGATATGCACCGTTGCCTGAATCCCTAAATCTTCAAGGAAATAGTAATGCTTACGGATAAATTCAGCTTCTAGGCTACGATCTTCGTGTCGAGATTGATCGTAATAGCCATAACTCCACAAAATCCCGACACCCACAACATTTTGATGCAAATCGTAGGCGCTACGCATATGTGACCCTGCTAAAAACCCTAAACCGCCCGAATAGGTCTTTAATGCTTGATGAATAGCAAATTCCATCGAAAAATAGGCAACACTCGTCGTATATTTAGGATCTATCTCATAATCGTGTAAAACCATAATCTCTCTTTTTCTTAGTAGTGAGTAATTATAGCAATTTTTCCATACTTTTTTGATTACTAATACGTTTCAAATACAGTACCCCAAGAGGAGGAAGCGTCAATGTAATCGAATAATCTCTCGATTGCATCGGTTCACGCTTTGCAGTTAACGATCCAGTATTGCCAATCTCCCACCCCTCGTAATAGTGAGATTGAGAATTAAAAATTTCCGTATATTCTCCCTCGTAAGGAACACCAATACGATAAAATTCCCTCGTGTCGTCAGCAAAATTACAGATAACGTAAATATTTTCATCAGGATTATCACTTTTACGGATAAAACTGAGGCAATTGTGTTGATAATCTTGATCGTCAATCCACTCAAACCCCTCCCGTTTTTCATCGTAGAAATGCAAAGCACGCTCATTTCTATACAAATGATTAAGATCAGACACCATCCTTCTTAATCCTTTATTCAACGGATTTTCCAACAGATGCCAATCAAGGGAACGCTCATAATTCCATTCTGCATATTGAGCAATTTCTCCCCCCATAAAGAGAAGTTTTTTCCCAGGGTGCGCCATCATGTAGGCGTATAGGGTCCGTAAATGTGCAAACTTTTGGTTGTTGTCCCCTGGCATTTTGTTGATGAGGGAACCTTTCATATGAACTACCTCATCATGACTCAAGGGGAGCATAAAGTTTTCATCAAACCCATACCACATACTAAAAGTAAGCTGTTGGTGATGATGCTGTCGGTGAATAGGATCATAGCTCATATATTTGAGCGAATCGTGCATCCACCCCATATTCCATTTAAATCCAAATCCTAATCCTCCGACATCAACGGGACGCGTTACCATAGGGTAGGCAGTAGACTCTTCGGCGATCATAACAATATCGGGAAATTCACCATAAAGACTAACATTAAGTTTTTTCAAAAACTCCACGGCTTCAAGATTTTCATTCCCTCCATTAGCATTAGGAATCCACTCCCCCTCTTTTCGGGCATAATCCAAATGGAGCATCGACGCAACCCCATCGACACGAATTCCATCAATATGATATTTATCGACCCAAAACATCGCCGATGAGATCAAGAAGGATTGAACCTCAGCACGTCCGTAGTTGAAAATAATACTTCCCCACTCGGGATGAAATCCTTGACGGGGATCATCATGCTCGTACAACGCCGTACCGTCAAAGTTAATCAATCCGTGCATATCAACGGCGAAATGAGAGGGAACCCAATCCATAATAACCCCAATCCCCTGCGCATGAAGAGCATCAATCAGAAACATCAAATCCTGCGGTGTTCCAAAACGAGATGTTGTAGAAAAATATCCTACTACCTGATACCCCCATGAGCCATCGTACGGATACTCAGTAAGAGGCATAAACTCAACATGAGTATAGTTCATCTCTTTGAGATAGATGGTAAGCTCAGAGGCAAGTTCTCGATAGGTGAGAGGGCGATTCTCTTCTATGTTGTATCTCCATGAGCCAAGGTGCATCTCATAGACGCTAATAGGAGCATTGTGTGCATTGTGGAGATGACGAACTTTCATCCACGCTTCATCGCTCCACTCATACCCCTCCAACGTCCACACTTTCGATGCTGATTTAGGCGGTTGCTCGGCATAAAATCCGAGTGGGTCACTTTTGTCGTGGATAATATTATGGTATTTGGAAATAATATGGTATTTGTAGGTAATCTTCTCCTCTACCCCCACAATAAACCCTTCCCATATTCCAGAATCATCTTCTCGCAGTTTCAGAGGATGGCTTTGGGTATCGTAGTCATTAAAATCACCTCGGACACTGACGTATGCGGCATTAGGTGCCCAAACAGCGAAATAAACCCCATCTTTTCCCTCATAACGCATACTATGAGCCCCAAGCTTGTCGTAGAGTTTGGAATGATTACCTTGCTTAAATAAATAAATATCCAACTCACTTAAACGTGAAATCTCATAGTTCATAAGGTGATGATGATTCATTTCCCTTTTCTCCCCTCTTTGATTGTGTAATAAAGGGCTTCGTATTCTTGAGCTGCGCCTATCCAATCATATCGTTGGGACATAGCATTGGTTTGCATTTGTTTAAACCCTTTAGGATCATTGTACCATGTATGTACTGCCCACCCTACGGTGTTGACCAAAGCATCAGAAGACGCATCATAGAATTTAAATCCAGTACCATGAAGTGAATCGTTATGATAATTCTCGATTGTATCATCCAACCCCCCCGTCGCACGAACAATAGGGAGGGTTCCGTAACGAAGACTATAAATTTGATTGAGTCCACACGGTTCAAACAAGGATGGCATCAAAAATAAATCTGCCCCTGCCTCAATTTGATGGGCTAGATCGTTACGGTACCCGATAAAACAACCAAATTTTTCGGGATGCTTGGTCGCAATATCGTTAAAATAATGTTCCGCCCACTTCTCCCCTGCCCCTAGCATGACAATTTGAATATCCATTTCCAGTAATTTCCAAATCGCATGCGAAAGAAGTTCTATCCCTTTTTGCTCCGCCAATCTCCCTACCAAACCAATCAACGGAACTTCATTACGCTCTGGAAGATTAAACAGTTTTTGAAGTGCTGTTTTACAAACTTCTTTGCCCCTCATATCCTCAACATCAAATTGTTGCGCAATAAAAGGATCAATAGCAGGGCTCCACTCCTCATAATCAACCCCATTGAGTATCCCGTGCAGTTTAGCCGATTCAACCTCCAACAATGTATTGAGTCCACATCCAAACTCTACAGTACGAATCTCTTGGGCATATTTACGGCTAACAGTACTTATCATATCAGCGTGAACAATTCCCCCCTTAAGGAGATTGATTCCATCATATTCTTCAAGTTCATACGCATTAAAATGATCCCAGCTTACATCCAAAACATCCATAGCCGCTTTGGAAAATCTTCCTTGATGTTCTAGGTTATGAATACTCAGGAGGGAACCCGTATGAGAGAAATCACTGTCATACGCATAATGGGTATTGAGCATAAGAGGCAGTGCTGCAGTGTGCCAATCATTCGCATGAATAACATCGGGATGAAAATGGAGTTTTTTTGCCAATTGCATCACCGCGCGGGAAAAAAAGATAAAACGTGTATCATTGTCAGGATAAGAAAAACCATCCTCTTCATAAAGCCCTGCACGACCAAAAAACTCTTCATGCTCGATAAAATAGATGGGGACATCACTATTGGGAAGTTTCCCTTCATACACTCCCGCCCACAGTTCCCCCATAGTTCCCATGGGAATACCTAAAGACCCTTCTAGTGGTTTTAAATCATATTTTTCTTTATCTATTCCGTAATAACGGGGAATGACAACGCGTACATCATGACCCAGCGCACGCAATGCTTTTGGCAGTGCACCCACGACATCAGCAAGGCCCCCTGTTTTAGCGAACGGGACGACTTCGGAGGCGGCGATTAAAATATTGAGTTTATTCATACTATTGTTTCTCCAATTAAAAGGCTATCGTAAAGAGTAGCGTAGAGTTTTGAACTCTGATCCCAAGAGAAATCACACTGCATATTGTGATTGGATATTGACTCAAAAAGCTTTTTATCACCGTAAAGTTCTACCGATTTTCGTACCGCCAAAAGCAATGAGCGAGGTGTCGGGGTAAAAAATACGACCCCATATCCATCACTACTCTCAGAATCGTACGTTTCAAACCGTTTTACCGTATCTACCAATCCCCCAACACGATGAACAATAGGAATCGTTCCGTATACAAATGCAATCATTTGGTTAAGCCCACACGGCTCGAACAAGGAAGGCATCAAAAGAAAATCAGCAGCTGCATACATTTGATGCGCCAATGTTTCATCATAACTAGGGGTCAACCGAATATTAGGATGAAGCTTTATCATTTCACTCAGTTTCTCATAGTATTGCTCTTCTCCCTCACCCAAAAGGGCGATATTACAGTTCATAGCGGCAATTTTTGGGAGAGTTTCGATTAGTAAATCTACCCCTTTTTGACTCACAAAACGCCCAATAAAGACAAAAAGTGGTTTAGTCACCCCTTTGAGTCCCAATTGTTTTAGCAAACTAGTTTTTGAGGGTTTTTTCGCCTTACTATTACTATAAGGGGCAACCAATGAAGCATCAAGACCGTTGAGAATTCCTGTAAGTTTATGGCGATGACACTGCAAAAAACCTTCCAATCCACACCCAAATTCAGAGGTTAAAATCTCTTTTGCATACGTTGGACTAACCGTTGTGATACTGTTCGCGTAGGTAATACCCGCTTTCATAAAATTAACTTTTCCGTAAAATTCGAGACTTTCGTGGGTAAAGTAGGACTCTGAAATCCCCAACTCTTTTAAAACAGTGGGTTCAAACACCCCTTGATAGGCAAGATTATGAATCGTATAAAGAGTTTTAGTCGTAATTTCCAGATCATCATGAACAAGCAACGCGACCAATGCACATTGCCAATCATTAAGATGGACAATATCGTAATTTTCACCCCTCAGTAATGCTGTAATCGTATATGAGAAGAGTCCAAACCGAAGTGCATTATCCTCATATCCCTCTTGGGGTGTTCCATACAAGAACTCTCTTTCACAAAGAATCGGCGAATAGACAAAACGATACGTGATCCCCTCATACGTACATCCATACATCTCTACTGTATAGTCATCATCACCCATAGTGAGCGTAAAAGGATCTCCTAGAGAAACTATGCCATATTCTTCACGTGGTATGGAACGATACAGTGGCGTGATAACCTCGATATCATAATTGTCTTTTAACGCCCTTGGCAAACTATACGCTACATCTGCCAATCCACCTGTTTTTGTAAAGGGGTAAACTTCACTTGCAGCAAATAAGATTTTTTTAGACACGACTTTCTCCTCGTAAACGTTTTGCAGCCATTTCTGGAGCTACGGGATTGATCATCATTTGGGTACTCACCTCAAATCCTCCCTGACGATAAATACGAGGGATGATTCGAATCATTAGACGGTGAGCTTGATATGCACAAATATTATCACCTAAAGGGGGAGTAGATACCGATAAATTGAACGAAAATTCGCCTAGTTCTCTTTTTAATCGCTCTATTACGGAGCAAAGTAATGTTCCCAAATTATCAATGTGAGTATCACTAAGGGTATCAATTTGACCGACATAGTTTTGAGAGCTAATCATCACCTCGAACGGATAACTACTAGCATACGGGCAAAAAGCACTAAATTCTCCGCTGCGTTCTATCATTCGTACGGAGGTCTCTTCTTCATCTCGTACAACTGCCTCCATTAGAGAACGGTTATTATGTTGATAATATTTACGTTTTTGACGGCATAAACTTCGCTGCAATTTAGGAATCATAGGAAGCCCAATGAGTTGAGTATGAGAATGATCCATCGTCGAACCTGCATCATAACCTTCATTTTTGAAGAGAGATATATAAAGGATTCGCCGATCCCGTCGTAAATCTTCAACCCGCGAACGAAGTGTTTTGAGCCATCGTACCATCTCATCATGACTCCACTCACTCATCGAACGAGTATGACGAGGAGTATCAATAATTACTTCGTGTGCACCAAAGCCATCCCAATGATCGAAACTTCCCTCATGATGAGCATGAGGGGCTTCTATAGCGACTGCTTTATAGAGATTGGGGACGACGCGCGTATACCACCCTTTTTGATTCACAACCGTATCGGATTTACGTATCGCAAAAATCTCTTTCGGTGTCATCGATTCATTCCCCTCACAAAAAGGGCACACTTCATTATTTTTGGTCAAAACCACTGCTTTAATGAAATCAGGACGCTGAAGTCTTTCAGGGGCAATAATGACATGCGTATCACTCAAACGGTCATAACGTATTTCAGACATCCGTAATCTCCAATACTCCTTGAAGTTCAAGTGCCATTTTAAATTCAAATACAAAAGCGAAACTAACCCCTTGAACACTCAAATCAAAACCAGACTCACTTTGAGAGAGAGTTTGAAGTTGAAAATAATGAACAGCACAAGGATGATCGAAACGAATAGCAATCTTTTTCTTTAAAACCGTATCAATAATTTCTAATGATCCTACGGAATCAATAGTATGCGATTTTCCGAGAAGCTTGCCATTGATACATAAAGAATCATAGTCAGCAAAGTGAAAGTTGTGTTCTAAAATATAGGTAAATACTCCATCTGCTTCAGTCTCGACACGAATAGAAAACTCTATCCCATTAGAATTAAATAAAAAACTTTTTTCTAAACGGGTATTGATTTTTTCAGGTAAATAGATTCCGCCATCACGTGCGAATGCGATGCGTCCTTCATCTTGGGATAATTCAAAAGGTTGATTGGCAAAATCGCCATACTCTCGAAACGTACATTGACGGAAGTTTTCACCATTAAATCCAGTATCACTAATATGATCGATAAACGAGTTTTTCATATACCAATCATAAATAAGGGCATCTCGAAGAGATGGATCAATACTCATTGAAGTGTGATGAATCGTATCAATCCCCTCTTCCATAGGAATAGCATTCTCTTCTTGAGGCGCAAATAATTTCTGATGATACGCTTCTTTACGTCGTGTAAGGGTATTTTGATAGTTGAAACACTGATCACGTACATCC
The DNA here is from genome assembly GCA_041661705.1 of Sulfuricurvum sp. Classification (GTDB taxonomy): domain Bacteria; phylum Campylobacterota; class Campylobacteria; order Campylobacterales; family Sulfurimonadaceae; genus Sulfuricurvum. The sequence continues at coordinate 15,366 of JBAZTZ010000009.1, forward strand.
AATTCAACAAGTTGCCCACCCAACGCACTATCAAAACGCCAAATTAATTCCGGTGTCACAGCCTTAATTTTTAGGTATCCGTCAAGTTCATTGCTATCGGTTGCAATTGCCGTTTTAGTACCGTAGCGAATATTCTCACACTCAATAAGATACGTATAGGCATTGTCTCTTAGGTTGGGGAGATAAAGTCCTCCAAAAACGCCGTGCCATAATGGATCATTGGTCTGAAGCTTGTATAAAAAAGTTTGAAAATCTCCCTCATTGGCATGAAAGGCACGTGAAAGTTCAAGCATTCGTTTATGTAAACGATTACTTTCAGGGTATTTAACAAAAAAATTCTTCCAAATTCCCCCCTTCAGAAACTTTACACCATAATCCTCATACCGCTGTAGCCCCATCTCATTTTTGAGTGTCTCCAAATGAAGCGCATCATCTGCTCGCAAGCTCCACTCCCCCATTTCGTAATAAGAGACATTCGGAAGATAGGCGATTCCTCGAGAACGTTCAGATTTGAAATACTCACCATAATGACGTGTTTCAATCGACTTATCCGCCAAAACAGCTCGAACAAATTTTTCTAGCCATTTTTTCTCATAAACCCATTCATTTGTTCCCGGCCACATTCCGAATTTTTCAGCATCATCAAAAATAATTGCCGCTGAATCGTTCTCGCGGTTAAAAGATTTGATAGCTTTAAGTGCACTTTCAACATTTAAAAACGGCAACGCATAGCGAAGCTTTTGACTTATAGGAAAAAGCCCCATAGGGACTCCCCCCTCTTCACTCATATAATAACCATCCAAATTCTCTTGATCAAACCCAGCGCATTGAAAATGGTAATCGTCCATAACGGTATAGCGAATCCCTGCTGTGTGAAGATCGGGAATAAGAGCCGATTCCCATACTCGCTCTGTAAGCCATAGGCCTTGAGGTTTTTGATTAAAATTCTTTTCGATGGAGGTATTGAGGTGTTGAATTTGTCCAATACGATCTTGTGAGGGAATCACACTCAAAATGGGTTCATAATACCCTGCACTAAAAAATTCAATTGTTCCACTCTGTGCCAATGTAACGATTTTACCGTACAGTTCAGGGCGTAATTCTTCAATTCTTTCCATCAACCAACCACTGCAATGGACGGAAAATCGAAACGATGGATAACGGCTCATCACCTCAAAAAAAGGCTCATAGCAACTTGTAATAGCAAGTTCAATAACCCATTCGAAATTATCGACGGGCTGGTGCATATGGATTCCAAATAACAATGACGTTTTCATAAGCTCTCCTAAATAAACCAATTGGTACTAAATGTTTCGTCTAACTCAACCAAAAGAGATCCGTTCCCCGGTAACAACTGAATACTCTTACCGTCTTGGCGTAATTCAAATCGAAGATGAACACTCACATTTGTAGTAAAATTTTCTCTTGAAAGAGAAAATTCCAGACGATTTCCACTAAGGAGCGGTGTAATTGAAAAGCGTTCTTGTGTCTCTTCAATCATTACAACAACAAAAGGGGTTTGCAAAGCACTAAAGTCTCCTTCAAAGGCTACATATAGTGACACATTATCAAAGCCATAATAAAGGATTTCAACGACTCCACGAACTTTGTCCATTGTCGAAAACATCAATCTCTCATCAACTGTGCCACACCCAACCCAACTAAAAAATGAATCTCCATTTTCACCCAGTTTTGGAGAAATCATATTTTGAGGCTTCGTCCAGAATGACTTTGGACTATCCATTGATATAATTGGATCAAAAAGATTAGAAGGAATATCTAAATTCAGCAAACGATAAATTTGGATTAAATGTTCACGAAATAACAAATCAAACTCCGCAGCGAAATCGGTTCTGTGATCTTCACCATACCACCAAAACCAATCACTGCATTCGGACGCTAGAATATGATGAAGAATCTCTTCTTTGAGCTCTTCACTCATTTCACCTTCATAATTTTCAACATCACTTCGTACTTGAAAAATTAGTTCCCACGCCCTATTCTTCTCAAAATGTCCAACCCATGTATCAAATGTACCGTGTATCCAACTCCCAGCAGCCAGATGTTCTAATACTCCCACTTCTTTTAACGAGGCTACTTCATCCAACGTGAGGGTTGAACACCACGATAAAGAAGAGAGAGACGCATACAATGAATTAAAAAAATCCAATCCGTTGTTAGGATAAAATTCCCATGCGTTCTCACCATCAACGATGACAAAAACTGTCGGATTATTCTCATTCATCTCTATATGCTTAAGCTCATTTATAAAATCATTGCTCGCATCCGCCCCACTAATATGACGATACTCAAACCCAATCAAATCACTTAAATGATGATCCCGAAAGGCAATTGTCAATCCATCATAAAGATAGGGTTTATAGCGTAATGAAGGGGTGTGATTATTGAGCGATTTATATAAGATAGCTTCATCCGTAGCAATCCATTTTATAGCATGCTCTTTGTAGATTGCAACACTCTTTTCATCTACCGCCCCCTCAGCAGGCCAAAAACCGTTTGGTTTACACCCAAATGTTTTTTCATATAATGCAATAGAACGCTTCACATGCTCTTGCGCATCTTCATACAAAGATCGGGCACCATTAGGTAAAGGTGTCGCTGCATTGGCACGTTGAGTGTTTTGCATATCAACAAGTAAGGGGAGTATTGGATGGAAATAAGGCGTTGTCGAAACCGAAACAACCCCTTTTTCTTGAAGTTCTTTGTAAAAAGGGAGAATCTCTTGTACAAAACTGCTCAGTGTCTCAAGCAGTGCCGTTTTATCCTCTTGTGTATATTTCTTCTTTTTCGCCAAAAAGGCTTTAATATATAAATTGTAAGTACGAAGATAGTTTCCACACCATGCAAGTAGAAAAACTACTTCCAAATCAATAAGTTCATGATCCGTAAAAGAAGTTTGATAATACAATGCGGCATAACGCTCTATTGGACGCACCAATGTCTCATACTGCGTTGAAGTACAGATTTTGATAAGCCATTGCTTTTGAGAATCGCTCAAAAGAGAAGGGTGTTGCGCCCACAGAGAGAGAAAATAATCATATTTCAAGGGCTCTCGATAAAGCTGTAATTGTTCAATGAGAGAAGCACTAAGATTAAACGTTGCTTTGAGCCCCGAGTGCTGACTTAGCAACCACGGCATCTCGTAATAATCTTTGATCGCGTGCAAAAATACCCACGGCATTTGCATCACCCCATCACTTCCTCGATAATCAGGCTGGTGCATATGCCAAAAAAAACATAGATTAAGTGAGGGTGTACTCATTATGATTTTGACCACTCCGCGATTTTATCCATATATTGTTGAGCGTATTTCTCTCCATTACTATCTTGCTCGGCTTGAATGGTAAGATTAAGGTGATCGTTGTATTGATCAGGAAGCATTAAGACCCAATCAGTATCGTTAAACCAGATTTTCACCCCATCAAGTGTTGACGATTTTTTCCCCTTAGAATCTTCAAGGAATTTACGCATCATTTTTCCTTTGAGTGCTTGTGAACACGGAATTTGATACGTATGGTAGAAAAAGTGGGGTAGATCGGCAATAAGCTTGGAAAGCTTGGTATTATGATGAACAATCATCTCCAAAATTTTCAGCGTTGCGTACATTGAATCCCGATGAGTTGCGAATTCAATAAAGGCAAAGTTCCCCTCACCCGTCGCCACCAAATCGTATTTTTTCATCTCTTCGGCTTTGAAGTTCGCGTAGGCTCCCCGTTCTATCTCCAAATGGTCAAAATAGACAATATCAGCAGCCCATGTCGGTAAGAAAACTCTTCGAATTTCCCCTTTTTCTTTTGCTTCCATATTTAATAAGCTCATAACGACATACAAAGCAGTTTGCTTACTAAGAATCACCCCATCATCACACATTAGATCAAGTCGTTGTCCATGCGGGTAAATCATAAATCCAACATCCAAACCAAGCGCCTTAACAACAGCACTCATATCACCATGGGAACGTTTCACCAATGTGTTGATATTCGAAAGACGCTGTTCATCAGGATAGGCATTGAACATAATATTCTCCACACCCAAATCATTGAGTATCTCAGGGAAAATTTCGGATGCCATCCCGTGCATCATATCAACCGCAATACGGCAATCAAGACATTTAAAGCGATGCGATTCCAAAAGCTGTTTCATCCCATTCTGATAGCTTTGATACTCTTGCTTATGATGGGAAGGGTAAATCTGACCAATTCGTGAATAATCAACCCGTCTAAACGTCTCTTTAAAAAATGCTTTTTCCACTTTTTTAGCCATATCACTATTAATCCGAATCCCTTCGTGATTGTAAAAGGTGATAACGGTACTGGTGGGATCGTCAATCTTTTGGTGAAAATGGACACCAGCGGTATAACTATCATGGAATGAGAGACTGCAACGCATAACCGCTGAAGAGATAGCATTATAATCAAGGACATCAACCCCTGCTGAAAGTAATCCTCCCAAAAATGCCCGTTTGAGCATACGAGAACTTTTATCGTAGCTTCGAGATACCACGACAGTAGAACCGACGGGAAGCTGTGCCCCAAATGCTTCGGCAAGTTTCGTTGCCATCTCACAGGAGAGCTCAACATTGGATTTACCAATAACCATTCCATCTTCAAAAATGGAGTTCTTATATCGGCTTCCTAAAATAACGCTCCGACTAACAATGGCAGCATCTTCGATGACTTTGTAAGGCCAAATTGTGACATCTTTTTCTACTGTAACCAGTTGACCAATTTCACACCCTTCAGCCAAAATCATTCCCGATTTAGCCGTAACATTTTTCCCAATACTATTATTCGAGCAGATAACACATCCGTCTAATTTAGCATTTTTTCCAATTTCAACATTGTCCCAAATAACAGTGTTACTAATTTTTGATGAACTACCAATACTAACATTGTTGCCAATGACAACATTATTAAGTTTTGCCCCTTTTTTAATCGTTACATTGTTACCAATAACTACAATACCAACGATTTCAATACTTTCATCATAAAGGTTATCATCTTCACAAATCAGCACACCATCAGGGTATTTAATTGCTTCTCCGGCTAACTGAAATTTAATTTTTCCCGCTAAGATATCTTCATAAACATCACGGTAACTCTCTGGATTACCAACATCACGCCAATAGCCTGACGCGTAACCTGCCATCAACTTTATTCCCTGACGCATCAATAACGGAAAGAGATCTTTTGCAAAATCAAAATTCTCATTTTTAGGAATATAATCGAGGATTTCGGGTTCAATAATATAAATACCCGTGTTGATTGTGTCACTGAACACTTCGCCCCAGCTTGGCTTTTCGAGGAACTTTTCAATCTCTCCCTCTTCATTGGCAATTACAACCCCAAATTCAAGGGGATTATCAACGGAAGTGAGGGTTATCGTGAGTTTGGATTGTTTGCTAGCGTGATAATCAAAAATCTTTTGGAAATCAAAATCAGTTACCAAATCACCGCTGATAATGATGAAGTTTTCATTTCCAATAACCTCTTGAGCTTTTTTAACCGCACCTGCTGTCCCATAATCATCATCTGGAACGATATAAGTAATACTTATGCCCCAATCACTGCCATCTTTAAAATACTCTTTAATCACGTCAGGCTTAAAATAAAGCAAAATAATAAATTCTTTAATGCCTAAATCGCGTAAACTGACGATAGTATGTTCCATCATCGGACGATTCATAATAGGCAACATAGGTTTAGGAATAGAGTTTGTAAGTGGCTGTATTCGTGTTCCGAATCCTCCTGCCATAACGACTGCTTTCATTGAGTTCCTTCGTGAAAAAAGTATTTTATTTAGGCGAAAAGCTACTTGACTATGGTTAACTTTCTACCAGTTCTTAGAGTATACCATACGTTTTCTGCAATTTATTAATTATTATAAAACATTAATAACAGTAGTATTTTTATATTTCAATTTAGTTACATATCATCGAAACATAATTAAAAAAATTCAATATCCTCTGTATTCTCAGCATCACTTTCAGAGAGGGTTATTTGTAACTGAGCTATAGAGCTAAGGAGAGTTTTGTCCAGATAGTGAATATCCTCAGCACTTTGATCAACAAAAACACTTTTACGCCACATTGATAAATCATTAATGATGGCGGTAATATAAATGGATAGCACACCACTATTATCGATACTTATCTTCTCAATAGGTGTCATTTCTAAAAGTGCCACCAGTATTTTAAGACTGCTCACGAGTTCTTGAAATTCTAAAAGATCCCTAATGACTTTGATGTAATTGTTCAGTAAACCGATAACATCTTTATATACGTCATTATCCATTCTAATTGATAGGTCAATAGCATCAAGAGTTTCCTTTTCAATCTCATCTAATTCATCAATTAGCCCTAAATCAATTTCTACTTCTTGAAGATAGTGCATGGCTGAAGTAACCGCACTCCTCTCGTTACTTTGATAGAGATCATAAAAATTTTGTGTTACATTGCTTTTTGGATTAATTGGGCAACTTAGGTGCTCTACTTTTTCTGAATAGTGTAAATGTATATAATCACGAATCACTCCAAGAAAGTTATGATCTATTAATAACGCCATTTCATTCATTGTCTCATGAGTTAATATTTTTTCTTCCAACATAAAGTGAATAAGTGTATTTTTTAGATTGACACAAATCATAAAAACCTCATCCAATGCGATCTGTTTTTTCTCAAAAAAGATCAACATAACTCCAACTACAGGGCAATTACCCAATGCGTTAGTACCACGAATTACACCAATCGCATAGCTTAGTATCTTAGACCCAAAATACTTCCCGTAAAAGTCGGTGGTAATTTGATGTCTTTTAAGTATATCTATAACATCAGTATTTGCCATCCATTGTCGTACCAATTTATTTTTAGCCACTTCGAAATGATCAACATACAATGTTAAATGTGGAAATCTTGTCATTCTTTCTACCTTTTCATCCTCTGATTTTAAATATAGACTCATTTTACCCCCGCACAAACAACGCTTTAATCTCTTCGTTCTCCATCGTTGCAATCCCCTTTTCTCCCACACTCACGCTCATTTCCCCCATAGCAGTTTTTGCCTTTATCATTTTATCAATCTTTTCTTCAAAACTATTTTTGGTAATGAATCGATACACAAATACATTATTTTTTTGACCGATACGAAATGCTCTGTCGGTTGCTTGGTTCTCCACAGCAGGGTTAAACCACAGATCATAGTGGATAACATTCGCGGCTTGCGTAAGATTTAGTCCTACTCCTCCAGCTTTGAGTGAAAGAATCAAAATTTGTTTTTCGTGGTCATTTTGAAATGATGAAACCACATCCTCTCGTTGCTTGGCACTAAGAGAACCATCAAATGTCAGAGGCTGAACAAAAAACTTCTCTTCAATAATCTGCGCCAATATCCCTAACATTTCAACGTATTGGGTAAAGATAAGAACTTTTTCCCCTTTGGCAATCATGGGTTCAAGAAGTGTCAACAACAGTTCAGTTTTTCCACTGAGTGCTGCATCGTAAGGGGATGTTTTGTCATAGTTACGAGGGTGATTACAAATTTGTTTCAGCTCCGTGATAAGCTTGAAGATAAGCCCTGCACGGTTGGATCCCTCACTTTGTTCTTCCAAGCTTTTCATCGCTCCATCCACAATGCTTTGATAAAGAGCTGCTTGTTCCGGAACAAGAGTAGCGTATTCGTCAATCACGATTTTGTCAGGAAGATCATCAATAATGCTTTTATCTGTTTTAAGACGGCGAAGCATAAAGGGGGCAGTAATCAATTTCAAAGCGTTCGCTACCTCTTGATTTTGATCCATTTCGATAGGGCGAACGTAACTGGTGATAAATTTCGATAAATCTCCCAAATAACCACTCATTGTAAAATCAAAGATACTCCACAGCTCAGTAAGTGAGTTTTCTACAGGGGTTCCACTGAGGGCAATTTTATATTTACACGCAAATGACTTCAAACTCATCGCCGCTTGGGTGGTCGGATTTTTGATCCGTTGCGCTTCATCAATCACCAATGCTTCAATTTTATGCGACTTAAAGACACTAACATCTCGTCTAAAAATATCATACGTCGTAATAATAATTTGGGTGTCACTTAATTGTCGTCCCATCCCATAATAAAGTGATACACTCAACGAGGGGGCAAATTGAGCAAGTTCATTTTCCCAGTTGCTCATCAGAGAAGTAGGAATAACGATAAGTGTTCGTCCTTTAAGATGAGCGTTTTCATACAGATGAAGTAACGTAGCAATCGTCTGAATCGTTTTACCCAATCCCATATCATCTGCAAGAACAACTCCAAAACCGCTCAAAAGATTCGAAACACACCACTGCACTCCCCGCTCTTGATACGGTCGAAGTGTTGCTTGCAAATTGGGAGAAATATCAAAATCTTGTGGACGGAAGAGATTCTCAAAAAATAATTCCAAATCTTCATCAAATACCGCATTCCCCTCAAATCGTGCCCGTAATATATCGAATCGGGTCAACTTGGGTGTTTTCTTCGCTTTATCAAAGAGGGCTTTGAGTTCTTCAGGAGAGATACTGATATAAGAGTCACGAAACAATACGAGATCACTTTGTTGACTCACCAGCGCTTGAAACTCTTCCATACTGATATGCGTATCACCAATAGCAATCGTCCAATCGTATTCGAGAACTTTATCGAGGGTGAAGAAACTTGTTGGCGATGTTTTCGTCCGGATACGCATGGAAAGACGGGGTTTGATAAGATGTTGCAATTCACGAGGCAAGACGATCTTCACCCCAAACGAAGACAACAGATGGGAACTCTCTCGGATGAACTGTTCAAACCGCTTCCCTTGAAGCTCAATTCTTGGCTCACTGCTCAAAAATTCAATCTCACTCAAGAATCCTCGTATCGGAGAAAGGAGTTTTAATAACCCACTGGAATTTTCCTCACGAAGTGCATCACATAAAAATTGTTCTTTCTCTGTTTGTCCATCGTGCACCGACATAGATAAAGCATAATTTTCCTCTTCATCTCCTCGTTCAAGGGTCAATGTGAGGCTATAACGACTCAAAGGGAGGGAAAAAATGGAAAAATAGTTTGCTACAGCGCGATCAATGTTGTGTTTTCCCCCCTCTTTTTGAGCAAACGCCCTCCCCATAAAAAAGCTCTCACTAATTGCAGGAGGATTCATAAAGAGACGCTTGTGCATAAAATTCATCTCATGGACATATTCCGTCATGGCTTTTGCCAAAAAGAGGAGTGTCCCACTTTTACCATCGAAAAAAGGATCGGAAGACGAAAAACGGACAAAAGGGGTGGCATTGCACGCTAAGCGTTGTATCTGCTCATCTACCGAAGATGGGGTCAAAAGGGGCATCCATCCGATAAAGAAACGGGGTTTAAGCGTATCTTTGAGTACCGCAGGGATAAACGCATTGGCATGGAGCAATAGATAAAGGGTTCGGCTAAGGGCATGATAATAACGATAACTAGCCCTCCCCTCCTCACTCCTAAACGAAAGAAAAAGGGTGACAAAATTCAATAACGATACGGTACACCCCCCTTTCATATATTTAAGTGCGTAGGGGGCGAAAAGTTCGGCTGTTTTTGCTTCTTGACGAAAAAGAGGATGTTTGATCGTAATATGCCCTGTTCTCCATAATTCGTCCAGAGTACATTCACATTCGGCATCTTTGAAAAGACGTTCAAGTATCTCAATATTTTCATTAAAAATAGGAGAGATGAGTTGCGGTAATGCTTTGACATGGGCTTTATAAAACTCTTTCATCACCTCTTTATAGTCTATTGGAGCAAATGAGGGGTGTGGCGTTAAAAGGGAATCGATCAACGAAAGGGCATTCTCATGATGAAGCACTTCAAGCGGTTTATCACAAACGATCTCTTCCCACGGCTTAAGGGTAATAGGATAGAGTTGTGTCTCCTCATTAAACGCATCGAGTGTTTTGGTGAGATCCACCCCTCGCAAAGAAAAGATAAAAAGAGGGTTGTGGTCAATTTCGCTACTTAATGCCAACAGCACCGCAAAAGAGTGTTTACACGGAACTGAAGCATCATCACACTCACAATGCGTTTCGAAATTCAGATTCTCTCTTTGGTAAGGATCATCAAAATCGACACCACCTTTCATAAAAAGATGAATTTTCACCTCTTCACACCACTCTATAAAAGCTTCTGGCAATGTTCCATTGAGAAGTGCTGATTGAATAAACGAATCCGACGTGATCTTCTCTACAATCAAATTCTGTATATCAGGTTCAAAAGGTTTGAAAGTCACCATATTTCTATAACTATTTCGAGTGGAGCCTTTGACCTTGGCAATAACGTCACCCTCAATAATTGCTAATGCAGTGACCGCACCCTTATTAAAATAAGTTTTTCCTCGTCCCAACCGTGTATCATCTTCATACAATGATTCTAAATCATTATAAAAACGTTCTCCCCAAGGAGTCAGTCCGTATTTTTTCATTTTTGCCATAAATTTCTTTTTCTTGTCGATAAATTTTTTGTAGTGATAGTGTGTTGTGATTTTACCTAAAACTCCTCTAATCATGGCTGATTTGATATTCATGGATCTTTCGGGTAAAATTAGATTAATTATTAACACGAGGAATAAACATGGCAACAATCGGAATGAGCGATATCAAAAAAGGGGTACGCCTAGAGATTACGGGTGTGCCGTACAGAGTAATCGATTTTCAACACGTTAAACCAGGTAAAGGGGCAGCATTTGTCCGTTGTAAAGTTAAAAGTTTCTTGAATGGAAAAGTTGTTGAGAAAACAATTCATGCAGGGGATAAATTTGAAGTTCCGAATATCGAACATAAAACAATGCAGTATTTATACGATGATGGCGAAATGCTTCAGTTTATGGACAACGAGAGTTTTGAGCAACTAGGATTGACATACGAGCAGTGTGAAGATGCGAGCAAATGGATCAAAGACGGTACAAACGTTCAAATCGTTTTACACAATGGGAAGGCAATCAGCGTTGACGCTCCTGAAATTATGGAACTCAAAATTGTTGAAACTCCACCAAACTTTAAAGGTGACACATCAAGCGGCTCTAAAAAACCAGCAACCCTTGAAACAGGTGCAGTTGTACAAATCCCGTATCACTTACTTGAAGGCGATATTATCCGCGTTAACACCGTCGAGGGTGAATATATGGAGAAAGTGAAGTAATTTTCACTTTCTTCACCCCCTACTCGAAATTACATTCCGAGTTTAGCTTTCGCTTCTTTGGCGTATTGGATACCGAGTGCCCATGCTTTGTTATTAACATCATGAACTTTTTTAGGTACTTTTGAAAGCATTACTTCACGAAGTGTTTCAGGATCAAGAACACCTGTAAACTCATTAGTAATACCAAGTGCAACAACCGATTGAGTAATTACATTACCCACTTCTTCTTTTGCAATCGTAATAATAGGAATCTCGACAATAATCCATTTTTGACGATCTTCTTCAGTTGGGTGCACCAAGTTTGGCTCGATAACAATAATCCCACCTGGTTTAACACCACTTTTAAACTGCTGATAACTAACATTCGCCACTGAGAGCATAAAGTCAATTTCACCCTCATTTGCATACGGATAAAAAATCTCAGTATCATCCAAGGTAATATCAACAACGGTTGCACCGCCACGAACTTGTGACGTGTACGTAGCAGTTTTTAGACCGTGACCACCTAGCTTAATTTTGGCCGCTGCCATAATTTCACCAGCAAGGAGAACACCTTGTCCACCTACTCCTGTAAATCGTATTGTACTTCTCATGGTTTCTCCTTAGATTTTTTTCGCAAAATCGTCTTGTGTAATCTTTCCACGTTTACCTTGTGCCGCTGCAATAACCATTTCGTACATATCACAATACTCAGGTTGTACTACTTCACGTAAAACACCCGTTGGAAGAATATTCATTTGTTCTTCAGCAGGAAGAGCTTCCCATTTTTTCAACGATGTAGTGATACTGTCAATCCACGCAAGGTTTTCCATAGCACTAGCCATTTTGTTCTTACGACCAAGATTGATATGGCAGTTTGACAAAATATCCATGAATGAGAACCCTTTATGAGAGAATCCTTTTACAAAGATTTTTTCCAATTTTTTCGGATCAAGCATAGACTCACGCGCAACAAATGTTGCACCCGCACCAATAGCAAGTTTACACGCATCAAAAGTTGGGTCAATGTTACCATTTTGCGCCGATACACACCACATACCTTGTGGAGTTGTTGGAGAAATTTGTGAATTCGTCAAACCATAGATAAAGTTATTGATAAGAATAAAGTTCAAATCAATATTACGACGACAACCATGAATCGTGTGATTACCACCGATAGCAAGACCATCACCATCACCAGCAACAACGATAACATGCGCGTCAGGACGAGTAAGCTTTACACCTGTTGCATACGCAATAGTACGACCATGTGTTGTGTGAACGGTATTACAGTTGATATAAGAGCTAAAACGACCAGAACAACCAATCCCTGATACAACACATACTTTGTCCATATCCCATTGCATTTTTTCAATAGCACGGATACACGCTTTAAGGATTACTCCATCGCCACAACCCCAACACCATAGTGTTGGCATTTTCTCTACACGTAAATATTGATCATAATTAAAAGCCATTAGAACATCTCCTTAACTTTAGCTACCATTTCAAGTGGTGCAATTGGGCGACCGTTTGCTTTGTGTAGGGTTCCAAAATTACTACGACCCATAACACGTTCGATCTCTTTTAGGTATTGACCCATATTAAGCTCAGTAACAAAAATTTTGTCGAATTTATCGCCGATTTCTTTCATTCGTTTAGCAGGACTTGGCCACAACATAATAGGTCTAAACAACCCTGCTTTGATACCGTCTGCACGAAGCTTGACAACCGCTTCTTTTGCTCCACGACTGATAGAACCGTAGGCGATCAAAACAACATCACAGTCATCATCTAACATGAATTCTTCATAATCTGCAAGATCATCTAATCCGTCATTTTCTGCTGCAACGGTATTAATTTTTCCAACAAGACGCTCAATGTTGAATTGACATTGTGCTGCATCTTCCGTTGGGAAGCCTGTTTCACCATGGTGAAGACCCGTAATATGGTAACGGTGCCCTTCAAACATTGGATTCAACACAGCAGGCTTATTCATCTCTGCTTTATACGGTTTGTAATCCTCTTTTGGTCCATCATAACGTTGGCGACGAACGATATTAGCTTTAACTTCTTCCAAATCAGGAAGAACCGCTTTACCGTGCATATGTCCAACTGTTTCGTCCAAAAGAACAAAAACAGGAGTCATATACTTTTCAGCCAAGTTAAATCCACGAACAGTTTCCGTATAACACTCATCCAATGAACCAGCACAAAGAGTAATAGAAGCATAATCACCATGGGTAGGATATTGCGCTTGACCGATATCCGCTTGTGATACACGAGTTGGAAGACCCGTTGATGGACCACCACGCATAACGTTAACAATAACCAATGGAATTTCAGCGATAAAAGCCAAACCAATTTGTTCTGCTTTAAGTGAAATCCCTGGGCCAGACGTTGCTGTCATGGCTTTTGTACCTGCCATTGAAGCACCAAGTGCAACAGAGATACCTGCGATTTCATCTTCCATTTGGATAAATTTACCACCAACTGTTGGTAAAAGATCGGACATCTCATGCATTACTTCCGATGAAGGGGTAATTGGGTATCCACCAAAAAACATACACTCAACATCAAATGCAGCTAATGCCGATAATTGATTACCCGTAGAAATTACTTCTCGTGCCATTATTTAACTCCTGCTTGGTCTAGCGACATATATCTATTTGCGATAATAGCCGCCTGACGTGTTTTTGATTCATCTGTCAATTTTGCAAATTTATAATCTTTTTTATCTGCAACATAAATTGCAAAATCAGGACAAGTAAGCTCACATTCATTACAGCCAATACACGCTTCTGGGTGATCAATAGAGATCATAGCACCCAACGTTGATGTAGGCTCATAACGCATACCTAGTACACCCGATGGACATACTGATACACAAATATCGCACGCTTTACAATTATCAGTGTTGACCCATACAGGGACATTACCTGGGTTAGTCGTTTTAAACATCTACTCTCCTCACTATTTAAGATTGATTTAACTTTTTTCGTTTGAAAATTCACCAACAGCACACGAAACAAAACTTTTGACTTTTAATGTAGCACTATCAAGCGTCGTATTTTCCTCTGAATTAAGAGGATAACCCAGCTTTCTTAATATTGCTTTAACAAGTGCCAATTGGTCTTCATCCACAATATCTACTGTCACTTTCCGTGGCTCACATGAGAGATCAACACTCACATTCGCAAAGCCAGATTCTTGAAGCTCTTTCGTAATGGTATTTGCGCATCCGCCACAACGTACATTAGCAACTTCAAGAACATGTATCATAAGTTAGCCATTACCTCGGCAACTGCTTTTCCAATATCTGCTGGAGAAACAACAACTTTAACGCCCGCCGCTTCAAGAGCTGCCATTTTCTCTTGCGCTGTCCCTGCACTTCCAGAGATAATAGCACCCGCGTGACCCATACGTTTACCAGCAGGTGCCGTTTGACCTGCGATAAAAGCAACAACAGGTTTAGTGATATGCTCTTTGATATACGCTGCTGCTTGGATTTCCAAATCACCACCGATTTCACCAATCATAACGATAGCTTTCGTTTCAGGATCGGCTTCAAACATTGGCAACAATTGTTTATAGCTCAAACCGATAATCGGATCGCCACCGATACCGACCGCTGTTGTAATACCAAAGCCCTCTTTGACGACTTGATTCGCTGATTCGTATGTCAATGTCCCTGATTTAGAGATCAAGCCAATACTCCCTTTTTTGAAAATAAAGCCTGGCATAATTCCAATTTTACACTCATCAGCTGTGATAATTCCTGGACAGTTTGGCCCAATCGTCATCATGTCTTTTTTGACTGCGTATGCTTTTGCAAACATCATATCTTTGACAGGAGCACCCTCAGTAATAATAACAGCAAGGGTAATTCCAGCATCAGCGGCTTCCATAACGGCATCCGATACAAAAGCTGGAGGAACAAAAATCATCGAAACAGTTGCCCCTGTAGCTGCGACTGCTTCTGAAACAGTATTAAAAACAGGTTGACCTAGATGCTCTTGACCCCCTTTACCCGGTGTTACACCACCAACGATTTTAGTGCCATACGCCATACATTGCTCTGCGTGAAACGAGCCCTCTTTTCCTGTAAAACCTTGAACGATAACTTTTGTATCTTTGTTGACCAAAATTGACATTGATTATTCTCCTTTCGCTGCTGCTACGGCTTTGCGCGCACCGTCGGCAAGATCAGTTGCTGCTACGATGTTTGCAATCCCAGCATTATTCAAAATATCTGCTGCTTCGATAGCATTGGTACCATCAAGTCTAACAATAATGGGTACATTGACATTCGTAATCTTTGTTGCTTCAATAATTCCATTCGCAACACGGTCACAACGGACAATTCCACCAAAAATATTAACAAAAATAACTTTTACATTCGGATCTTTAAGAATAATATCAAACCCTTTTGCAACCGTTTCAGCACTCGCAGAACCGCCGACATCAAGGAAGTTTGCAGGCTTGCCACCCTCGTAGTTGATCGTATCCATCGTTCCCATCGCAAGCCCAGCTCCGTTAACCATACATCCCACATTTCCATCAAGTTTGATATAACTCAAACCGTATTTATCCGCTTCGATTTCTGTTGGCTCTTCTTCACTCAAATCACGCATTTCACGTACTTGGTCTTGACGATACAAGGCATTGTTGTCAAAGCCCATTTTTGCATCCAATGCCAAAAATTTCCCATCACCCGTTTTGACCAAAGGATTGATTTCAATCATCTCAGCATCGTGATCCATATAAACTTTATACAATGCGGATGCAAATTTAATGAAAGCATTGATCTCTTCCGTTGGAAGACCCAAACCAAACGCTAATTTACGACCATGGAACGATTGAAAACCTGTCAATGGATCAATAGCAACTTTGATAATTTTTTCAGGTGTATTGTGAGCAACATCTTCGATTGCCATACCACCTTCAGTCGATGCCATCATAATAGGCATTTCAAGAGCACGATCAAGGAGAAGTCCTAGATAATACTCTTTTTTGATGTCGGCACCCTCTTCAATGTAAACTTTTTGTACCAATTTACCCTCTGGACCTGTTTGGTGAGTAACAAGAGTCATTCCCAAAATTTCAGCCGCTAATGAACGTACTTCAGCCGTTGAGCGTGCAAGTTTTACACCACCACCTAAGCCGCGTCCACCTGCATGAATTTGAGCTTTAACAACCCATATATTACCACCTAACTCTTGAGCAGCTTTTACTGCTTCATCGGGCGTAAACACGATGTGACCACGAACTGTAGGCACATTGTATTTCTTGAATAACTCTTTTGCTTGATATTCATGAATATTCATTCCATTCCTCCTGTTTTAAGTTTACGCTATTGGTCTTGTCATCTCTTCAGGGATAACATATTTATCGAAATCTTCGCCACTCATAAGCTCTAGCTTAATCGCTGTTGCTCGGAGTGTAGAGTTGTCCTTATGTGCTGTCTTAGCAATTTTTGCTGCATTTTCATATCCGATGTATGGGTTAAGCGCCGTAACCAACATCAAAGAATTGTTAAGATAGTGATCGATTTGATCCCGTACTGGTTCAATACCTACGGCACAATTGTCATTAAATGAGTTCATTGAATCGGCCAACAAACGAACCGATTGCAAAAAGTTATACGCGATAACAGGTTTGAATACATTAAGCTCAAAGTTTCCTTGGCTTGCTGCAAATCCAATCGTTGCGTCATTCCCCATTACTTGGCAAGCAACCATCGTCACTGCTTCACTTTGAGTAGGATTGACTTTCCCCGGCATAATGGAAGAACCCGGCTCATTTTCAGGAATAGTGATTTCACCAATACCGCAACGAGGTCCTGATGCTAACCAACGAACATCATTAGCAATTTTCATCATATCAGCAGCCAATGCTTTGAGTGCACCATGAGCGAAAACAAGTGCATCGTGAGACGTTAAGGCATGAAATTTATTCGGAGCTGTCACAAACTGATGACCCGTAAGTTCAGTAAGTTTTGCCGCAACACGAGATCCTAGCTCAGGATGAGCATTAAGCCCTGTCCCAACCGCTGTACCACCAAGAGCAAGCTCACGAACGGATTCAAGTGATGTTTTTGCCATTTTTTCGCATTTATTGAGCATTTCAACCCAACCGCTAATCTCTTGACCAAGAGTCAAGGGCGTTGCATCTTGCAAGTGTGTACGTCCGATTTTAACAATAGAGTTAAATTCAACTGCTTTCGCATCCAATGTTGCCCGCAATGCAGCAATAGCAGGGAGTAATCGTGTTTCAACCGCAATAATCGCCGCAACGTGCAATGCAGTAGGATACGTATCGTTTGAACTTTGTGATTTGTTAACATCATCATTGGGATGAACCAATTTTTGAGTTCTAAAATCACCACCCAAAATTTCAGTTGCACGAGAAGCCAAAACTTCATTATTATTCATATTAGACTGCGTACCCGATCCTGTTTGCCATACAACTAGAGGATAATTCGCATCAAGCTTACCCGCCAACATTTCATCGGCAGCTTGAGCAATGGCATCCGCTTTTTCTTTAGAGAGCATTCCAAGATCACAATTAACCAAGGCTACCGCTTTTTTTAGGAGTGAAAATGCACGAGTAATTTCGTATGGCATTTTCTCTTCACCAATTTGAAAGTTTTCCAATGAACGCTGTGTTTGCGCTCCCCAGTAGGTATCGTTCGGAACCCGAACTTCTCCCATTGTATCTTTTTCTACACGAAAATCCATACTTACACTCCTTCAAAGAAATTGTTGGTATTAAGGGTATCGATTAAGCTTTGAACCGATGCGCATGAGGAAGCAAACATCTCTTTTTCGGATTCATCCAATGTGATTTCAATAATCTTTTCAACCCCATTTGCCCCTAGCATAACAGGAACACCGCTGACCACATCGTGATAACCGTATTCACCGTCCAAATAAACAGCACATGGATGAATTTGTTTGGTATCTTTCAAAATTGCTTCAATCATGATAGCGGTTGATTTGGCAGGAGCATAATAAGCTGATCCTGTTTGTAACAATGCCACGATTTCAGCTCCACCTTTACGCGTGCGCTGAACGATACCGTCAATCTCATCTTGGGTCAACAAATCAGAGAGAGGAACACCAGCAACCGTAGAATAACGAGGCAATGGAACCATATCGTCCCCATGACCACCCATAACGGATGCACGAATTTGTCCCCCACCGTAACCTAGCTTTTCTTGGATAAATGCAGCCATACGTGCACTGTCCAAAATTCCAGCCATTCCGATAACACGGCTACGCTCAAATCCACTTTCTCGAAGAGCAACGTACGTCATAACATCCAATGGATTAGAAACCATAATAATAATAGCATTCGGAGAATATTTGGCAATACCTTCAACCACTTCACGGGTGATTTTTGCATTAATCATCAACAAGTCATCTCGACTCATTCCCGGTAAACGTGGACTCCCAGCAGTAATAACAACAATGTCACAATCGGTCAAATCAGACATTTTCTCAGCAACACTAACGACCGTATGAGAGCGAACAGCAGCAGCAGCTTGCGACATATCAAGTGCTTTACCCTTGGCAATTTCCATCTTATTATCACGTAAAATGATCTCATGACAAGTACCCAACATCGCAAGAGAATAAGCAATTGTAGAGCCTACATTTCCTGCGCCAACAATCCCGACACGTTTACCTTTTACCATTTGCGAACTCCTAGTGTCAAAAGACGATAATCTATCGCCTTTTATCTATAGAACAAAAATCTACAGATAAAAAACGACTATCTGGCAAAAGCCAGATTAAATAGCGCTAATAATAGCGTTCAATGTTGCACTTGGACGCATTGCCGCTTCTACTTTAGCTGTATCAGGGTGGAAGTAACCACCAATATCTTGAGCTTTACCCTCAACAGATAATAACTCTTCCATAATTTTT
The DNA here is from genome assembly GCA_041661705.1 of Sulfuricurvum sp. Classification (GTDB taxonomy): domain Bacteria; phylum Campylobacterota; class Campylobacteria; order Campylobacterales; family Sulfurimonadaceae; genus Sulfuricurvum. The sequence continues at coordinate 34,462 of JBAZTZ010000009.1, forward strand.
GCTTCATTCTCAGTCAATTCGTTAGCGACTGGTGCAAATTTTGCTGCAAGATCAGCATCAACCGTTTGCTCAGCAAGTGCTTTTGCCCAATATTGCGCTAAAAAGAAGTGACTCGCTTTGTTATCAGGCTCCCCTGCTTTACGTGAAGGCTCTTTATTGTTGTCCAAGTATGCTGCATTTGCTTCATCAAGAGCCACGGTAAGAGCCGTCAATTTATTATCATTCTTCGTTTTATTAATATGGCGAAGTGACTCAGCTAGTGCCAAAAACTCCCCTAATGAATCCCAACGAAGATGACCCTCATTGATAAATTGCTCAACGTGTTTCGGAGCTGAACCGCCAGCACCTGTTTCGAACAATCCACCACCTGCGAGAAGAGGAACGATAGAAAGCATTTTAGCCGATGTTCCAAGCTCAAGGATTGGGAACAAATCGGTCAAGTAGTCACGAAGAACGTTACCCGTTGCTGAAATAGTGTTTTCACCTGAGCGGACACGTTTCAATGAGAATGCCATTGCTTTTTCAGGAGCCATGATATGCAATTCAATATTTCCTTTGTTAAACTCAGGAAGATACTCATTTACTTTTTTGATAATATTAGCATCGTGTGCACGGTTTTCATCCAACCAGAAAACAACAGGAACATTTTCAATTTCTGCACGCTCAACAGCAAGACGTACCCAATCTTTGATCGGAACATCTTTTGCTCTCGACATACGCCAAATATCACCCTTCTCAACATTGAACGTCATCAATTCGCCACTATCATCGGTAACGGTTACAATACCATCTTCTTGTATTTCAAACGTAGTTGGGTGAGAGCCGTACTCTTCTGCTTTTTGTGCCATAAGACCAACGTTAGAGACAGATCCCATAGTTGTTACATCAAATTGACCATTTTTCTTACAATCTTCGATACATTCAGCATACATTGTTGCGTAACAACGATCAGGAATAGTCACAACACATTGCTCAACTTTACCCGCTGGATTCCACATTTTACCGCCATCGCGTACAACAACCGGAAGTGATGCATCGATAATAACATCGTTTGACGCGTGAAGGTTTGTGATCCCTTTATCCGAATCAACCATAGCCATAGCTGGTTGTGTTGGGTAAACTGCCATAATAGCTTCTTCGATCTCTGCTTTTTTATCCGCAGGTAACTTTGCTAATTTTTTGTAAAGATCACCAAGACCTAAGTTCGGATTGACACCGATTTCTTTAAACTCAGCACCGTATTTGTCAAATACTTCTTTGAAGAAAACTTGAACAGCGTGACCAAACATAATCGGATCAGAAATCTTCATCATTGTTGCTTTGAGATGAATTGACCAAAGAATATTTTTTTCTTTTGCTTCTGCAATAGACTCAGCGTAAAATTCACGGAGAGCTTTTGCACTCAAGAATGTACCATCAAGAACTTCTTTGTCAACTGCGTTGATCTCTTTAAGTGTTTTGCCATTCAATGCAATTGTCACTTTACCATCACCATCTTTGATAATAGATTGCTCATTCGCATAAAAATCACCACTATTCATATGTGCAACACGAGTTTTTGAACCCTCATCCCACGCACGAAGTTTATGAGGATTTTTCTTAGCAAAGTTTTTAACGGCAATAGCGGCACGACGATCTGAGTTACCTTCACGAAGAACAGGGTTAACCGCTGAACCAAGACAAGCAGAATAACGTGTTTGAATCTCTTTTTCTTCGTCGCTAGTCGCCTCTTCTGGATAATCAGGAAGATCGTAACCTTGACTTTTAAGTTCTTCAATAGCTGCTTTGAGCTGTGGAATAGATGCCGAAATATTAGGGAGTTTGATAATGTTACCATCGGGTTGCATTGCAATTTTACCAAGTTCGGCAAGATTGTCAGGAATACGTTGAGCGTCTGTCATACGTTCTGGGAATGTAGCAATAATACGACCTGCAAGTGAAATATCACTTGTTACCACTTCAACACCTGCTGCTTGTGTAAATGCATTTACGATTGGGAGTAGCGAGTATGTCGCTAATGCCGGAGCTTCATCAATTACTGACCAAATGATTTTTGCCATCAGGTTCTCCTGTTATTTTATTTATGCAAGCATAATAACACTTAGTTCGCCGTTTTTTCTATTTGCCTTTCTATTGTTGCTGAAAAGTTGCCAATATGTTTCATTTTGTAGCATTTACTATGTTTTGATGGTGTGTAGAAAAGTAACTACTGTAAATATGTTCCCCATTTTTCCCACGAACAAAATAGAGATAATCGGTGTCTTTTGGGTGTAGTGCTGCTTGTAATGCCTCACGACTTACATTACAAATAGGAAAGTCAGGCAAACCTTGATGTTTATAGGTATTATACGTACTTTGATCACTTCGTATTCGTTGCGCCGTCACCTTTTGATGAGAATATTCACCATAATTGAGCGTTCCATCCATCTGAAGACGCATATTTTTGGCAAGTCGATTTTGGATAACAGAGCTGACCATTGGCATATCCGCTACGGAAGCAGCTTCTTTTTGAATAACTGAGGCTAGTGTTACAATATGTAACCATTTTTCTTTATCATAACTTCCTAAAAGCTCTTTAGAGAGTTTTTCAGCTTTTTCTTCCGATCGAGTAAGGAGAAAATCAATAATCCTTTTTTCATTACTATCTTTGGGTAAATTGTAAGTATCAGGAGAAAACATCCCCTCCGGTATTGGATTTAACTCACTATACGCTTCTTGAAGTTTGGTTGGATCCATTGAAAGTTGCTGAGCAATTTGTTTTAAGAAAACAGTCGTTGTCTCTCCCGGAATAAGGGTGACATCAGCTGTAGCTGCTTTTGACGTGGTAAGGCGATACAAATAGCGGATGCGTGAGAGCTTCTCCTCTTTTAAATCAATCCACCCTTGTTGCGGTTGACCTAATAATTTAAGGACAAACGCATCCATTAAATGAAGATTCACCCCTCTATTTTGAAGATGTGATACTGTTTTAAAAACAGAACCTTGCGGTATATACACAATTTTCGGGGAGGTTACGGGAGTAAACATATACGCCGTTAGCCCCAAGAGGGCAACAGGTATTGCAAGATAAAGCAATTTAAAGTTTTTAACTTTTTTTGGTTTCGCTTTTTTAGTATTTTTTAGCTTTGTTGTTTTAGTTGGTATTTTTGCCATGGCTCATCTCAAATTAAAGTATATAAAATTCGGACGATTATACCTAAAAATTTATTTACTCATTACGTAAAACGGTTAATACATCGACATCAGAAGCTTTTTTAGCTGGATACCAAGCAGACAGCACAACAATCACAAATGCACCAATTATAATAGAAAAGAAATCTACGACGGTTAAGTCCAAAGGGAGTGTTGACGTTGGATAAACATCAGCAGGTAATGAGATAATGTCAAAGGAACCCAAAATCCATATTCCTAAAAACCCAAGGAGTGACCCCGTCACGATCCCTAGTGATCCGATAATCATACCCAAGAGTAAAAAAACTTTTTTAACTTCTTTTTTGGAAGCACCTAACGATAAAAGTAAAGCAATTTCACTACGACGGTTCATCACTGTCATCAAAAGAGACGAAATAATATTAATCGCTGCAATAAGGATAATAAGCATTAGAACAATAAAGAGAGACATCTTCTCCATTTTAAGAGCAGCAAAAAAGTTTCCGTTATCTTCCCACCACCCTCTGACACTGACACTCTCGGGTAAAATCGCAGCGATTTTTGATATATCTGCTTCTGGATTCGCTGAATGGATATGTATACCATCATAAAGGTTTTCAGGAACGGACAATATTTTTTGCATTGACTCAAGCGTGGTATACGAGAACCCTTTATCGTAAGCACTAAGCCCTGAATCAAATGTGGCTACAGGATTAAAGCGTTTCATTTTCGGGGTCATAGAAATACCCCCTGGTTCAAGCTGGGTAAAAATATAGGTGAGTTTTTCCCCTTTTTTGAGGGTATATTCCTCTAACAACCCTTTACCGACCATCACTTCAAACCCTTTAGGTGTTTGCGATTTTAGCCCCTGAGCAACAACATTATTGACGGCAGCTTCGCGTTTGAAATCCACTCCAAAAAGATACCCCCCCTCCAGCATTGCGTCATGACGGCACAAAATAGAGGCATTAATATAGGGGCTAAATGAAAGTTCTGGAAATTTCGCTTCGAGTTTATTCAAAAGAGCGGTATCAACAGAACCATAAAATTTCGGCTGAATCGTAAGGGGATAATTCATAACGGTGAGTTTTTTCTTAAACTCGTTATCAAATCCGTTCATTAGTGCCATCGCAATAATAAGAACCATTACACCCAATGCAATCCCTGAGAATGCAAGTAGTGCAGAGAGAAAAATGAAAGGTTGTTCTTTGTCGAAACGTAAAAAACGTTTAACGAGATAGTGTACGATACTCAAGAGGCAAATGCCCCTTTTTTGGGTCCCGATTTACCGCAGCAGTTTTTATATTTCTGTCCACTTCCACACGGACAATCATCATTACGTGCAATTTTAGAGGATTCCAACTCTGATGGTGCACCCATAAGTGACATTTGAAGCTCTTCTTGTCGCTTTTCGATCTCCATTTGGTGCGCAAGCGCTTGAGCCTCTTCATCGATATTTTCCACTCTAAATTGAATAATATGAAGGGTTTTAATACTATCAAATTTAATCGTTGCAATAAGCTCCGTAAAAAGATTAAAACTCTCTTTTTTGTACTCTACTAGTGGATCTTTTTGATTATAAGCACGAAGACGAATCCCTGTTTTCATACTGTCCATTTGATACAGATGCTCTCTCCACGCACTATCAAGAGTTTTAAGAATTATTTCACGCTCAATAGAGGAACGAGTAGCAGGATCAATTGGTGACATTTTCGCTTCATAATGGTTTTTAACATCAGCAAGTATACGATCAAAAACCATTTCGTATGTCATTTCATCCAAAAATTCCATATTGACATCAATATTAACATCTTCAATAATTCGTTTCTTTAGATGTTCAGTATCAATTTCTGCACTTGAAATACCGTTGTAAATACCACATTCACTTAATACTCTCTCAACATACTCAGCTCGATGGGAATCAATTTTACTCGTAACATCATACGCAGGGTCAAGAAGTTCATAGCGAAATTTATAGACGATTTTGCGTTGTTCATTGGCAACATCATCATATTCAACAATATGCTTACGCCCCTCAAAGTGCATATTCTCAACTTTCTTCTGCGCTTTTTCAACTGCACGGGTCACCATTGCCGATTCGATGTATTCACCATCCTCAACACCCAAACGCTCCATAATCGCTTTGATCTTATCGGAACCAAAAATACGAAGGAGATTATCTTCTAAACTCAAATAAAACTGGCTCGTACCTGGATCACCCTGACGACCTGAACGCCCACGAAGCTGGTTATCAATACGTCTGTTTTCATGACGCTCAGTTCCTAGGATATAAAGACCACCCAAGGCTTTTATCTCGTCACTCACTTTGATATCAACACCACGTCCAGCCATATTGGTTGCGATGGTTACCGCACCTTTGGTTCCTGCGCTTTTGATAATCTCTGACTCTTGCGCATGATTTTTGGCATTGAGTACCGTATGAGGAATTTTTGCCTCTTTAATAAACTGATGAAGTTTTTCTGATTTTTCGATAGAAGCCGTTCCAATGAGAATCGGCTGCCCTGTTGCATTGAGTTCTTTGATTTTAGCAAGAACAGCGGCAAATTTTTCTTCTTCTGTTTTATAAATCAAATCGTTCAAATCTTTACGGATAACTTGAACATTGGTTGGGATAGAGATAACATCAAGACTATAAATCTGAGCAAACTCTGTCGCTTCCGTTTGTGCTGTCCCCGTCATACCACCGATTTTAGTGTACATACGGAAATAATTCTGGAACGTAATATCAGCAAGAGTTTGCGTCTCTTCTTTGATAATAACACCCTCTTTGGCTTCAAGTGCTTGATGTAACCCTTCTGAATAACGACGACCCTCTGAAAGACGACCCGTAAACTCATCAACGATAACAACTTGATCGCCTTGAAGAACATAATCGACATCACACTCAAAAATATAGTTGGCTTTAAGTGCTTGATCGAGATGATGGGAAAGAGAAGCATTCTCAACGCTGTAAATATTACCCACGGCAAAAAGTTCTTCCGCTCTCACAATCCCCTCTTCTGTAAGGAGAATAAGACGATCTTTTTCATCAACGCTAAAATGTTCCTCACGAATCAAGGCTTTAGCAACCGCATCAGCACGGGTGTAGTTTTCCAAGGTTCGATTGGTAGGGCCTGAAATGATTAATGGTGTTCGTGCTTCATCAATCAAAATTGAATCAACTTCATCCACGATAACAAACGAGTGTCCACGTTGAACCATATGATCTTTCGTGTAAGTCATATTGTCACGAAGATAGTCAAACCCAAATTCATTATTGGTTCCGTAGGTAATATCAGCACCGTATTGAAGACGTTTATTGGCAGGATTATACTCACCCTCCAAAACAATCCCTGTTTCATATCCGAGAAAAGCGTATAGAGCAGACATTTGTGCACCATCACGTGATGCCAAATAATCATTAACGGTTACAACGTGCACCCCTTTGCCACTCATGGCATTGAGGACAACGGCAAGGGTTGCCACGAGGGTTTTCCCCTCCCCTGTTTTCATCTCAGCAATACGCCCCTCGTGGAGCACCATACCGCCAATAAGCTGTACATCAAAATGGCGCATACCAAGTACCCGCTTGCTAGCTTCTCGCGTTATCGCAAATGAATCAATCAATACATCATTTAATGTTTTGGTTTCATTACGAACAGACTCTTTTAGAGTCGTAAAAACGTTTTGAAGTTCAGAGTCACTAAGTGCTGCGAAATGAGCTTCACGAGAATTGATCTCCTCAACACGTTTCATATATTTTTTAACTTCACGATCATTTTGAGTTCCGAAAATTTTGCCTACGAGCGATTGGAGCATTGAAAGCCTTCAGTATGAGCTATTTATTTTAACAGTTCTCGATTTTAACATAGGAATACTATTGTTTTGGTTAATGAGGATTGGATACAATTCATAATCTATATTTCAGAAGGCTAATTGTGCGTTTTACCCCTCTCTTTTTTTTACTTTCTACCTTTTTGTTGGCTTCACCCAAGGAAATGAGTTCTTTTAACAGCTCATTTGAACAGCGTATTGTCGATGAACACGGTAAAACTATCCTCTACAAAGGGGAACTTTGGGCAACAAAACCCCAAAATGCCCTTTGGCTTTACCAATCACCGATCCAAAAACGTGTTTATATTAATGGCAAAGAGCTCACTATCGTTGAACCAGCCATCGAACAAGTAACTATTAAAACACTTGGTGGCGAAATTGATTTCCTAGAAATTCTTAAAAAAGCCAAAAAAGTGGATAATGACCATTATGCAACTACACTCAACGGAGTTACCTATACGATTATGTTTAAAAATGATAGCTTAAGCACTATTAGCTATAGCGATAATTATGATAACCGCGTTACTATTAAATTCATAAATCCCTCCACCAATCAACCCATTGAATCAAAACGTTTTAAACCAACGTTTCCATCTGATTTTGATGTACTTCGGGATCGATAAAATGGCAATCCTTGAACTTGATAATCGAACGAATGAAAATTGTACCATTACTCTTTTAGAGCAAATAGCCAATGCCCTTAGTACGAAAGAAATTGAACTTATCCTTACCGATAATGATGAAATCGCTAAGATTAATCATGATTTTAGAGGGATTGATAAACCTACCGATGTCCTTAGTTTCCCAAGTGACCCTTTTCCTCACGCTCCCTTGGGAAGTATTATTATTAGCATGGATAAGGTCAATGAGGTAGCACGCGACTTGGGACACAGTAGCGATAATGAACTTGCGCTACTCTTCATTCATGGGATGCTTCATTTATTGGGAATGGATCATGAGGTGGATCAGGGGGAAATGCGAGTTCGCGAGGGTGAGCTTGTAGAACAGTTTAATCTTCCGAAAAGTCTAATAGTAAGAACTTTAGAAGAGTAAGCCCTCTCTTCACTCTTAAGCTTTACCGCTTAATATAGCCCAAATCGTCCAGCTTATTGTAAATTCCAGAGACAATCCCTCCAGCTGCTTCTCCTCCATGTCCTCCATGTTCGATCAGTACAGTAACAATAAATTGTGGATTTTCAGCAGGGCCATACGTCGTAAACCATGCGTGAGAACGTTTTAGATACTCCATACTTTGCTCATCAAGACGATTTTTAACATTTTGAGCGATACCAGATGTTTGTGCTGTCCCTGTTTTACCAGCGATAGGGAAACGAGTAGAGATATGACTACTTGCCGTTCCCCCTTTGTCATTACAAACCGATTTCATAGCATCTTGAATAATAGGAAGCTTACTCTTTTCAATCGCAGTGAGAACATCTTGCGGGGTAGGTGCCACCGCTTTAGACCCTATCTTATACGCAATATGAGGGATGGGAAGCTTCCCTGTCGCCATCAATGCTGTAAATCGCGCAATCTGAATCGGAGTTGTCAAAAAATTTCCTTGTCCAATGGAGGTATTGAGCGTCTCACCACGATACCATGGCTCTTTAAACTTCTCTCTTTTCCACTCACGACTGGGAACCGTACCAATGAATTCATTAGGAAGATCAATATTTGATTTTTCTCCCAATCCCATCCGAACCATTCCACGACTCATACGCTCGATACCAACTTCTAAGCTTCCCTTATAAAAATAATCGTCACAACTTTGGGTAATCGCTTTATGAATACTGACCTCCCCATGCCCATGTTTGTTCCAACAGCGAAAAGAACGATTTCCCAATCGAAAGGTTCCCGTACAGTTGACAGTAGAATTTTCATTCAGAACACCTGAAGTAATATACAATAACCCCATTCCCGGTTTGATCGTCGATCCAGGGGGATAAAGCCCATTGAGAATTTTATTGGTAAAAGGGGCATCAACGCTATTAATCAAATAATTCCACTGTTCACTACTTACCCCCTCTACGAAGGAATTCAAATCGTACTCAGGAAAACTTCCCGCTGCATAAATCGCCCCATTAGTATCCATAACAACAATTGCTCCGACATTGCCTTTGAAAGCAGTACCGATATACTCTTGAAGACGCATATCCAAATTGAGGGTAAGATTATGATTCTCTTCCGTTGCACTATGGCTTATCTCCTCAATTTCAACATTATGTGCGTTCACTTTGATATGCCGTTCCCCTGCTAAACCTTGAAGATAAGTGTTATAATATTTCTCAATACCACTTTTACCAACATGACCCAAAAGCTGTAGGAGTGAATTTCCCTCGACCTCTTTTTGATTTGCCCGTGCGACATACCCAATAAGATGCGATGCTACATTTCCATAGGGATAAAGTCGTTTCGGCGAGGGAGAAATCTCAATACTCTCACGTAAATTCATTAAGGCGTACAGAGGTAACATCGTTTCATGAGGAATATATTCGACAACGTCTATAAAATTATGGTTGTAATAGGAATCCTCTTGTTTATACGTTTTAGCTATTTTTTTCCCATCAAGGGTAGGAATCATATAGAGAAGATAGGCTATTTCAGTATCAAGCAAGTGAGTATCTTTGCCTTTGGTCAAATGAGGGGCAAGAGCTATTTTGAAGCCCAATTCATTAATAGCAATAGGTTCCCCATTACGATCAAGTATTTCGCCTCGTACGGGGGGTGAGAGTTCTGTTTTAAGGCTATTGCGTTGTGATAATATCTCGTAATGCTCATTGGACTGTATCGCAAGATGAAACACACGGACGATCAGCGATACCCAAATAAGAGCAAAAAAGGTCAATAATATCTTAAGCTTCATCCAAAAATCGCAATCAACGCAAATTCAATCGGCATATAAAAAAGAATATGCCAATCCAAAGAGGGTATTTGAAGTAATAATACGCTGTTAATCATCCAAATAAACCCCCAATATCCGATATACGCCAAAAGTACAAAAATACCTTTAATGCAGATCGTACAACGCATAGTTTGCTCTAGTTTTGGCATTAGGTAATGGCTTATAAGAGTAAAAAAAAGAATTGAACTTCCAAACCAATACCCTTTTTCTGCCTCTAACATCAAAAACATAATTGAAAAAACAATTAAACTTCCCAGATCATGACGAAGTAATGTTCGGTAAAACAAAAATCCCAAAAGGGCGAACATCGGAGGTAAAAAGAGATATATACTGCTTAACGCACTGTAAATTCCAAAAGCAATGAGTCCAAAAAGATGACTCAGAGCATTTTGATAAGTGAGACTTCGTTGCATATAGGAAAATGTTTGCATTTAATGCAGTCCGCCCAAATTTTATGTTCAGGAATGGACTCTTTTGGGATTTCAATAAAACCCAAATTCTCAAAAAAACGTTGTTGATAGGTCAGGACTAAAATCTCATGTAACCCAAGTACAACCCCTTCTTGACACGCTTTATCAACCAAAGTACTTCCAATATTGCATCCACGATATTCTGAATCGACGATCATAGAGCGGATCTCTGCAAGATTAGGAGAGTGGATATGAAGTGCACAAAAACCAACCAGCATCTCACCTTCCATTGCCACAATATAAGACCGAATATTGGTCGCAATCTCATCATCACTACGTGCTAAAATAACACCACTTTCTATTTCAGGAGCGACAAGTTGCTTCATCGCAGGAATATCAGCAAGCGTTGGTTTCCTATACGTTATTTCTCGCACAAATCTTCTCCTCGAAGCATGCCATAGAGAGTTGAGACTATTTTATCGACCCCGCGTCGCTTACTATTGGAGATCATTAATGCATCGGGAAACCGTTTTTTAAGAACAGAGAGCTCTTTTTGGTTGAGCTTATCAATCTTAGTATAAACCTGTACAATATGTTGTTCAGGAGTACAAATCTCACGCAAATACTCTCCTACTGAAACATCAATAGCTAAATCAGGGTGACGGCAATCGATCAAATGAACAAAAACACGAATTTGCTTCCGTTCAGAGACAAAATTCGTCAAGTTGCTCTCCCAATCACTTTTAAGAGATTTTGCAACTTTAGCGTAGCCAAATCCGGGAAGATCGACCAAAACAGCACTCAGTTTTTCTCCCGATTCCCGATCCATAAACACTACATCAAAATAGTTAATCAAACGCGTTTTCCCTGGCGTTGATGAAACTTTTGCTAACGATTTACGCTGTGTTAAGGTATTTAGAAGGGAACTTTTCCCTGTATTGGAACGTGCCATAAACGCTACTTCATTTTGAAACTCATTCTCCGGAGCAAGACGAATTGTCGGGGCGGAGGTGAGAAATGCGGAATCAATAATTTCAATCATTTTTTAGATCCTTTCTTAGTCTCTTTTTTATCGTCTAATGTAAATATCATAACAACGGGTTCATCTCCAATACTGTCAGCATTGGCAAACCCTTTCTCTTCATTGAGCACCACTTTATCCCCTTTGATCCGTCGATAATCATCAAGTCGTATCAAATCCACTTTTTTACTAAATTGGTACTCACTATCATTGGGCAAATACACCGCCATTTGTGACTTACCACGGTATCTCTCTTTTATTTCGGTCACAATATAAAAAGAAACATCCCCTTCTGCTACATATTTAATGGGTTTTCGAGCAGTATCTGTATAAATTGTCACCTTAGAGGCGTTCAGTTCATCAGACCCTTTCGTTACTTTTACATTTCCTGTAAAAACAGAAATTCCTTTGGATTGATCCCCTTTGAAATTATCAGAAATAATTTTAAGTTCTTCTGCAGAGGATGCAAGGAGTCCAAAGGTGAGTAAAAATACTAAGTGTTTTATCATTAATTATCCTAATTTAGTTGATAGCTTCCGCGAACTTTATCTGCCGATACAGTATCTAAATTGACATTGTAATCAAGATGTGTTCCATCCACTTTATTCCCGTCTTTGGTGAGGACAAATGCCCTTTTCGTCTGAATACGAGAGGAGTTTTGATCGTATGTCCCCTCGGATGAACGAAATTGAAATCCATCTTCACGAACATAATGAACATTCCCATCCAGTGAAATCAAATTTCCCTTGTATAATGCAGTATCCGCACGAATGGATTCGAGCATCGTTTTTGCATTATTGGTGAACTTTGCATCGCTAATCTCATAACGATCTACAAAATGCTTACCGTGTGCCCCTTCAAAAAAACGATCAATTTTAACACGGTTAATCTCATAAATAACAAATTGCTCCAGCTCAAATTGTGGAACTTCTTGCGTTAAATATTCTTCTCGCACTTGAGGTTTAAAATAACTAAACATCCCCAATAGAAGAGCTAAAATAAGAAAAAAAAATCCGTTAATCGACATTTAAATCCATAAGTTGAGAAAACGCTCTTCATCCCCATTGGCAATAAGGATTTTTTCAATCATCTCACGCACACACGCATCTCCGCCTTTGCGCTCCAATAATTGCGCAACTGGCTTAAGATACTCTGACGCATCATTAGGGATAAACGCCATACCCACCCACTGTAAGAGACGGTAATCATTCAAATCATCTCCGATTGCAGCGACCTCTTCCGCACGTATATTCAGCTGCTGACAAAGTTTCTCTGCGACGGCCTGCTTATCTTTTACCCCTTGAAAAAGGTAGAGAATGTCAAGTTCTTTGGCTCTAAGCTCCACGATTGTTGAATCACGCCCCGTAATAATAGCGACAGTGTACCCCATTTTTGCCAACGTTTTAATCGCAAATCCATCTCGTACGTTAAAACTTTTGAGTTCAATCCCATCGTGGGTATACGTAATCTTCCCATCGCTCAAACATCCATCGACATCCAAGAATATAAGCCTAATCATAAAACGCCTTTGGTGCTAGGTATCCCTCGATCGTTTCGTACCAATGCACGTCGAAGTGCCACAGCAAACGCTTTGAAAGCCGCTTCGATAATATGGTGCTTATTGCGACCACGTTGCATAATAATATGGGCACTGATTCCTGCCCCAAATACCACTGCACGGAAAAATTCTTCTACGAGTTCGGTATCAAACTGACCTACTTTTCCCTCAACGTCCAATTCGCATACTAAAAAAGAACGATTACTGAGATCCATATCGCAACTCACGGCTGCTTCATCCATGACAACGACAGCATTACCAAATCTCTCAACCGATTGGATAGGAAAAATAGCTTCACGTAGTGCTTGTCCTAGAACAATCCCAACATCCTCAACGCTGTGATGATCATCAATGTGAGTATCACCCACGCAATGAATGTCTAAATCCATCCATGAATGTTTCGCAAAACTTTCCAACATGTGATCCAAAAAGCCAACACCCGTTGATATCGTGCTCTTCCCTTCTCCATAAAGACTGAGGGTAAGGGTAATATTAGTTTCTTTAGTTTGTCGGCTCTTTTTAATCATCTCATTCCCTTGTGATAAATTGTCCATCAAAATAGTCTTTACTAGTAAAGTCGCGAGCTTCCGCTTCACTTCTAAATCCACGCATCCAAACGCGATATAATCGGTCGTTATTATACTGAGAATCTTTTATGATTGAGGTGTATCCATGAAAACTAGCATACTTTTTTTGAGTCTCTATCGCTCCACTTATATTAGCAAATGCTCCTATTTGAACGGCAAAAGAGTTGAGTATCTCTTGTCTAGGACCCTTCGCCATTGCGGTATAATCGATGATTTTGGATTCCGTAGGCTCAAATCCTAACACTTCCAACTTGACAGATGCACTTCCTCGACCTACCAATCCGATTGATTTGGCACTAGCAAACGATAAATCGATAATGCGACTCTCTACAAATGGTCCACGATCATTAATACGAACAACGGTTTGTTGACTATTATCTAAATTGGTAACTCGAACCACGGTGTTCATTGGTAAAGTTTTATGAGCTGCTGTCATGGCATACATATCATACCCTTCCCCACTGGATGTTGATTTTCCATGAAAATCCGCCCCATACCAACTTGCACGACCCGAAAAGCTATCTCCAACGCTAACAACGGTTGGATAATACTCTTTTCCTAATACCGTATAGGGTCGCATTGATGCAATGGATTCACCGTTCTTTTTCGTAAGATTTGAAGGAGAGCTATTTAAAACATCGGAAGGAAATTTTTTGGATGACTTAGTAGGCTGATAGGAATACGACCCTTTGTACGTCGTACATCCACTGATCATAAGGATCAATATACTTAGAATAATTTTAATCTTCAAGCCTCATCCCCTTCTCTAGTTAGAACATAATTGTACCGTTTTAGAACTGAAACCCGAGGCTATTTTTTGATAAATGACCCCTTTGTTAACCCTCCAAAAAGTCGAAAAGCGTTATCTGTACTCAATCGAGTAATCTCATCAATAGGTAGTTTTAAAATCTGCGCCATTTTATCCGCCACCAATGCAGTATAAGCAGGCTCGTTGCGTGATCCTCTATGCGGATGTGGAGTCAAATAAGGTCCATCTGTTTCAATAACTAATTTATCCAATGGGATACGAGGGAGGATATTGACCAACTTTTTAGCATTTTGGAAGGTCACTACACCACCAATCCCAAAATAGAAATTATCATTTGCAAGCGAAAGCAACTCATCATCTGCATTGTAACAGTGAAGGACTCCCCCCACTTCACCTGCATTCTCCTCCAGAAGAATCATCTTAGCGTCATGACTTGCATCTCGTATATGGACGATGAGCGGTTTGTTAACCTTTTTAGCCAAACGTATTTGCGTTCGAAAAGCGTTCTCTTGCCGTTGCTTTTCAGCTAATTTTTCGTCTTCAGATCCCTCAAGACGAAAATAATCCATTCCGCATTCTCCGATAGCAACACATTTTGGGTGCGCGGCATAGTGTTCAAAATCAAGTCCATCCAAGCCTTCTAAATCATACGGGTGAACCCCTACAGCAAAATAAATATTAGCGTACTGTTCGGATAATTCTACGGCGCGAGGAAGTGTTGAAGGGTGTGCCCCTGGAATAATAAACGCCTCCACTCCTGCATTGTACGCACGTTGGAGCATCTCTTCAAAATCGTCTTTGTATCGTTCATCATCAAGGTGAACGTGGGTATCTATAATCATAATTTTCTCTCTTTAAGTGTTAACCGTATATTCCGAATCATTAATGCAATGAAAAACAATCCAATGCCCCCACTGCTCAAAGCCAATGGGAAATTACCCTTCAAGAAAAAGCTAACCGAAAATATAAGGGAAAATATGGCAATAATTAGACACATTGTGCACGCTCAAACAAATCTCGTGCGAACCCTCGTGCCTCATCACTGACACTCTCACCACTGATAATACGGGCTATTTCTTCTATACGTTCCTCTTCATTGAGTTCACGAACGCGACTTTCGTCGTCTTTGTAGATCAAAAAGTGTTGATCCCCCATTGAAGTAAGTTGCGGTTGGTGAGAGATAACAAAAATCTGATAGTGGGTGGAGAGATGGCGTAATACTTTAGCGACGCTCATGGACTCCTCTCCACTGAGGTTGGCATCGATTTCATCGAGCATTAACACCCGCCCACTATGCTCCATACTCTCAACTCTCAAAGCTAATAACGCCAAACGAAGGCGATTAAACTCACCCGAACTAAGCTTCTCTAATCTTGTCCCTTCTAATCCCAATACGACACGATCTGTTCCCAGTGAATGATGTTCAATCGTTTCAAGTTGTAGAGTAGCGGGACGTAAATAAAGCATAGATAAATAATTATTAAGCCGTTCAAGGGTAATAGCTATTTCATTATTTCGTGCCAAGCTGAGTTGTGAAGAGAGCTCGCTAAGTTGTGATTGATGCACTTGAATCTTCTTCGTAAGCTCTGTTTTTGAGTGTTCTATCGTCTCATAAGCTTCTAGCTCTTTTACTTTTTGATCTCGGTATTCCAAAGCCTCTTCAATCCCACCATAACGCCGTTTGAGCTCGCTCAAGCTCTCAATACGGTTAAGAATATCTTCGACAGAGACTTCTTCAAGCAACTCCATTTTTTCAAGCGATGTTTCAAAAACATTTCGTAGCTCATTCATCGCATCATCGAAGAATCCACTCTCAATGTCTAAAAGAGAAAGTACATTGTTGACCTGATTTTCATACGAGAAAATAGCATCCGAGCTTTTGATCGCTTCAGTAATTTTTTCTTTTTTGGAAAGCTGTTTTTTGATAATTTGAAGTTCTTCGTCTTCACCAATAGTTGGTTTAATCGAATCAATTTTGGCTATCTCATACGCTGCGAACTCTTTGAGTTCTGTGAGTTTTTTCTCTTGTTCTTCAATGGTGTTTAATTCATTGACGAGAATTTTAGTCTCTCCAAATATTTTTTTATGGGCATTAAGCCATTCTTGATGCTGCTTATCTTCAAGAAAAATACGTTCATCCAATAATCCAAGCAACGCAGCTGAATCAAAATCACTGTAATCTTTGAGACTGAGATGGCGCAGATGCCCTGAACTGATTGTTTCCATTGACGATTTTGAGGTGCGTTGATTATTGATGAAAAAGGAAGCTTTCTCTTTTTTGACATGGCGAAAAATATTGGGAAATTCATTGCTAATACCGTAACACTCTTCATCAATTTTCCATGCGACGGAGGACTCACATACAGAGGCATCAACGCTATCAAGTCCAAGAGAAGCTAATAGAGAACGCATCAAAATCGATTTACCGCTGCCGCTTGGACCCGTAAAAACAATTAATCCTGCTTTAAACTCAAGTTCAGCTTCTTTGAAACTCAAATATTCTTTGAGATAAAATCGTTCAATCACCTCTTAATCCCCCCACCCTAATTTCTCTCTCAAAACATCAAAGTAATTAAACTCACAGCGATGAATGAGATGGGCACCCCCCTCGGCTAGTTTGATATGTACCGTATCGCTGTCAGTGATTTCCACCATATCCTGACCATCAACAATGAGAAGAGCACTCGCATCGGGTGTTTTAATCTCTATCTCAAAATGCCCGGGTAAAACTACGGGGCGTTGAGTCAGAGAATGGGGACAAATAGGGGTGAGGGCAAAAACGTTGGTATGGGGAAATAACACAGGTCCCCCTGCCGATAGATTATAAGCAGTAGAACCCGTAGGAGTAGATATAACGACTCCATCGCCGTAATAAGTGTTAAAATTTTTCCCATCGACATACGTCTCAAGACGGATCATTTTCGAGATAGAGGGGCGTGTTACGACAATATCATTAAAAGCAAAAACTTTATTCTCACCATATTTCGTTACAATCGTCGCTTGAAGCATTGCCCTTTTATCTATTCGGTACTCACCACGTTTAAGTTTATCGACAAAAGATTCCAGTTCACTGAAATCCAAATCAGCTAAAAATCCCAATTTCCCCGCATGAATACCAAGCACCGGAAGCTGATAAGCGTACGAACGACGAACAGCAGAGATAAGGGTTCCATCACCACCAATAGTAACCAAGAAATCGCTGTTTTGACACAACATTTCAAAAGGCTGTCCCATCACATCTATCATTCCACCACTGATATGATCAATGCCTACTTCGATTCCTCGGGATTCAAAAATCCGCTTTGCTTCTAAAAACATCTCTTTTAGCTCAGGGGTTGAGGGACGTAAAATAATTCCGATACGGTTAATAGACTCTAATTTCACTTTAGTTTCTCGTTATTCAATGATTTTGAAACTATTATATCTAACTCTTTTAATTAGAGATAAATATGTGGCATTTTGTCATTTTATTGCTGTAACAACGAAAATAGGATAGGTTCCATTTTCTCGCACCACCTGATACGCCTCGTGAAAACGGACGTTTTGGAAACCAATTTCTTCCAAAGTTTTGCGCAGCGTGTCCCGATTAAAACCAAAATGGTGCACCCCTTCGTTTCCGTGAGTATGAAACGATCCGTCTTCCTCTTCCAAATCAGCAATAGCAATAAAACCATCTTTTTTTAAGTGCGCATAAAATTCGCGGAATAAATGCGCTGTATCTTCAACATGGTGAATTGCCATCGAGCTGACAATACCGTTAAATTCGTACCCTATTGAAGAGGAAAGAATATCGTGATACAGTGCTTCAACGCTTAATTCCTCCGTATTTTTTGCTTCCAGTTGCTCCAACATTTTTTCAGAAAGATCCACGCCGACGACGGAACCTACCATCGGAGCAATTTTAAAACTCAACAGCCCCGTCCCTGCTCCAAAATCCATAATTTTCATGCTCGGTTGTAAGGCTATTCGACTCACGATGGTTTGAAAGACAGCGTCCGCAATGTTTTGACGAATATCCCCTTTATCCCATCCTGCTGCAGCTGTATTAAAACGTTCGCTCATATTGACTCGCTCCTTGAAAATTCTTCTTTGACGACACCATCGTCTATGCGCAGTATTCTATCCAACAAAGGTAACATCTGTCGCCCTTTATGAGTAATTTATAAGAGAAAATAATGTATAATATTCCTTAAATTTTAAAATAAAGTGCTCTAATTATGATTAAATCAAGAAGAATAAAAAGTGGATATAAAATACTCAAACTCGTAGTAGCATTCATAGCAATTACAAGTAATTACCTTATGGCAAATGACTTACCCAATGTCTGTAGTCGGGATCAAAATCCCAATGAATTTACAATTCTGAGCTATCATGAAATAGCCAATAAAAGTGAGACATTGGATTCAACGTATGCGGTGACCCCAGCGAACTTTGATCAACAGATGCAGTGGCTAATAGATAATGGGTATCACTTTGTTGGTATAAATGATATTTTAAAGTATCGCAAAAGTGCAAAACCATTGCCAAATAAAGCAGTTCTAATTACCTTTGATGATGGGTATGAATCTGTTTATACGAATGCTTATCCTGTTTTGAAAAAATACAAAATTCCAACTGTCATTGCGCTCGTTGGGAATTGGATGAAAGCCAAAGATAAGGTCGATTTCGATGGACATCTGATTGATCGTAACAAATTTTTGAGTCAAGCTCAGATCAAGGAGATGGTCAGTAGCGGTCTTGTAGAAATTGCCAGCCACAGCTGTGCTATGCACAAAGGTATCCCCGGAAATCCTCAAGGCAGTATGGAGCCCGCTCTTACCACTCGCCAATGGCTTGCTGATAAAAAAGGGTATGAGGATGAAAAAACATATCAACAGCGAGTTTACAATGATCTATTGGAAAATAATACTTTTTTGAAACGCTATACAGGGCAACAACCCCGTGTCATGGTGTGGCCGTATGGACGTTATAATATTGAGGTTCGTAAAATTGCAGAGCGGTTAGGAATGAGTATCGGATTAACATTGGACGATGGTAGCAATACACGCACTACACCTTTATGGGGGGCTCGACGTATATTAGTAGAGGGTCAAATGACTCTTCAGGATTTGGATTTTCTTATGCGAATGCGAAGTGGTAATTTCACCGATGATGCGAGGACAACCAAAGCAGCTCATATCGACTTAGATTATATTTATGATCAAGATCCAGTCCAGCAGGAAAAAAATATCGGATTACTCCTTGATCGCCTCAAAAAATTGGGGGTTAATACCGTTTATTTACAAGCTTTTGCTGACCCTGATGCCAATGGCGCAGCGGATTATGTCTATTTTCCAAACCGAAATATACCAATGCGTTCAAATCTCTTTAACCGAGTTTCATGGCAAATTGCCAAATGTACGCAGGTCAAGCGTGTTTATGCGTGGATGCCAATGCTTGCTTGGGAATTACCACAAAGCAATATGGCTTCCAAAGAGACGGTAGTGACATTGCAAGTTGATCCGACTCATCTTAATATGGGGTATCCAAGATTATCCCCTTTTTCACCCAAAGCTCGAAAAATTATTAAAGAAATTTATGAAGATTTGTCAAAATCAGCCTATATTGACGGAATCTTGTTTCATGACGATATAACACTGTCAGATTTTGAAGATGACAGTACATTTGCGCATACTCAATATAAAAAGTGGGGATTGCCAGAAGATGTTATTAAAATCAGAACGGATCGAAAACAATTTAATAAATGGACTAAACTAAAAACACGTTATTTAGATGATTTTGCGATGGAATTAGCTCAAATTGTAAGAGATGAACAACCAGGACTCAAAACAGCCCGTAATTTATATGCACAAGTTGCTTTAAATAAGGATTCAGAAGAGTGGTATGCGCAAAGTTTGCAGGAATCAATAAAAAATTATGATTACACCGCAATTATGGCAATGCCGTATATGGAACAAGCTGGTGATCCAGAGCACTTTTTAGGTGAAATAGTTAAACATGTCAAACAAGAACAATGTGGGCTTGAACGTACCGTAATCGAGTTACAAACAGTAAATTGGAGAGAAAACAATGAACCGATTTCTTCCAAAGAATTGGATAGTACCATACGATATTTATATGGCTTAGGTGTTCATCACATTGCATATTATCCCGACAGTGTGTTTACCAATAATCCTGATGCCAATATGATGAATGAAGCGTTTACTCAAAAACCAGTGCGTATGCATCTGAATACCATCTTTAATAAATAAGAAGAATCAATGACGACTTTCACTATATTTTTGCATTTAGTATGGCATACAC
The DNA here is from genome assembly GCA_041661705.1 of Sulfuricurvum sp. Classification (GTDB taxonomy): domain Bacteria; phylum Campylobacterota; class Campylobacteria; order Campylobacterales; family Sulfurimonadaceae; genus Sulfuricurvum. The sequence continues at coordinate 54,996 of JBAZTZ010000009.1, forward strand.
TCTTAGGTTTTATATTTTATTATCCACTTTTTATGTCAAGCTTGTGGATAGTAGGAGCGATCTTTTTTTATTTCAAAAATGAAAAGCCATATTCTAAATATACTATTCCACCCCTTAGAGGCAATGAACGTTGGGAGGGAGTTAGTATTTTAATCCCTTGTTACAATGAAGGGCAAAATGCTATCGAAACCATTTCGTATGCGCTTAATGTTGACTACCCTGAATTTGAAGTCATTGCCATTAACGATGGTAGTAGTGACGATACACTGGAAATATTGGTCAATTTAGCAAAAAACAACCCTAATTTAAAAGTCGTTAATTTAGCTGAAAATCAGGGCAAAGCTTTGGGTCTTCAAGCTGGCGCATTATTGGCAAAGTATGAATACTTAGTATGTATTGATGGAGATGCCTTAATCGATAAAAATTGTGTTCATTGGATGGTAAAACATTTTATCCGCTACCCCGAAGTTGCTGCCGTTACAGGGAATCCACGGATACGAAATCGCACGACGTTATTAGGGAAAATTCAAGTAGGTGAGTTTTCTTCTATCGTTGGTATGATTAAACGGGCACAGCGTAGTTTTGGACGGATATTTACTGTATCAGGGGTAATTACAGGATTTAGAAAAGCTGCGGTACACGAAGTGGGCTATTGGAGCCCCGATATGCTGACGGAAGATATTGATATTACTTGGAAGTTACAAAGCAACGGATGGGATGTTCGGTTTGAGCCTCGTGCTTTGGTATGGATATTGATGCCTGAAACATTGAGCGGACTATGGAAACAGCGTTTACGTTGGGCTATGGGTGGCGTTCAAGTAATGCTTAAAAATTTCAAAGTTTTATTTATGCCTAGACAAACGCATCTTTGGGGATTAATGGTTGAACTTATGTTAAGTACTCTATGGGCGTATAGTATGGTATTAGTATTTTTAGTCTGGTTTATTAGTCTATTTGTTCCTCTTGGGTATTTAACGCCCGATCATTCCCCTATTCTCCCAGATCAAAGTAGTATTATTTTAATCGGTGCGTGTTTGGTGCAGTTTGGTGTTAGTAAATGGTTGGATGGTCACTATGATCAAGGTTTGGGAAAAAATTATTTTTGGATGATTTGGTATCCATTTGCTTATTGGTTGCTTAATTTATTTACCGCTGTAACCGCTCTTCCTAAGGTATTATTCGGTAAAAAAGGTCGTGCACGATGGGTTAGCCCTGACCGTGGTGCGCATCAAGAGATCAAAAAAGGTTAAGAAAATGGAAACATTGATTATTAATAAACGCCGTGAGCTACCTAAAGCCAAACGGATAATTTGGGACATAATAACTATTTTACTCTGGTTAGGATTTTTCTATTTATGGAAACCTGTATTTCATGTATTTTATCGAATCATTACATTAGGTGCACCCGTAGAAGAGTTGTCCGATTGGATTTTTGGCGAAATTCACAGCGTCACTTTCGAGAATGCACTCTATACGTTAATTGCAACGCCTATTGTATTATTTGTCTTGTCAAGACTAAATAGACACCAAGCCCCAAGTGAACATTTAATTTATCATTCAACCGATTATTCAAATCATTTTAATGTCGACGATGCTCAATTGCAGCAGTGCGTAAGTAGCCAATTAATTACGGTTTACTTTGATGACCATGGGCATATCATACGCCTAGAGAATCAAATCTAAGGGAATACTAGTTACTTCAACTCACCCCAGTGATTCCCTATATTCATCGAAGTTTTTAGGGGAATACCTAACATCATAATTCCCTCCATTAGCTCTACAAAACGGTTTGCATATTCTTCGGCAACCTCTTCATCGACTTCAAAAATAAGTTCATCATGGATTTGAAGAAGCATTCGCACCCGTAGCCCTTCATTACGAATAACCGCATCAATTTTATTCATAGAGAGTTTAATAAGATCGGCAGCAGAACCTTGAAAAACGGCATTAACGGCTTCGCGCTCGTAAGCGGCTTTGAGCATAGGAGTAGCAGTTGCAAAATCAAAATAGCGTCGTCGGTGTAACAATGTCTCCACGTAACCTAACTCTTTGGCTTGCTCCACAATACGGCTAAAATATCCCTTGACACTTGGAAAGGTTTCGAAATAGCGCTCCATAATTGCTTTAGCTTCTTTCGTCGTGATTCCCAAGGTATCGGAGAGTTTTTTCTGTCCCATACCGTAAAGGAGTCCAAAATTGACCGTTTTGGCAATACCACGCTTGAAGGGGGCTTCTGCCTCACCAAAAAGGGCTATCGCCGTTTGTAAGTGAATATCACGCCCTTCATTAAAGGCGTTGACCAAGAGGGTATCTTGGCTGAAATGAGCAAGAAGTCGAAGTTCTATTTGCGAGTAGTCGATCCCAATCAGTTTTTTACCCACAGGAGCAACAAAAGCTTCTCGTATGCGCATCCCTAACGCTGTTTTTACAGGAATATTTTGGAGATTAGGATTTTTGGAGCTGAGTCTCCCCGTTGCCGTCCCCGTTTGGACAAAAGAGGTATAAATACGGGAATGATTATCCGCTTTTGACAATAAAATTAAAGGCTCAATATAAGTCGAATAGAGCTTATGATATTCACGATATTGAAGGAGCATCGGGATAATCGCGTGCTCATTTTTCAACCCCTCTAGTACGGATTCATCGGTACTATACCCTGTTTTTGTCTTTTTACCGTGGGGCAATCCCAATGTTTCAAATAATATCACCCCTAACTGTTTGGGGGAGTTGAGATTAAAGACGGTTCCAGCTACAGTATGGATATTTTCAGTAAGGGTTGTAAGCTCGTGTGCCACTTCTGTTTTAAATATCTCAAGAACATTGATGTCGATAGCAATCCCAGCGCGTTCCATCCCAAGCAAGGTGAGGAGAAAAGGAAACTCGACAGTATACGCTTCATCCAGTGCCTCCTGCCCTCCCTTAAGGAAAAGTTGTTCTCGTAATACTTCATAGAGTCGATAGGTGATATACGCATCTTCTCCTGCATACTTACACGCATCTTCAATGGCGACGGAACTGAAATTCTCCCCTTTTTTGACCGTATCTTTGAAATGGATCATTTCATGATTGAGAAGAGTTTGACTAAGGCTATCCATTGCTAAGGAACGGTTAGAATCCCCAAGCCATGCAATGATGATAGTATCGGCGTAAATAGTGAGCGATTCAACCTCCAAAAATCGAGTAACGAAATGGAGATCAAATTTAAGATTATGCCCAATAACGCGGTAGTTAAAAATCTCACGTATCGCCTTACGTGCCACATCAGGAGAAACTTGTTCCCCAACTCCTAAATAATTATGCCCCATCGGAACATAGTACCCCGTTTTTCCATCCAAACTAAAACTAAATCCAACCAAGGTATCGGTATGAGGATTAAGCCCTGTTGTTTCGGTATCAAAGGCGATCAAGGAATCTTTTGGAATAGAGGAGAGAAGTGTTTCCAGTGCCGTATCTGTGTCGATAAGAAGTGTGCACCCTTGCGAACTCTCACATTTTGGTGTCTCAACCATCGTTATGACAGACGGAGCTTGCACAGGTTGTGACTCTTCAAAAAGTGCTCTTGCCTTGATAGTCCGCAATACTGCATTCATCTCATAATGAAGAAGCTCATCATAAATAGGGGCAAACGGATCATCAAAGTGCATTTTATACCCATCGAAATCAAGAGTTTCAAAAACATCCCGATGAAGCTTTACCAGTTCACGAGAACGAAACGCATCATCACGGTACGTTTCCAAAAGTCCACGTATCCGAGGCGGTGTCACTTCATCCAGACGTTCATACATAGCATCCAGTGTTACGAACTGCTTTAAAAGCTTCTCTGCCGTTACTTTTCCGATTCCCTTAACACCGGGGACGTTATCCGCTGTATCCCCGATCAAGGATTGATAGTCAATAAACTGATACGGGTGTACTCCGTATTTTTCAAAACAGTGGGTCTCATTGAGAACTTTTTTCGTCATAGCATCAACGAGAACAACAACATCATCTTCAATGAGTTGATACAAATCCTTATCATGCGAAACAATTCGAACCAAAAAGCCTTTTTCTTTGGCATGTTTTACTACCGAAGCAATCATATCATCGGCTTCATATCCGCTCATCAATAGCGATTTATATCCCATTTTTTCAATCCAGCTGATTGCAATAGGAAGTTGTTTTATTAGCTCTTCGGGTGCTGGTTGACGATTAGCTTTATAGTTCGGGTCAATTTCAGCACGAAAACTAGGGCCTTTGGCATCAAGGGCGAAAATGAGATAATCACTGCTATGATCTTTGTGCAATGAGGCGATAAAATTAATAAAGCCTGTTAACAAACCTGTCGGAAAGCCATGCTTATTTTTAAGAGGTGGAAGCGCATAAAAACTGCGAAAAAAGAATCCAAATGTATCAATGATAGTAACTGTTTGTTGTGACATTAAAAACCAATCTTAGTAAATTAAATAGTGAAGGATAGCGTTCATGGTGAAATTTCCCACGAACGATTTTACGAAAAAAAATAAAGTATACTACATTAACTTATCAAGAAATTCGTTAATTGTATTTTGTAAAGCGACTATATTAAGACCTGCTGCTTCCGCAATTTTAAGTCCTTGAGTAATAGAACGTTCTGACAGTGGCGCATTGATCGGAATAAGATTTTTGATAACATGCAAAACTGTTGAAAATTCTTTTAACTCCTCAGGTGCCTGATTCGGAGTATCTGAGTATTCAATCATCTGAACAAAATCATGATCAAAGTTCCAATGGGTAAAAATAGCCGCTGTTACTTCTGCTGTTGTTGATTCTGCATAACTACGTTCTACTATTGAAATATCAAGTGCTGTGTCAATTTCTGATTTAAAATTTGTCGTTAAATCTTCTTGAATAATTTCACTCGCAATAACTATTTTTCCTGTTTCTTGTAAAAAAGCAGCAAGAAAAAGTTTATCAGCTTTCGCACGATCAATCTGAAGATACCAACGATATGCCAAACTCCCCTGCATTGAAGAAATTTCAGCGAAACGATCTGAACTGATTCCATAGGGCTCCATATCGACATTCAGAAGCTTTCGTACCGAGTTGCCTAAACCAATAGAACGAGTCATACTCATTCCAAATAATGAGACAGCTTGCGCAACACTTACGATCTCTCGTCTTAACCCATACAACGGTGAATTGGCAGCTTTGATCAAATTAGCAACAATCATCGGATCTTTTTCAACCGTCTTTACCAAATCGCTGATAGATGAATTAGGATCATTACAAATCCGTTGCATATCAATAACTGTTTTTGGAAGTGGTGGTAACGACTTGATACTGTTAATCATAGAACTTTTCATTATGCTCTTCTTTCATTATACTTTTTAAATAGTGCCATTATTATACCCTAACCAAGTGGTGAAGCTTACAAAATTTAAATCTTCTACAATGTAATCTGAGTCCCAATACCCTCAGAGGTAAAGAGTTCCAGTAAAATTGCATGTTCAATCCGTCCGTCAATAATATGAGCTTTTTCTACCCCCCCATCAACTGCTTCGAGACACGCATCCACTTTGGGAACCATTCCGCCACTAATCGTTCCATCCACTTTTAGAGTTTCTACTTGTGCTTCACTCAATGTTGAAAAAAGCTCTTTTTCTTTATTCAACACACCAGGGGTATCCGTCATAAAAATTACCTTACACGCCCCAATCTCTTTGGCAATAAACGAAGCGGCGAGATCGGCATTAATATTGTATCCCGGATGACCGACGATAGGATCAGCACCGATAGGGGCAATAACGGGGATAAATCCTTCACGCAAGAGATTATGAATCACATCGGCTTTGACGTGCTCTACTCGTCCTGTGAGACCAAACTTGGCTTCATCTTTGGGTTTAGCCATCAAGAAATGGGCATCTTTCCCGCTAATACCAATTGCTTTGGCTCCATACGAATTGAGTAATGAGGTGATCTCTTTGTTGATCTCACCACTAAGAACCATCTCAACAACACGCATCACTTCAGGAGTACTCACTCTCTCACCGTCGATAAACTCGGTTGGGATATTCAAGTCGCTCAAAAGTTGGCTGATACGATTTCCTCCCCCATGAACAATGACCACTTTTACCCCAACGAGGTGAAGAAGTACAATATCTTGGGCAAATTTCGCTTTTAGTTCATCCGAACTTTGCGCCGATCCGCCGTATTTAATCACGACAACTTCATCACGAAACTCTTTGATAAATGGCATCGCATCCATAAGGGTTTTAACGGTTTCAATCTTGCGTTGCATAAACATAATCCTTTACAGTAGTTATTAACTCTTCATCAAGCTCCAAAGAGAGCATTAAGACCGAAAGAGTGAGATTAAAGTGCGCTATTTTAACAAAGTCTTTCTGAGTAATAAGCAAACTCGTAGCTCCTGTTCGACGAATAATACCTTGAAGCTCATCAAGCGTAAAAAAATGGTGATCTTCAAAATAGATTTTTTCAGCTACTTCAGGTAAATATGGATTCAATCTCTCAGGACGTGCAATAGCGGTTACCAATATCATACAAGACGTTGGATTCAAGACGGTTACATGACGCGTAAAGTTCTCCCCTTCTCTCACCCTAATCACTTTTTTACCACTCCACAGTTTTTCACGATATGCACCACTAGGGAGGCAAAAAGTATTAGGGGTTTCAACATCGATCAGAAGATCAAGCTTAACAATTCCATGCTTGCCGTATCCATCATCGAGGAACACCATCGTACATCCCCTGCTTTTTGCTTCAATAATAGCAAATTCACGCTTTTCGCTAACAATCACTACGGCATTGGAAAGTGTTGTAGCATAAAGCATTGCTTCATCACCACTAATAAGAGTATCGCACAAAATAGTGCCATCTTTGACAACAATCATCCCTTTACTTTGCCTTCCATATCCACGAAGTACAATAGCAGGTCTTTTAAAATGAGAAGCAAGCGCTATGACTAATGGGGTTTTTCCGCTTCCGCCAACGGTTAAATTTCCGACACTTACGACAGGTATGCCAAATTTCTTGGGGGTACTCAGACGATAACGGATAAAACTAAGTAAACAATAAATCCAGCTTAGGGGTAGAAGCGTATAGGAGAAGATTTTTTGCACACGTGAGGGGTGGTAGAGATAACTCTCACCCCACTGGACTAGCGAACGTTTCAAACGCGCGTAGACGCTACTTCCAAAATTGCCTTACAAATAGCATCCACCTCTTTATCGCTCAAATCAGCGTAATTGGGGATAGAAAGGACTTGACTAAAATTGCGCAGTGCCACAGGAAAATCGTTAATACGAAGAGAATATTTCGATTTATAATAGTTCAGTAAATGCAACGGGATATAATGCAATCCTGTTTCAATACCTAGCGTACTTAATTCACGTGCAAAAGAATCTCTGTTTTTATCAATTTTAACGATATAGAGAGAGAATGAGTGGTCTTCAGCTACTATTGGCAATCGAATATGAGGAGCCTTCGCTAACTTTTTGTTAAAAATGGCTGCGATAGCTTGTTGACGCGCAATAATCTCATCTTGCTTTTCCAACTGAACTAAAATCATCGCCGCATCAAGAGGGCTAATCGTATACTCGCTCCCAATATCACTCACGTCATAAACGTATCCGAGAGCATCATCATCGGTTGAGAGAGCATGATAGCGTAATGACTTAGCACGCTCAATAATCTCCTCATCATCACTCACCATCATCCCGCCATTACATACATTACGTCGTAAATGAGGACTAAAATCAAAACAGGTAATTGTCGCACCAGTAGAACCTATTTTACGCCCCTTATACGTCGCGCCCAAGGCATCAGACGCATCTTCAACAATTTTTACATCGTACATTTTTGCAATTTCATACAAACGATTCAAATCAATACTTTGTCCAGCAATATGCGACACAATCACAGCTTTGAGTTTTTTGGATTTATTTTCTGCCAAATATGCGTCTAATTTATCCAAATCAATGCTAAAAAGATCAGGATTAATATCAATAAAAATTGGTTCCGCATCAAAATGACGCACGACTTCAGGGACAGAGGGGAACGCATTGATCGAACACAACACTTTGTCCCCACGTTTCAAATCAATAGCTAACATTGCCAAATGCAACGCCGATGTACCATGAGAAGTTGCCAACGCATACTTCGCACCGATATAGGACTCAAAAGCCGACTCTAACTCTTCAACAATATTCGGTGCTTCACCATCAAGCACTTCATCAATCTTCTCACGCTCATCTCCGCCAACGTTAACACGGTAAAATGGTATTTTCATAAAAACTCCTCTATAAAGTTATATCTCTTGGATAGTTAAAATCATGGTTAATTGTTCGTGATGTCAATTTCGCAATCAGTGGCATTTTTCGCTTAAACTGGTTTCGGTAAATTCGTGCTATCACCATCTCTACTAGTTCAGGGTCTTCACCTGCTTCTATAAGTTCTTCTTTAGTATAACGTGTTTCGACGTATCCTCTTAAAACTCGATCAAGATCAGCGTAGGAATAACCAATTTCGGCTTCATCACTCTGCCCTTCCCATAAATCCGCCGAAGGAGCTTTCGTCAGTATCGAGGAATTCACCCCCAATGCGTACGCCAACTCAAAGACCTCTGTTTTGTATAAATCACCAATAGGGTTTAAGGCACTTGCCAAATCACCATATAGTGTCCCGTATCCAAGCATTAATTCACTTTTATTACTGGTTCCCAAAACCAAAGCTTCCTCACGCGCTGATATATCAAACAATGTCACCATACGTAAGCGTGCCGAAAGATTTCCAACCCGAAGGGGTGACATATCCGTCGTGCAATACGCTCGTAGCATAGTTTCAATACTGTGAGTCTCACAACGAAGGGAAAAGGTTTCACTCAGCTCATCTGCATCATCCAAACTGCTTTGAGACGAAAACTGAGAGGGCATCTTCACACACAACAGACCATCCCCAAACACCCGATGCGCCAATACAGCAACCACTGCTGAGTCAAGTCCTCCACTTAATCCAACCACTACTTTTTTAAAACCTGTTTTGCGTACTTCATTACTCAAAAAATTCTCTAAATGATGGCTGATTAATTGGTATTTACCCACGTGTTCACCTTATTATATTCTAAACAATTTGTATTATAACTAATCTTTTTCTATAAATTGATTCTATAGATTTTGAAAGTATAGGGCTTTATAGTAAATCAATAAAAATCAAAACTGAAAAATGGCATCAACATCAGCATCTGTCGCTTCATCAGTGTCATTTTCCAGCCACATATTAGTGATAAGATGCATATTTCCAATGTTAGAAGCATCAAAAATATTTAATTTACTTTCGTCCCCAGAAGACAAATCATCATGCCATCGACCTAAATCATAAACGAAACTTTCCAGTAATAAAAATATATTTTTTACTCGTACTTCATTCTTAGGAAGTGGATAATTCTCTAATCTAGCTGAGAATGCTGACATTGCGACACTAAGCTCATCGAAAAAGGTATACATAGAGAGTGTCAATGCGTATTTCTTAAATAATGAAACTAGTAATGAACATGAGTAAACCGCTATATCATTGATATTGTTGATAATATCAATAACAACCAAATCAATTTCATTGAGAATCTCTTTTAGTTCGGATAAATCATCTTCAATAAAGCTTTTGATCTGCTCTTTCAAACGGTTGCTATCCACTCTCGAAATGTTTCCCGTAGCTGGCGTAGGACGATGTAGCATATTTTCTTTATTGGCAATAGTCTTCAAGAGACGTAACGATTTTTCAAGCTGTGCATTTTTTAGTGAGAGTTCATTATTTTGATTTTCTAATCGCAAGTTTAATTCTTCCAAGCGATCTACATGTGCTTCAACAAATTTATGATCACATATTGCCATAGAAGTTTTATAAAGAGCTTGATATAGTGACTTTTGCTTAATAGGCTTAGTAATAAAAGCGGAGATTCCCATATCAATAGCTTCTGATAAATAACCAGTCTCGTCATGAGCACTAATAATAATGATAGACTGATAGGGAGTTTGCTTTAGCAGCATACGACTTAGGTCAATACCATTCATCCGAGGCATATTAATATCCGTTATGACTAAATCGTAAGGGTAAGCATATTCATCAAGGTGATCTTTATATTTCGCTTCCCCTTCTTGTCCATCATACGCGACATCAACCGATTTAAAAAAGTTTTCCAAAACTTCTTTCGTACTCTTGGACAAATCTTGGTCATCTTCAACGTATAACACATGTAGATCTTTGCTGTATTCTCGTATTAGCTTAATCATTATTTCCCTTTAATGTAATTTTAAATGAAACACCGTCGTTTTTATTTTTAACATTTAATTTGCCTTTATGATGCCCCTCAATAATCTGCTTGGACATATATAGACCCAATCCTGTTCCATTTTTTTCACTCTTTGTTGAGAAATAGGGATCAAATATTTTATCAAGTATTTGATCAGGAATTCCACCGCCATTATCGCTAATAATAAGAATATTACTTTTAGAGGTAATTTTAATTTGAGGAAAAGAGGTATTTTTTTCCTTAAAATTATCTTGAGCATTTTTAAGAATGTTGAGAGCTACTTGCATCATTTCACTATCATAAATAGCAAATTGTGTTTCATCCTCATACTCTTCAATAATCTCAATATTATCCACTTCAATTGAAGTCCGAATAATTTTAAGTGCTTTATGTACTACCTCTTTAAATGAGCTCATGACTACTTTTTTATCGGGTTTATAAAAATTCCGAAAATCATCAATCGTCATAGTAAGATTTTCAACGTAATCTTCAATATTGTCAAGTTTATCCATAAAAAAGTGTTTCAATCCCTCTCGTCCCTCTTGTGTATTCAAATCAAAACTTTCGAGTTCAAGCTTGAGCTTCATATTAAGGGCTGTAGAAGCGATGGAACCTAGAGGTTGTCGCCATTGGTGGGCTATCATGGATATCATCTCACCCATCTGGGCAAGTCGCGATTGTTGTAGCATTTGTTGGTCTTGCACTAAACGCTCTTTTTTTAGCCTATTCTCTTCGGAAATATCATTAGCAATAAGAAGAAAATTATCGGTATCAGGAAGAGCTATGATACTAATTCTCGTTTCGATAATTGTTCCATCTTTTTTTACACATCGTATTTCAATATTGTCAATATACCCATCTTTACTCGCTATATTGAGAGCATAAAGAGCGACTTCCCTATCCTCTTCTAATGTCAACTCCAAACAACTTTGTTTATAAAGTTCTGATTCACTGTATCCCGTCATCTCAAAATAAGCTTTATTAGTAAATATGAACATTGTATTTTTATCAACAATCCCAATCGACTCTTTTGTGGCATTAAAGATATTTTCAAGCAGTTTTTTAGATTCTTGAAGCTCAGAGGTGCGCTTACTAATACTATCTTCTAATTTACTGTTGGCTTGTTTTAATACTCGCTGTCGATACAAAAAAGCGATAAAAATGGTAACAAAAAATGCTATCATCCACCATGCTGGGGTATAATTTGCGGGGCTGGAATAACTTTTAAGTGTCCAACTTTCCTTAATCTCCTGTACTTTTTCTTTCGGAATACTTTGCAGTGTCTTATTGAGAATATTCAATAATAATGGATCATTACGAACTACACCGATACTGCCAGAAATAGGATTGTCTTTTCCAACAAACCCATTTACTTTGAGCTTACCAATACCATAATTTTGAATCATCCACTCTGCTGTTTCGTAGGGTGTAGCAATACAGTACGCCTCACCATTCAAAATCTTTTTTGTAATTTTGTTCAAGTCGCTACAGACTTCAATGGTGAGTCTAGGATTGTATCGCAATAGAATTTTCTTGAACTGCAGATGTCGGACAAGTATCTTTTTTCGCTCAAGAATGGAAATATCCCCAATAAAAGGTTGGTTATTATTACTAATAAGTGCCAAATAAGTTGAAATCAAAGGTTGCGACAGTTTTACATTAGGAAACATTTTTTCCTTTGTACTCGTAACGGAAACTAAGTCACAACGCTTTTCCTTTATATTTTTTAAAAAATCATCATCATTTTTCGAAATAATTGGAATAAAAGTAATTCCAAGTTTTTTTGCGATAATTGAATATATATCAGCAACGATGCCAGTATGAATACCATCTTTTGTCCCATCTATTGGGAATAAATCGGGTTGAATACAAAGTTTCAACTCCTTTTTTTGTTCTAAATAGGCATGTTCACCCCCATTCAAAACAAGGATAGTTGATTCTTTGAATAGCATATGCTTAAGATTTAATGGTGTTTTTATAAACCCTGAAACATTATAGATATCGTAGATTCGTTGTAATTTTTCCGTCTCAATATCTCCAATATTTTTAGTTCCTGAGTATGCCAATTCTTTAAGGGCATTGGCTTCAAAAATAAGTGCTTCCCGAGATTTATTTTGTGTATTGTATTCGCGTATAATCACATCTACAGCTTCATCGATATGGCTAAAAGCATATTCCCATCCGCGAAGAGACGCGTTGGTAAATTCCAATGCACGTGCGTGATGTTTTTCCGCTTCATCGTAAGAGGTAAATAAAATGTCATTATAAAAATCAAATCCATATTTTTTAGGATCAAAAATAGTATATTTAACTCCACGTTCTCTTAGTAGAAAGGGCTCATTCGATTCGTATGCCATCATAATGTCTGTCTTCTTATTTATAAGATCATTAACATCAAATGAATCTTTAAGATATATTAGATCTTTGGCTTGAATCCCTTCTCTATTCATCATCGCATACAAGGCAACAGCAACATCTGTCCCGGGAACCGTCATGATTTTTTTCCCTTTTAAATCTTTTATCGTTGATATGTTAGACTCTTTAGTCGTTAAAAAAATTAAAGGGGAGGATTGAAGAATTGAAGCAAGTAGTTTAATTGGCTTACCATTACTGGCATCGATAATTAAGGAGGAACCTCCGATTCCATAGGTAGACTTTTTATGGATGACTTCATTGGCTATATTCAATCCATAACTATAAGGCTTAATCTCTACTTCTAAGCCAGCATCCGAATAATAACCCTTTTCTTTTGCCATATAGTAACCAGCGAATTGAAACTGATGTAACCACAGAAGCTGTAGTGAAATCTTTTCAGTAGCGTATGAGGATAAGAAAAGCATTGATATAACAAGTATAAGTCTAAAAATTATCAAGACAAAATTCCTTATATAAAGATGAGCGCTATTAATTAAACATATTCTAGCTTATATTATTATTTTCGGCAAACTAAAATAAAAACAACTTCCCTCTCCGACAACACTTTCAACCCATATTTTTCCACCATGAAGCTCAATTATTTTTTTGACAATCGTAAGCCCCAATCCTGTTCCTTTCATAGCGTCAGTTTGATGCTCACGGATTTGAACAAATGGGTTAAATAAAGTTTCAATTTTATCACTTGCAATCCCAGGACCATGATCTGCAATACCAAACACATCACTCTGCTCTTCACGTCTATACAATAGAGTAATTATCTCAGATTCAGGTGAAAATTTAATGGCGTTAGTGAGTAAGTTTACCATTACTTGCTTGATCAGTTGACGATCTGCACGAATCAAAACGCCCTCTTCAATGTCTAATGAGAGAGTTAAATGTTTTTTATCCCCCATCGGTTCTACTAATATTTCAACCTCGCTGATTAAATCTTTCATAAGAAAAGGAGCAATATGCATATCCATTTTTCCCGCTTCAATTTTGGAAAAATCCAGAATCGTATTTACGAGAGAAAGGAGATTCTTCCCTGAAATGTGAATTTTTTCGATAAACATTTTTATATTACTCGGGGTATCCGCTTTTGCAATCAAAATTTGAGAAAAACCTATAATAGCATTGAGTGGCGTACGTAACTCATGACTCATGCTAGATAAGAAAGTGTCTTTGGCAAGGTTGGCTTCTTTCGCCTGATTCATTGCCGTTATCGCTTCATCACGTGCTAATTTCAATTCTTCTTGTACACGTATACGTTCACTAATATTCTTTTTGACTGCAACAAGATGGGTCACTTTGCCACGCTCAATCAACGGTGTAACGGTCAACTCTTCAAAATAAACATCCCCTGATTTTATTCGGCTTAAGATTTCTCCCTCCCAGACCTCACCATTCTTAACTTGATCCCAACATTCTTTTACTTGTATGGGATCATTAATTTTATCATCTATTATAAATTGTGAGTTTTCACCAATAACATCTTCATTTTCATAGCCACTGTGACGGAGAAATTCTTTATTTGCATATTGAATATTTCCCTCATTATCAGCGATCAACATCATAGTTGCCGTGGATTCAAGCGCAAGTTGCTGCAAATCTATCAACTCTTCCCGCTTTTGATCCAAGGAAATATCCGAAATCGAAAAGACTATCCCTTTTGGTAAGCCGTCATTTGTAATTGAATAGGCTGAATATCGAACAGGAATAGTGCTTCCAAGGGCATCATGTACCGATGTTTCCCCCTCTCTTCGACCAAATCCAACACCATATTCAATAATATTAGAAATCTCTTCATCGTCAATAAATTGGTCAATGTTGTGATCAATCATCTCATTTTCTGGACGTCCCAATAAGTAGCAGGCACTCTCATTCGAGAAAATAATATTCCCCTCTAAATCTACTGCAAAAAGACCCACACTCAGTGCATTCAGAATCGAATCGTGCATCTCTTTATGTTGACGTTGAAGTAACTTATTCGCTTGTTCCAACTCTCGAGAGCTAACATCCAGTGTATTTTCTAAAAGACGACGTTCTTTTTCAGCTTCATTATAAAAATCACTGACACTGTTTAAAAAAGGAGCTAATTCGTCGACCAATTCAGGGCGAATAAATCGACGCATTTGACGAATTAACAACCTATGATAGGACGACGGTTCCATTAACTTTTCCTTATTCGTAAAGACTAACGAGTGTCATTGTTTGATTGTGAAGGGTACAGCGTGATTCACCTACCTCTGATAATTCCCCATACGAATAGAAACCTGTAATTATCGCTTTTTCTCCAAGTATTTCACGTATGATCTCAAGCTCTTCCTCACACAGTTGTCCCAGTACCAAACGTCTTCCTACGCAGCTTACGAGCAACACCAAAAATTCTTCATCATGATCAATTTTTGATGCCTCTGCCGCTAGTCCCGCATGCTCAATGAGACTATCCATATTTGTTTTCATTAATCGACAGAATCCACCATTTGGAATATCTCCCGCAAATGTCAAACTTTGTTTTTCTTCATCAATAGCAAGAAGGGTTCGGATTAATGGAGTCGAATTAATATTATTCCGAACGCTCATAGGGAAACGTAATCCACTCCCTGGTAATGAACTTGCAAACTCCCCCAAATAGCTTTTATACAGTTCAAGGGCAGGCTTATCGTCAATAGTATAGAGAGTATTCCCCTCAGAGTGTGTAATGCGACGTTCAGCTCCGAACTCTTCCCATCCCGCAGAACATCCACTTCGTGCACGAAGTGTCTCACCATAAATGCCAATAGCTGCAACGATCCCCGTTTCTGCCTTACCTTGCGCTATCACATACGTCGTCCCGAATCGTGTTCCATCACCCGCCATACCGCCAGTTATACTAACGCCATCTGGTAATATATGCGACAATCCACGCGCCAATTCACTCCCATTGACGGTTAAACCATCGGACAGAATAAATACATGGCGCAATGAATCTGAAATTAGCTCCTGTCCCAAAGAGATACCAAATTCTTCCATATCCGTAAAATCAGCCACTTTTTTAGAAACACAGCGTACTTGAGAGCGTTCAAATGATATGGCTGTAGCCACGGCATCAAGATCGCTAATTACTGTATCCATAACGCTACCTGAACTACTCGCACCAGCAATAATGGCGTTAGGATATATATGACTTAACTCTTGATACCATTCTTGAGTGAGACAACATGGATGATCAAAAAATACTAAAACTAAATCTTTTTGTTCAGCCAAGGTTTTATCAACAGCACTCCATCCAGCTTGCTCGCTCCATCGTATTTGTTCACTTTTCATTTTTTCATCCTCTCCATTGTTGATTTCAATACTATAATTGCTTGATTAAACGGTTCGGGTTCAAGACCAAAACTTTTTAATGCAGATAGTGCTTTTGTAGCACTTTCCTCACTTAAAGATTCCCGAATATTGATCGCTTCTTGTATAACATAAAGAATTTTACCCTCTAATGTCGCTGATTTTGCATTCACATTCGATAGCATCTCAATCAATTCAGGGTCAAAATTCCAATGCGCGAACATCATAGCCGCTATTTCATAACTATTCATCCCTAAAAAGGACTTCTCGACTTCTATAATTGATTTACCCAATAAAAGTTCAGCCAAAAAACTTTCTTGATTGCCTATCATAACAAGTTTACGCGAAGCAATTAGCTTGCCCAATTCCATCAAAAAAACTCCACTCGTTAACAAAGGGAGAAGTTGTTTATCAACCCGAGTAATCCACTCTGTCAGAAGTAACATTTGACATTCTGATGTTTCGGTAAGAATATCAATCGTAATACCATAAGGTTGAAGATCTATTGGTATCGCTTTTTTGATAGCATTAGCTGCTGCAAATCCTCGTATCATAGCAACACCAAAAAGCATCACAGCTTGTCGAATCGAACCTATCCCTTTGCTCATTCCGTAAAGAGGAGAGTTGACGGACTTAAGAATATTAGCACTAAGCATAGGATCACTTTCGATCACTCGTGTTAGCGCAGAAATATTCACCTCTTTCTCCATACACAACTGTTGAATACGTACAATTGATGCAGGCAGTGGGGGTAAACTTTTAATTTCTTTTTCCAAATAGGTGATCCTCCTTAGATTCGTTTAGTAAGATAGTCACATATCTCACTAATATTCGATTTATTAAAAATACCTTCTACGCTCTCCGTATCCGGTAAGTGCGCAATAAGCTTACTGTCATCTTCAGCAGAAATAATAATGACAGGGATGGAAATTTGATTTTGATCCATGAACTGAAGTACTTCAGAACTAATACCATCCACTAAAAAGAAATCAAGTATCATAAAATCAAAATCTTCATTCTCTAATAACTCTTTGGCTTTATTAACCGAATTTGTAACGGTAAGATTAAATCTATGTACTAATTTATCAATCAGCATTCTTTGATATTCGGGAGCATCCTCGACGATTAAAACCCTCTTCGCAGTAGAATCCTCAGAGGGGAAGCGCTCAAGTGTATTTTGTGTTTGAGAAACAGGAATTGTAAAATAAAAGCACGAACCAACACCTTCTTCGCTCTCAACCCATAATTTACCATTATGTAAGTCTTCAACGATTTTCTTAGAAATTGCCAATCCCAACCCTGTCCCTTTTGCTGTCTTTTGAAAGGGATTTTCAACTTGAGTAAAGGGGTCAAAAAGAGTAGCAATATCTTTTGCCGCTATACCGATACCCGAATCACAAACGCCAAAACGGTACAGTCGCTTCTCTTCATCAAAATCAAGCACTAACTTTACCGTTCCATTGTCTGGGGTAAACTTAATGGCATTGCTAAGTAAATTGAGCATTACCTGCAACATCAACTGTCGATCAAGATAAAGCCCTAATGATATCAACTGCGGATGTTCAAAAAAAATCGATTTTTTTTCTGCCATAGGCTCAATAATCGTTGCCACATCGCGTATGATTTCTGAAATAAGGGTCACTTCAGGTTTAAAAGTTAGCTTACCTGCTTCAAGTTTTGCAAAATCAAGGATTGTATTAACTAATGTAAGCAAGTTATTACCAGAAATACCAATTTTTTGAATATAAGATTTTAAATTATCGGGAAGCGATTTATTCATCATCAAAATTTGAGAAAATCCAATAATAGCATTAAGTGGCGTTCGTAATTCATGGCTCATATTGGCTAAAAACATATTTTTAGACTGACTTGCTCGTTCGACTTGATCTACCAACTGAATCAAGGCTTGTTCCCGCTCTCGATTGTGAAAATTTTGTTTCATTATTTCCAATAAAATCTTAATAATTTCCACCATATACACTTTATTCGGAATCTCTTTTATCTTAACTGCAACATTAATCCGCTTATTTTTAAGAATAATTTTTCCTATAATATCGTATTCATCTTGATTGTCAATCTCATTGGAACCCACATAGAGATCATTAATACACCATCCTAATGCTTTCGTTAACTGCGTATGCAATCGTTCTTCTACAGTTTCCAGTTGTTCTGTAGATTCATTCATGCTGATACCATTATCAATCGACTGCATACACGACTGTAAAAACTCTATCCCTGAATGTACGCCCAAAAAAGCCGTTGTGGAAATATCAGAAAGCGGTTGATCAATAACAGCGTAAAGTTCGGTTGAAATCATCTCTATTTGCGCATAAAGAAGTTTTTGATCTCCTTTATCCTCCAACAGCTGATTAAGTGCTTCATGATAAGTATGATGTAAATCTTGCATCCGTACAAAATCAAGGCCCAAACTCTCCAACAGTTCCTTTTTCGGTGCAAGTTCATGAATCAGAACACTCAAAGGACACGCCGCTTCATCCTTAAATTGCCCCTTAATCTCTTGCACTATTTGTGTACTTGCATCTCTTTCACTCCAATAATGGCTTAACTTTTTTTGACTTTGCTTATGAATCATCAAGGATGAAAATAGTTTGTCAAAGAGATTTAGAATTTCATTCTCTTTCTTCATCTCTTCTTGACGTCCAGAAAAGTGCTCAAAATAACTCTCATTCATAATGGACTCAGAAATTCTCAACATTTTAAGAATAATGGCTAAATCATCTCGAATTTGGGTATTAACATTAGCAAGCTCAATCACAATTTCATTGACTATATTAAACCCTCTACTAAGATGAATTGGTTCCAGCCCAATAGCAATATGAATCTCTCCAATTTGACGCGTACGCTCCACCATCCGATCATCATAAGGGTGGATAAACAGGGAACTAAAATACTCACTAAACATTCGAATAAGACGCGGAACATCGGTAGCAGATAAAATATTACGGTAAATAGGATCCTTGAGTAAATAATGAAGATACAGCCTCTCAGCGATCAGTGCGGCAAAAGAGTGAATGTACGTTCCAACTTTCTCTCGACGAGCCATTTGTTCATCATTTAATGCAAATATAGCTACCAAAGAGGAAGTCTCGAGAGATTTATACATCACCCTTCTCCATTTGGTATATAAGCATCCAATACCGATTTTATATCATCCATATCAATTGGTTTAGAAATGTAAGCATCGAAACCATGTAGCAGCAATTTTTCACGATCACCACTAATAGCAAATGCCGTGACACAAATTACTGGCAATGATAGCTTTAGTGTTTCTTTAACTTCCGTCAGCAAAGCATATCCATTCATAATGGGCATATCTATATCCGAGAGTAAAAGATCAAAAGGTTCCTTTTTTAACTTTTCAAGTGCCTCAACACCATTTTCTACCATTTCAACACTTACGTGAGGATAGAGAAGCTCAATCATTGCCTGAACAACCATTTGGTTGCACTCTTCATCCTCAGCTATTAAAATTCTCATACTAACTCCTTATTGTAATTGATCAACCAAGTTCATGATCGATGGAATTTCTTCTTCATCGGGAAACGCGGCTCTAATCTCTAAAAATTGATCCAAGTGTTCCACTAATAAGTTTAACAAATTGGTATCGAAATGAGTACCACTTCCCTCTTGCATAATTTCGATTGTTTTCTCAATCGTAAATGCTTTTTTATACACCCGTTCAGAACTAAGAGCATCAAAAACATCTGCAATAGCAACAATCCGAGCGTACAAATGGATCTCTTCACCTGCTAATCCTCGTGGGTATCCTGTTCCATCAATTTTTTCGTGATGCTGCAGTGCAATAATACGCCCCGCGTTAATCACAGGATACTCTTCACTTGACTCGAGCATCTTAGCACCTAGTATCGAATGAAGTTTCATAATCTCAAATTCTTCAGGACTAAAATGCCCTGGTTTAAGTAAAATTTTATCAGGAATCCCTACTTTCCCAATATCATGTAATGGTGAAGCATAAAGTATCAACTCAATTTCTTGTGAATCAAGGCCTAACAGTTCCGCGAGCTTAGCTGAATAATGGCTCATTCGCTTAATATGCATCCCTGTCTCTAAATCACGATATTCCGAAGCTTTTCCCAATCGGGCAGAAATCTCGTATTCGGTCTTTTTGGCTAATGCTAACGCAGCGGCAAGATGCACCGTGCGCTCATTGACCTTCTCTTCTAAAATTTGGTTGGAAGCTTCGAGCTGATCTTGAAAATCTTTAATTTTTGCATGGATGAAAGTACGAAGCTTGAGTTCCTCGACATCAATTGGCTTACTCAAAAAATCACTGGCTCCCTCACGTAGCGCGCGATGTTTCTCTTCCGCATTTGCGGTAACAACGATTGTGGGGATCTGAGACCAAACAGGATGGGATTTAAGATGTACAAGTGTTTCAAAACCGTTCATTACAGGCATTGCCAAATCGAGCAATATTACATGAATATCAGTATCTTTTTCAAGAATATTTAAAGCCTCTTGACCGTGTATTGCTCTTGTGATTTGGACGTTTGTATCTTCCATAAAAGCAAATTCTATAAGATCAAGATTGAATTCTTGATCATCAACTGCCAGTATTTTGATGCTTTTCATACTATAACCTTTATGTTACGCGATATATCTCTTTTAAAATTATTTAGCTTTGAGTGACAGTGTACATTTATAAGTTTTAAAGAGTCTTGAGAATCCTAGTATTCTACAAATAAACTCGTTCTAATTCAATGGCTAAATATTTTCCCGTAAAACTCCCTGTTTTTTCCCATGTTTCAGCAACATATTCTGGAACACCCTCTGAAACAATCAATCCACCACCGCTTCCCCCCTCAGGACCCAAGTCAATAATATAATCAGCGTTTTTAATCATATCAAGATTATGTTCAATAACAAGAACAGAATTCCCAAGTTCAACGAAATTATGGAGAACTCTCGTAAGACGGTTAACATCGTCGAAATGTAGCCCAGTAGTCGGTTCATCAAGAATGTAAAGAGTATTTCCCGTATCACGACGGCTGAGCTCTTTTGCAAGCTTGATCCGCTGTGCTTCTCCACCCGATACGGTTGTCGCATTTTGACCCAGCGTAATATAATCAAGCCCTACATCGCTCAATGTTTGTAAAATCACTTTCATCTTTGGAATGGGGGCGAAAAATTCTAACGCTTCCCCGACAGACATATTGAGAACATCAGAAATCGTTTTCCCTTTATACTCCACTTGCAAGGTTTGAAGATTATAACGGCTCCCATGACACGCATCACATTTGACCATAATATCGGGTAAGAAGTGCATCTCAATCTTGATCTCACCTTCTCCTTGACACTTTTCACAACGCCCTCCTTTGACGTTAAAACTAAAACGAGATGCAGTATATCCCCGAATCTGCGCTTCTTTGGTTTTTGTGAACAAATTACGAATTTCATCCATAACCCCCGTATAGGTAGCAGGATTTGAGCGGGGTGTTCTTCCTATAGGACTTTGGTCGAGATAAATCACTTTGTCAAGCTTCTCAAGACCTTCAACTTCCACCCCTGCCACACGGTTGACTTTTCGGGCACGATTGAGGATTTCACGACTCACGGGAAGAAGCGTTTGTAAGATTAATGAACTTTTACCACTCCCACTCACCCCCGTCACACAGACAAAATTTTTCAACGGGATACGGACACTAAGATCATTAATATTATTGAGCGTCACGTTATTGATCGCCATCCACTCATTTTGTGGTCGTCGGTAAAAATATTTGATTTGCTTGCGCCCTGAGAGATAATCGGCGGTAAGGGTGTTACTCTCCTTCATCTCCTCCAGCGTTCCGGCAAAAACAACGTTCCCCCCGAATTTCCCCGCCCCCGGTCCAATATCAACAATATAATCGGCGTGCTCTATCGTCTCCTTATCGTGCTCAACAACTATGACGGTATTCCCCTTCTCTTGGAGAGAACGCAATGTACGAATAAGTTTAAGGGTATCACGCTCATGCAACCCAATACTTGGCTCATCAAGGACATACATGACCCCCGTCAACCCACTACCGATTTGGGAAGCAATACGAATCCGTTGTGCTTCACCACCGCTAATCGTACGGGCATCTCGGCTAAGAGAGAGATAACCAAGTCCTACATCATATAGGAAAAATAGCCGTTCGCGAATTTCATTGAGGATAGAAGAGGCAATGAGGGTATTTTGTTCACTCAAACTTTCAAAAGTTGTGGGATTCGTAAACCATTCATAGGTATCTTTGAGAGGCATCGAGATAAGCTCACCGATCCCTTTATCAACAACCCGTACCGCCAGTGACTCTTTTTTCAGCCGATGGGAATTACAAATATTACACGGTTTTTCTGACATATAATCGGCGAGATCTTTTTCATCTTTGAAAATATCGTAGGCAATACGGACAATCCCCGACCAAGTTCTCTTGATTGGATGAGATTGCCATTGAAACTCTATATCGTCAATACTGCCGTGAAGAATCGCTTTTTTCTGATGCTCTTCGAGGGTATAAAACGGCTCTGAGATACTGATTCCCGTCGAAGTACAAAACGCTTTTAGAAACGTAAAATAGTACCCCTTGTTAAAGCCATAAACGATTTTAATCGCCCCTTTTTCAATAGAGAGATCGGAATCGATAATCTTCTCATAATCAAGAGCATAGCGAATTCCCAATCCATCGCATTCGCTACACGCCCCCTTAGGGGAGTTAAACGAAAAAGACAACGGCTCAAGGGGATCAAAACTCACCTTACAATCAAAACAGGCACTGTGCTCACTGTAGTGAATCAGCTTTTCACTCATCCCCACTTCATCGTGATTTTGAATCTCTATTTCTACCTCACCATAACTCTCTTTGAGTGCTTTTTCGACATCTTCGGCAATACGATCGTGGTTATCAGCTTTGATGATGAGACGGTCAATGACCACTTTTACTGTATGCTTTTTCGTTTTTGAGAGTTCTATCTCCTCATCCAGACGTACCATCACCCCATCAATCATCGCTCTGACATACCCTTTGTGACGTAGCGACTCAAAAATATCAGCGAAGGTTCCTTTTTTCTCTCGTATTAAAGGCGCTAGTACAACAATTTTTGCCCCATCAGGAAGTTTGAGCACTTGGTTGATAATATCTTGCGCTGACATTTTGGAGATTTTTTGTCCGCATAAATGGCAGTGCTGTACTCCAACCCGCGCGAACAAAAGACGAAAATAATCATAAATTTCCGTAATCGTTCCCACCGTAGAGCGTGGATTTTTCGAAGTCGTTTTTTGGTCAATTGCAATGGCTGGGGTAAGCCCTTCGATTTTATCCACATCAGGCTTCCCGACACGATCCAAGAATTGTCGCGCGTATGAGGAGAGTGACTCAATGTAACGACGTTGCCCCTCTGCATAAAGAGTGTCAAACGCTAGAGTTGACTTACCGCTTCCACTAATCCCCGTAAAAACGATCAATGAATTTTTAGGAATTTCCAACGAAATATTTTTGAGATTGTGTTCACGTGCGCCGATTATTTTGATTGTATCCATGGATTTACTTCCCTATGAGTTTGTACGCCGTTAAGGCAAAAATAACAATGTAAAAAAAGACTAAAATTTGTTTATAGTGTGTCAAATGTGTTTTATGTACGAGCCATATCCCAAACCGTATCCCTGCTAGAGATGAGAGCGCCATTATAGTTCCAGCCTTCCAATCAATCATCCCCAATACGCCGAAGGTAATAAGGGCTGAGAAGGAGGTGAACATGACAAAAAAGAGCCCTACTGCTGAAGCTTTTTTGAGTTCAAATCCTAAAAAACTAACTAAAATTGGGGTTAATAAAATTGATCCCCCGACCCCAAGCATTCCAGAAAATATTCCGATACCACTTCCAATCGCTACATAAAGGGGATGATTAACAACCTCTGCTCGTGTTGGTAAAGGAGATGACATTACCAATCGCCCAAGAGTAAAAGCAACAATTCCCAAAAACGTCCATTCTAAGATAGAAGCGTCAAGGCTTTTTGCCAACAATCCACCGCCAACAGCACCGAACAATCCACCAAAACCAAAATATTTTATATCTTCCATCTGATACGTTTTACTTTTTTGATGGATGAAGGCCGCTATGAGTGATCCTGCTACCATTTGCATCACAGAAATCCCAATTGCCTCTTTAATCCCAAACCCCATACAAAGAAGCAAAGGAACCGTCACGGTCCCTCCTCCAATACCGAAAAATCCAGACATCGTTCCGACAAAAATTCCTAAAATAATTAATTCAATCGTCATAGCTCTCCACTTGAATGCTTTACTACTCGCGATTATACTCCGATTTACCTCTATTCTTTCCTCTTGAATTTACGCTATAATGGACAATTATTAAACTTTATATATCTTTAGCAGTAGTGGGGTGAATGTGATATCATTTATTATTCAAGCAGCTGAAAATTTTTGCATTCATCAAATCAGAGTTCCCTATGCCGTTGAGCAAATATCCTCAGAAATGAGAACACTTATTGCTTACATCGATATAAAGAATAGGAATGACCACGTTTTTCGTATCTATTTGGGGTGTGATGACGTTCTGATTCAGTATATTACTAAAATTTTTTTGGGTGAAGAATTATCCGATAGGGAGTTATTAAAAGATATGTTATTAGAAACAACAAATATGATCGTTGGAAGCGCGAAAGTAATTTCAGAGGAATATCCGCTCTCTTCCTTTACGATTTCTACCCCTCATATCTATCACTCTAATCAATTATCATTAACTACGGATGAATCTTATACCTTTAATCTTGAAAACGGTCAAATGATAATTGCGATTAAGGCGTTATAAACATGGATGAAACTCTAAATACTAATTCGACTACGTTAGTTGCTAACAAAGAGAGCCATTTCGATCCCAAAAAGGAGCTCGGATGGATGGATTACGATGGATTACTCGATATGGAGGTTGAATTTGTCTCAGATTTAGGACAGACGACATTAACATTAGGGGAAATTCTAAAACTTGAAAAAGGATCAGTTATTGATCTAGGCAAGCCTGCTGGGGAGAGTGTAGAATCGTATGTGAACCATCGGATTATAGGCAAAGGCGAGGTGATGGTATATGAAAAAAATCTTGCCATTCGTATCAATGAGGTACTTGACTCAAGTGCCGTCTTGTATTATTTATCTAAAGAGAGACTCTAAATATGAAAAATTTAATTCTGCTTTTGCTACTAAGTACCGTCGTTTGGGGATCTAAAATTCTTAGTTACAATATTTATGATCGCCATGAACGCGTAGACGTAATGCTCACCTTTGATACTCCTTACGAGGGAGTTTTACGTCAAAATACGCAAGGGGATACGATTACGATCAAGCTTGAATCAGCTTCTATTGATACCCCATTGGATAAGAGCATCGTTTCTGAATATTTAAAGAAACTTACAATTTCTCCCATTGAGGATCAAATACAAATCAGTGCCAAAGTGGGCAGTAATGTTATTTTACAAGCTTCAAAAACATCTGATTCGTATGGACTCCGATTACGTTTCATCCCCCGTACTCCCGTCTCACCCATAGGTATTGCAACGCCAAAAGATCAACCAAATGTATCAGCTCTCCCTACAAAACCAGGGAATGAATTTGAGCAAAGCTATTATGTTGTTATTGGTATTTTAATCCTCGGTATTATTATTTTAATTTGGCTCAAACAAAATATTGCAAAAAAAACGTGGTCTCTAAACGGATTAGTCAAAAATAACTCTATTACAACGCCACCAATGGCAACAACAGCAAGTAGTCCTCTTGGAAACGGCGGAGTCAATATTCGGTTTCAAAAAACTCTCGATCCTGCTCACTCCGTTGCTATGCTTGATTTTGGAACCCAAAGTTATTTGGTTCTTTTAGGGAATAATACCATCCTCTTGGATAAGTTCCAAGATAATATTCCTATTACCCAAAATGAATTTGAGACATTGCTACGATCAAAACATCAAGAATTGGACAGTTTCTTTCAATTAGGACATGCTCAAGATGAAACGTTTGATACTTATAAAGAGAAGGCTTCAATGATTTGAGGACTTTGTTCTCAATGATTTCGAAACTCAAATAGTAACTTTATAAGTTTTTTTTGTACTTATTTGATTAATTCTGCTAAAATCGCATATTTATTATTACAGGAGCTTCTATGCCTCAACCTCTCTCTATTGTTATTCTCGCAGCAGGAAAAGGGTCTCGAATGAAGTCTTCCAAGGCGAAAGTGCTTCACGAGATTTGCGGACGGGAGATGCTCTATTACAGTATCAAAGCTGCACTTGAATTTACCGATGATGTTATTGTTGTTGTTGCGCACCAAAAAGAGGCAGTCATTACTGCGATGGAGAAACATTTCAATAACATTACTTTTGTCACCCAAAAAGCGGATATTTTTCCAGGTACTGGGGGAGCCATGATGGGGGTATCACCAAAATACGAGGATGTCCTCGTTCTTAATGGTGATATGCCTCTTATGACCAAAAGTTCTATTGATGCCTTCATGAACAGCACCAGTGATATTGTTATGTCCGTGATAGAGCTTGAAAATCCTAGTGGCTATGGGCGTGTACTTATTGAAAACGATCAAGTCGTTCGTATCGTTGAAGAAAAAGATGCAACAGAAGAAGAAAAATTGACTCAAACCGTTAATGCAGGAGTTTACGCGTTCAAACATCATGTATTGCAAACCTATCTCCCCCAACTGAGCAATGCCAATGCTCAAGCGGAATATTATTTGACTGATGTTATTGCCCTTGCACGTGCGGATGGGTTGAGCATCTCTCCTCTCACGGTAGAAGAAGTAGAGTTCAAAGGAGTTAATTCCAAAAATGACCTTGCTAATGCAGAAATGATTATGATGGATCGTCTGCGTCGTGCGTGGATGGATACTGGGGTTATTATGCAACTTCCACACACAATCTATCTCGAAGAAGGGGTAAGATTTGAAGGGGAGTGTATCGTTGAAAATGGGGTACGTCTTTGTGGTGATACCCTTATCGTTAATTCTCATATTAAAGCCCACAGTGTTATTGAAGAGAGCATTATTCGCCATTCAGATATAGGACCAATGGCACATATTCGCCCTCTAAGTATCATCGACGGAACTCACATCGGTAATTTCGTAGAGGTAAAAAAGTCAACCCTTACAGGGGTAAAAGCAGGTCATTTAAGCTATCTTGGTGACGCGATTATAGAGGAAGGGAGCAACATCGGAGCAGGAACAATCACTTGTAACTATGATGGGGTAAAAAAATATCAAACTATTATCGGTAAGAATGTCTTCGTCGGAAGCGATACCCAACTTGTCGCCCCTGTTGAAATTGCTGATAATGTCATGATTGCGGCAGGGACAACCGTTACCTCTGGAAAATATGAAAGTGATATTCTCATCCTTAGCCGTACCCCAATCCGAAAAATAGCTGGCTTTTTCACTAAATTTTTTGGAAAAGACACTTCATGCTAATTCCTTCCAATCTTTTAGAGGGAAAAAAAGTCCTTCTAGGTGTGACAGGTTCCATCGCGGCGTACAAATCTCTCGAACTCTTGCGCCTCTATATCAAAGCGGGGGCAACTGTCCACGTCGTGATGACCCCTTCCGCGAAGAAATTTATCGGAACACTCAGCTTTGAAGCATTAAGTCGTAACAAAGTCCTCGATGATACCAACGAATCGTGGGCAGGGGATGATTTCAACCATATTAAGCTCTCCCAAGCTTGCGATATTATGGTTATCGCTCCGGCTACCGCCAACACTATTGCCAAACTTGCCAACGGTATCGCCGATACTATCCTCACCCAATGCGCCCTTGCCTTTGCTGGGTTAAAACTCCTCGCCCCCTCTGCCAATACCGCAATGATTCAAAATCCGATGATTCAAGCTTCTCTCAAGATGCTTGCCATTGCTAATTATGAAGTAGTTTCAACACAAACAAAAGAGTTGGCATGTGAAACCGTTGGAGATGGGGCTATGGCTGAACCAATAGAGATTTTTTGGAATACAGCGAGAATACTCCTCAAAAACAGTTTTTGGTCGGATCGCCGTTGCATCGTCACGGGGGGAGGAACGATTGAACGACTTGATGATGTTCGTATGATCAGTAATTTCTCCAGTGGTAAAATGGCTTCAGCCTTGGCGACAGCTTTGTATCTTCGAGGAGCGGATGTCAACCTTATTGCCACTCGATTTGAAAATAATCTTCCGACTACTATTCACATTATTGATGTCGAAAGCTCTGCCGAAATGGGAGAATACCTCACCGATTCCATCCGTATTGCGAAAAAAGGGAAGCTTTCGAAACCCTCACTTATCCACGATGAGCCTATTGGATTGATCCAAAAAGTCCCCTTTTTATTTATGGCAGCAGCCGTTAGCGATTATATCCCCACTCATCCTCAAAACGGTAAACTCAAAAAAGAGATGCTAGGAGAAAAATGGACAATAGAGATGAAGCAAAACATTGACCTCCTCTCTTCCATCAATAAAGAAGGGTTAAAGACAGTAGCCTTTAAAGCAGAAATGGATCCAAATGGTGCCACTCAAAATGCCAAGAATCTTTTGGAGAAAAAAAAGGTGGATGCGGTGTGTCTCAATATCATCAACGATAATAATAGCTTTGGAAGCGATACCAACCAAATCGACTTTATGACTCCCATGAATAGTATTACACTTCAAAAAGGGGACAAACTCTCTGTTGCCCTCCGTATTCTCGATCAAGCGTATACCTTATGAAAAATCTCCCTTCTCATATTGCCATCATTATGGATGGAAACGGCAGATGGGCAAAAGCTCAGGGTAAAAATAGAACTTTTGGTCATGAAAAAGGGGCGGAAACGGTACGCGCTATTACCACTTATTGTTCGCAACATCCTCAAATCAAACAATTAACTCTCTATGCCTTTAGTACTGAAAATTGGAAGCGTCCTAAATTAGAAGTTGAATTTTTGATGAAACTGTTAGAGCGCTATTTTAAAAAAGAGCTCAATACGTATCTTGAAGAAAATATTCGATTTAATCCTATCGGTGATCTCTCTGCATTCTCAACATCCTTGCAAAAAACCATTATTAGTGTCTCTGAGGCGACAGCCCACTGCACTGGGTTGGTTCAAAGCTTGGCTCTCAACTATGGGGGGAGAGATGAAATTGTGCGTGCGGCTCAAAAACTCCAAGACGCTAACAGTCCTATTACAGAAGACTCCCTTTTCGAAGCACTTGATGCCTCCCAAGAAGTAGATATTCTCATTCGAACAGGGGGAGATTATCGCCTTTCCAACTTTTTGCTATGGCAAAGTGCCTACGCCGA
The DNA here is from genome assembly GCA_041661705.1 of Sulfuricurvum sp. Classification (GTDB taxonomy): domain Bacteria; phylum Campylobacterota; class Campylobacteria; order Campylobacterales; family Sulfurimonadaceae; genus Sulfuricurvum. The sequence continues at coordinate 84,334 of JBAZTZ010000009.1, forward strand.
ACTTTTTTTTACCGATACTTTATGGCCAGAATTTACATCTGATGAACTTGGAGTCATCCTAACAAAATTTAAAAAAATCGACCGACGATTTGGAGGGCTTAACTGATGGAATGGATTTTAATCTTTATCCTTGGCGCAGCGATTGGGTCGTTTATGAATGTTTTGATTCTACGCACCCCACGAGATGAGAGTATCTCTTTTCCTTCGTCCCACTGCATGAGTTGCAATACCCCTCTTCGGGCGTGGCATAATGTTCCTATTTTTTCATGGCTATTTTTACGAGGCAAATGTTCTTTTTGCGGTGCCAAAATCTCGGCGCAATACCCTATCATTGAAACCTTGACAGGGGTTATTTTTCTCCTCAGTGCATTAAAAATGGGGATGAATATTCAAGCCTTTGGGATTGCGATGGTCTTTACCCTCCTTGTTGCTCTTTCCGTAATCGATTTTCGCTACAAAATGGTACCTGATAGTATCAACCTAAGTGCCCTCACCTTTGCCATATTCAGCGTCACCGCTTACACTGAATTTGTTACCCATTTTACCAATGCCCTTTTATTGGCAGGTGGATTTACACTGTTACGTTTTTACCTCTCCTATATCATCAAAAAAGAAGCGATGGGGGAAGCCGATATTATGATCGCGGCAACAATGGGGGCAATTCTTGGGATTAAACTTGCTCTTGTTGCTGTTTTTATCTCCGCTCTTTTGGCATTACCCGCATTGCTCCTCACAAAAGATGAAACCGAAGAGTCTCAACAATTGCCATTTATTCCATTTTTGGCACTTGCTACGTGGATCGTTTTAATGTTTGATACCCCGATAAGTCTCTATTTGGAAACCCTATATGGATAAACTTCGACAGTATCTTTATAGTCATTTAAACGTTTTGTTTTTCTCTATCTTTATACCCCTCTTTACGATTGCCTCGGTTATTTTTATGATCAAGTTGGCAACGTTCACGGCGGTTATTCAACTCAATCCCGCTGAAATGGGGAAGCTTTACTTGTTTGTATTGCCTGAGCTACTTTTTTATACCCTACCCCTTGCTTTTATCGTCGCAGGGACATTGACTCTCTATCGACTCTCTAATGATAACGAGATGGTAGTCGTGTTTTCACTGGGTATCTCGCCGACATTTTTATTGCGAGTATTGGCGAAACCCGCACTGCTTCTCACCTTTGTTTTGTTTGTCGATTATTTAGTAGTCACCCCCTATATCAAATCAATTTCCAAAAATTTCATTCAGCAAAAACAAGCAGAGGCAAAATTTAACCTCACCGCCTCCGAGTTCGGACACAATTTCGGGGATTGGATGCTCTTTATCAATAAAAGTAATGACAACGCTCGTGCGTATGGTGATGTCGTTCTCTTCAATAAAAACCTGAATGAAGAAATTCTTTTAGTTGCCGACAAAGCCGAACTGCTCAATCAACAGGGTAATTTACAACTCAAATTAAGTGAGGGTGAGGGATATACCTATAATGCCGACACTTTCAAACGAATGCAATATGAAACCCTAATGATTAATGATGTCGTTGAACGCGATGAAACACCTTATAGCGATACTATTAGCTACTGGACATCTACTTTCGATCAAGAATATCGACAACGTTTACTCACTACGAATGCTCTTTTAAGTCTCTTTCCCTCTCTCTCCCTCTTTCTTATAGTCGCTATGGGAGTGGTTCATGCCCGTCATCAAAAACGGTGGATCTATCTGTGGCTTTTTTTAAGTATTATCGTTTTTTATACGGGAAGTATGCTTCTTCATAAACCATTGCACTTTTGGGCCATCCCTATCTTTTCAATTTTTTGGCTTGCCATCACCTACGGATTTTATCGCCGTCTTGTCGGGAGTCGCTTTTGAACCGTGTCAAAATCACCATGAGCTACAACGGCTCTGCCTTTATGGGTTCACAACAACAGCCCACAACTCATGAAACCGTCATTGGAACACTCCTTATTGCTCTTAAACGTCTGCGTATCCACACCGCACCCAAAGGGTCAGGGCGCACCGATAGAGGCGTTCACGCGACGCACCAAGTAATGCACCTCGATCTCCCTCACTATTGGAGTGATCTGCGACGACTTACCGATATGCTCAATCTACAGCTCCCCTCCTCCATACGTATACAACGCATCGAATTTGTCGATAAAGAGTTTCATGCCCGCTACACTGCCAAAAAACGAACCTACCGCTATATCCTCAAAGAGGGAAAAAGCAATCCTTTCGAAGACAACTTTGTAAGTTTTATCCCCACCCTTAATTTCCATACTATTAGTGAAGCGATACAACTTTTTGAAGGAACTCATGACTTCGAACTCTTCAAAAAAAGTGGTAATGATATGGATCATTTCACCCGTATTATCTACCGTGCATACGCCTATAAACACAAAGGGTATCTTATCCTTGTTTTTGAAGGTAACGGTTTTCTCCGTGCTCAGATTCGTCTTATGGTCGGTTTTTTACTCCGTATCTCTTCAGGCAAATCAACGAAAGAACAGCTTATTGAACAACTCAATGGGACAAAACGGCACACAACCTCTATAGCTCCTCATAATGGTTTATATCTTACACGGATAAAGTATTAGTCGAATAGACTAAACTTACTTGATACTTCTTGCATTATTAATCCAATTTCGTTAAAATCGCACGATATAAAAATAATCCAAGGAATTCAACATGGCAAAACATCAATTTCAAACCGAAGTCTCTCAAATTTTACATCTTATGATCCACTCTCTTTATTCTAATAAAGAGATTTTCGTCCGCGAACTCGTCTCAAACAGCTCCGATGCACTCGACAAGCTAAATATGCTCGTTCTCACCGACGAAGTATATAAAGGGGTAGCATTTAACCCCCGTATCGACATCGTAATCGATAAAGAGGCAAAAACTCTTACGATTTCCGACAGCGGTATCGGGATGAATGAAGCGGATTTGGTTGAGAATCTCGGAACCATCGCGAAATCAGGGACTAAAGCATTCCTAGAAAAACTTAGCGGCGATCAGAAAAAAGATTCCAACCTTATCGGTCAGTTCGGTGTCGGTTTCTACGCCTCGTTTATGGTAGCGGACAAAGTCGAAGTTATTTCTCGTAAAGCAGGAGAAGAGCAAGCGTACAAATGGTCTTCAATGGCAGGGTCTGAGTACGATCTTGAGCCAGCAGAACGTGACACTCACGGTACAAGCATCATCATGCACCTCAAAGACGATGAAGGCGAGTTCCTAGAGACGCATCGCATCGACAGCATCATCAAAAAATACTCTAACCACATCCCATTCCCGATTTTTATGGATAAAGAGGAGTGGGTAGCAGCCGAAGAGGGCGAAGAAAAAGGGCATAACGAAACTAAAAATGTCCAAGTCAACAAAGCCAACGCATTATGGACAATCAGTAAAAGCGACATCAGTGAGGAAGAGTACAAAGACTTCTACTCCAGCATCGCGCACGATTCAAGCGAACCATTGTTGTGGATGCACAACAAAGCCGAGGGGGCGTTAGAATACACGACCCTCTTTTACGTGCCGTCTAAAGCACCGATGGACTTGTACCGTGTTGATTACCAAAGCGGTATCAAACTCTACATCAACCGTGTATTTATCACCGACGATGAAAAAGAGCTTATGCCGACCTACTTACGTTTCCTTCGTGGGGTAATCGACTCAGCTGATCTTCCGTTGAACGTCAGCCGTGAGATCCTCCAAAGCAACCGCGTAATGGCAAAAATCAAAAATGCATCGGTCAAAAAAGTGCTTACAGAACTCTCAAAAGTTTCTGAAAACGATACCGAAAAATACGACGCCTTCTACAAAGAGTTCGGTAACGTCCTCAAAGAGGGTCTTTACAGCGACATGGGCAACCGTGAAAAAATCCTAGAGCTTCTTAAGCTTAATACATTAAATTCTGTAGAGCCGGTAATGTTCAGCAAATTCGTAGAGGGTGTAGATGCTGAGAAAAAAGAGATCTATTACATCACCGCGAAAATGTCTCTCCAAATGCTCAAAAATTCTCCAAGCCTAGAGCGTTTCAAAGCAAAAGGGATTGATGTTCTCGTATTGAATGAAGAGATCGACACTATCGTTTTCCCAATGGTACAAGAATATAAAGAGTACAAATTTATCAATGTCACCGATGCCGTTCTCGAAGAGAGCGAAGAAGAGAAAAAAGAGCACGAAGAGACTGCAAAAACCCTTGAATCATTTATCGGACAACTTCAAAGTGCATTGGGTGAGAACGTATCAAAAGTCGAAACAACCTTTGATCTTACCGATTCTGCCGTATGTCTAAAAGTCGATAAAGAAGACCAAGGCTACATGATGGCTCAGATGATGAAACAATTCGGTAACATGGGCGGCGACATCCCAGCACCGAAACAAATCCTCCAAATCAATCCGAACCATGAGTTGATCAAAAAGCTCAGTGATTCAGCAGACATGAACCTTATCGACGATGCGGCGCATGTATTGCTCGATCAGGCAAAACTTTATGAGGGTGAAACGCTTGCGGATACCGCAGGGTTTATTGCACGATTGAATCGTATTATGGCGAAAGCCCTTTAATCCCCGTTCGCCCTGAGCCTGTCGAAGGGTGATGTTCATGGTTCGACAAGCTCACCACGAACGAAACTTCTCCGTCATTCCCGCGAAGGCGGGAATCCATCTCCCTCTTCTCGTCATTCCGTACTTGATACGGAATCCATCTTTAAAATTAACAGAAACTTACATATCTAGCATTATTTCATGATATAATTTTTAAAAAAAGGAACTAAGTACCAAATCGAATCAGACAACAACTTCATGGACAAACGACAGGTAAATATTTTTTAACTTGAAAGAGTGAGAAGTCAATTTTTCGTTTTGATCCGTATTCGTCCAGTGTTTTTAAAACAAAGC